>JBCCQK010000692.1:0-3671 GCA_039024375.1 Bacteroidota bacterium
AAACCTAAGAAGTAGGACGCTTGTTTACAGAAGAAAGATTAAATTTTCTTTTTATCCGTTTAGCCCAATGGAAATACTAGAAAACGGCGCTATTCAAGGAATAATTTAAAGAAAAGGTTGTTCTAATAAAATCTTTATCATAACTTTATTTCTTGCCAATCTTTTGTATAAAATTCGAATAAGCTACACACCAAAAGATTTATAGACAGTTTTGCTTCTAACTAAATAATGATGAAAAGTGATTCCTACATTCACTTTTTTATTACTCCTATATATAATTACCTTTTTTACATCAAACACAAAATATACTGTTTTATGAACACCGCAAAAAAGAAGATATGAGGAAATTGCAGCACACATTTATAGAAATTGGTGGCCAGCCAGTTCCCGCAAAAGTATATCAAGAATATCGAAATAATGTTCGTGTTTCTATTGGCAAGACGGCGGCTATCCTACGCCTACCGATTCAAATGGATAAGAAACAAAAGAAGAATCAATTTGGGTGGTTTACCCGTTGGGTAGAAAAACAGTTGATGAATAGTGAAATGTTGCGCAAGCGCTTTTTTCCAAAAATTTACCAAACGGGTGACACCTTACAAGTTGGTAAAAGAACCTATCAACTGGTCGTCACCTCCGAAGACCGTAAAACTTTTGGGGCTAATCTCAAAGGCAATACCATACATTTAAAACTGGTCAAAGACGCTCATCCCTTGTCCATTAACAAAAGCGCTAAAACTTTACTGAGTCGAGTAATTGGCAAAGACTTCCACCCCGAAATCAACCAAAGAGTCCACGAACTCAACCAAGAATATTTCCAAAAAGACATTAAAGGGGTTCACCTAAAATACAATTCTTCTAATTGGGGCAGTTGTTCCACTCGCAATAATATCAACCTATCTACTCGCCTACTCTTTGCTCCCGACGATGTGATTGATTATGTCATTATTCACGAATTAACCCATTTGATAGAAATGAACCATTCGGACAAGTTTTGGAAAATCGTCCAATCGGTCATGCCCGATTATAAAGAGAAAGAACAATGGTTGAAGGTTAATGGGCCTTCTTGCGATTTCTAGGTACTGGATACTGGATGCTAGTTTCTGGATACTCGATACTAGAAACTAGCATCCAGCATCCAGTCTAAAACTTATCCAAAATCCGCTGCTTCATCTGATTGAATTCTTCTTCGGTGATGATACCCGCATTTTTTAACTCCGCTAATTTTTTCAGCTTATCCATCACTTCGTCCGTCGATTGGGCAACCTTCGATTTTTTTGCTTTGGGCGTGGACTCTTTAGCCGCTTTGGGTGGAGGAGCCATTTCTTCGGCAGTAGGGTCGCTGAAGTTGTCGCCGTCATTCTTTCGGGATTCTTTATCCCACTGTTTGGCCACTTTTTTGCCTTTTTCGAATTTTTCTTTATAGTACTTGCGCAATCGGTCGGGGTCGAAGTCTAAAATCGTGCCCCCCGAAGAAAAGTGCTTTTTAAATACTTCGCCCAAGGCGTAGGTAGAAGCACCCGCAAAAACAGAAACCGTCGCTCCACCGATGAAAGAACCCAATCCAGGAATTAACTTAATGACACTGCCCGCCCCTATTCTGGCCAAGGCCGAACTTGTTAGTGACGTTACTAGCGCTTTGCCCTGTGTTTCTTGAAAATCAACGTCATACACTCGGCATAACTGACGAATCATGTCCAATTGTAGGGCACTAACGGCGAAAATATCGGCAATCAAAATAGGAATCATTCCTGCGCCCATTGACCAGATAACGTGGTTGCGGATGATGGTATCGGCGTGGTTGGAACGCCCCGAATCTTTTTCTGAACTCATTTTTCTTTTCTTTTTAGTGGCTTTATTTACCTTTTTTATGAAATCGTACGCTTTTTTTCCTTTGTCTAGCATGGTTGTTTTTTTAAGGATTTCGACTCTGGAGAGTCGAGTTACAGGTTTCGACTCTGGAGAGTCGAGTTACTTTTATAGTTACTTAATAGGTAGATATTAAGATTCATCCTAGTCAAAGATAGTTTTTACTTTCGAATGCGGCTGTTTTATTCGACAATTCCAGCAATTTTTAAGATTGACAGCTGATTTATTTAAGGAAGTGCCAATTTATACATTAAAAAAATTAATAATATTTGGCACAGTAATTGAACTTACTCTCACCATTACCACCACCTATTTTTTATAAGGTACAAAACGTTCCGTTGTTACTACTTATTTTGATAACAAGAACCAGTCTGCTACCGAAAGAAACTTTCCTCAAAAATATTTTCAACAAAATTCGAATAACCAATTGGTTATTTGCCTAGTGGTTCAAAGCGTGATTGTGACAGTTTTTAAAAAGAGTAAAGGTTTTAGAAATAGCACCTTGTTCAACTAGTCACGAACCACTACACTAAAACACTATTTTCAAAACCTTAAAGTTGTACGGAATTAAATCTCAAATTTTGACCAGTTCGTCTCGTATGAAGGCAGTCACCGCACAACGACAAACTCCCTTTTTTACAACATGTACAATTACAAATCAATCCTATTGATTGGCTTTATTGCCTTGCTTAACTTTTCATTTTTAACGAACAAAATTATTAATAAGCGTCTAGCAAAGTACGAAGCTGTGACCACTTTCAATGAAGAATTATGTCAACTATACAATGAAGGACACAACCTTACTTTAGTTACTCCAGAAGGTCGGGAACTTGTGAATCCTAACAAAGAAGACCTACGGACACTATCCTCCGAAATGTTCCAACAGAACCGCATTCGAGTTACATTGATGGGTAGAAGCGATAATAATTTATGCTCTACCGAACTAGTAGTAATGGGCAATTCGGGACAGATTGTCGGCAATTACACGGTCAATTCCTGTTCTTCCTACGGTTGGATTTTCTTCACGGAATCTGATTGTTTCGACATTGCTTTATTCCACGATGCGGGACTAGAAGCGCCCTATGGCAACTCCGTTAACGGCAGCGTAGATTGGACATTTCAGTTCAACGGACAAAGCAGAGTATCGGGTACTTATATGGATATGGGCGCAGCTAATATGTTTAAGGTGGCTAGTCCTTGTTACCGTTTTGCGGAAGATGCGCCCATGATGGTTTCGGACGAAGCAAAAACTTCGGCTCGTCGTCGGCAGCCTTTGGGGATGTAATTTTTCTTATAACTTTTAGTAAAAAATGGTTCTTCAATAAATCTTGTAGTGGAATTAAGGGGTCGCTTTGATGCCTATCGATACCCCATAAGTTTATTTGAAAGCAAAAAGGTACGTAGTACTGGCAATCTTTGTATCATTTGTTGCTAAAACCAAGTAACAAAGGTGCATGGCACCGACCACCTTTGTTAAAAAGAGCTAATGTGGTCGGTGCGATGCACCTTTGGGAAGTACAAGTTGACTAACTTTTGATACAAATGCTGTCGGTGCGATGCACCTTCTTGCCTCAAAAAAGATGTGGGGTATCAATAGCGCTTTGATGCACCCCCTTAATTTCGATGAAAACCAAAGGGGCACTTAAATCGCCCCTCTGGTAATTACAGCTTTTGTCTAAGAACCAAAAAATACTTTTCAAAATCTAATAATAGAAAAGGCAGAGTTGTATAAAAAGTCATCAAGCTAAATAAAATCATCTGTATGATTAAGTTCAGTATCGTTGAATGGCTATATTGTTAAATTG
>JBCCQK010000693.1:0-3670 GCA_039024375.1 Bacteroidota bacterium
ATTTGACCCACCCATTCCTAAAATTAAAATTCTGTTTATCAACTGACTAGCTTTTAAATTGAATTAATTATTAATATTTTAATCACTAGTTGTCAAAAAAATAAAGGGGTTTCGATGAATATTTTTTTAGAATAAATTTCAAGAACCTGCCTATTATCAAGTGATTTTATTTACTTTTGTTGGGTTGCCTTTTTTATTTGCGTCATTGATTCGTAATAAAGTGTGACAACTTTCCATAATTTGACTTCGCTTACCCCTTTTTCCCCCTCACCAACCACCTCTTTTACTATATTGGCGGTTAAAAGCTGGTTGTTAGGTTATTGAAGTGTATTTTTAATATTTTTCAGCACCCTCACAACAGAAGATATTGCGCTTTGGTACGATAGAACAGCCAGCTAATTTTTTCTTACCTTGTGACTGTGCGGTACTCTTTTTTACCATAAAGGTACAGAGTTCATTTAGTATATAAAGTCTTTTTTGAGCGCAGCATTGACTATCACTCTACCCACTTTACCTTTTTTAAGTGAAAACTAGTTAGTGCTGAATAGCTACTTAACTTTTTAGGAATAATGAAAAAATAAATTTACATTTTCAAAGTTTTAACTTATTGATTGTCAATACTTTTAGATTTTGAACCAGCCCGCACAGTAGTCTGGCGGGTTTGTAATTTTACATTTTCCTTAGATTCCTACAACTACATAATTATGAAAGAATACAAAGTAGAAACCCTCGTGTATTACTCAAAGCTAACCTTCGACCGAGAACATATTGCAAAGGATTCGGCGAGAGATATTCAAGGAAAGTTGAACGATTATGCGGCCGACGGTTGGCGATTGGCTTCCACGGATGCGACTAATTTTGGGTCTGCTGTTTACATTTATTTATACTTTGAACGAGACGTATGAATGCCTAAAAGATAGCGTTGAGTTTACCCGTTGCTCGACTAGCTGGCGTCGATAGCTGATAAAAGTATAACCCTGTCTTTGGAAAAACGTCCGTCAATTCAATGGTTTGATGGCCTTGGTTGAAGTACTGCTGTAGCTGTTCAATAATGCGACCATTGCCATCAAAAATAGTTAAAGTAACTTCGTTTCCAGTGGATAAATAAAAAGGCAAATTAGTTTGAGTGGAAAATGGGTTCGGATAATTGTCGAATAATCGCAAATCGGTAGCCGACGTTTTTGCTTTCCACGTTAACGCTAAGGGACTGAGTTCCGTATCGTCTTGGTAAACTTCTGACTGTAAAATCTGGGGAGTTAATCGAATGTTTTCGCTCAGTTGTCCTTCAGCTTTGGCTTGAATACGTATTTTCAATAGAGATTCTCCTTTTTCAAAACGCAGAGTCGTTGGATAGGTACTGCTCACTAGCAATTTCCCATCGGACCCAATTCGATAATCATTGGACGGGACAACATTACTTTCTACGGACAAAATAGTAAGCTTATCCGAATCCAACTGCAAAGCGAATTGTAATCCTGAAATAGTTTGTGTTTCCGTAAAGTTTAGATTGATTGCTGTGGTTTCTCCGACGGACAGTAGTTGGTCGGCCGACTGTAAAGTAACAAAAGGTTTCCCTTCTCGGCTTCGCTGTCTCGCCGCTGTCCCAAGTCGAACCGAATTATTAAAATCGCCCATTTTAATTGCCACAAATCGGTTGTCCAACTGCGGCCCCAACTGCTCCATATCCAAATCTATAAATTCGGGATAATCTTCTTGCAATGGATTTTTAGGGTCGGTAAATCCGTAGCTGGCATCCACGTATTTCCAAGAAGGTGTATTGGGAAATTCTTCAATCATTGATAGAATTAATTGCCGTAGTAACAACATATCAAAGGCCGTAATATCTCCCGAACTGTTCAAGTCGGCCGCAATGATTTTGTAGGGCGAATCTAATAAACGTAAACCCAGAATGTGTTTTTGCAATAATAATACGTCGAAGGTGGATACGCCATTTCTAACGTTATTGACAAAGGGAACTCCCGGTTTTAATTGATAATTTTCCGTCTCAAAATCTTCAAAAAAGAAAGTACCACTTTCGTCCGTACCTTTAAAGTAATTCAAATTATTACTCGCCAGACCAATGGCAATATCGGGAACGGGAACCCCCGTTTCAGTTAGAATTTTGCCCGCTACGACTCTCGGCGTCCTAATCGTATTGCTACACAAAAAGACCGAATCGTACACCCAAACGAACTCCTCACAAGCAAAAGCGTCGCCTTTTGGGTCAGTTCCACTGAGCGTCACCTCTTGAATCCCTACTTCAAAGCAAAGGAAATGATTTTGACTGAGTTGTAAATTTTTGTAAAAAGCGGTGTCGGCAGGATTGGCCAACAAGTCAATGGGTTGCAAGCGTTCCCGTGAAGGAAGTCCCTGTTCTACCATGGCAAAAGAGGCACTTTTGGTAGTTGGGCATTGGGCAATAAGGTAAGAACTAGTGAGTAGCCATACCAATAATGGTAGGACCCATGTGTCATGGAATCGGTTCTTGTGCATCGGTTTGTGAGAAATTAAGTTTGGTTAAGACAACAGCCTTTTCTTTGAAGCTATGCCTTAGTTGAGTGGCTATTTGGATATGTGTGTTCCACTCTTTTGATTAAATTACTATGGACATATTAAGAAGTTGCAAAATATTTGCCAAAAATTAGGATTTGGTGGGAATTTGACGGAATTAGAGGGTGAAAGGTAAGAATAGTCGGGGAATAAGTAGTTTTAATGCTTAATTTGTGTCGAAAAACTAGTTGGAACGAAGCTGCTAAAGTTTAAGAAATAAAGAATTTACTAAAATACCTAGGTGTTGAAGGTGATTATCAACAGGAACTGACCTAATATAATTTTACAAAACGCAGCGGACTAATGGATATAAAAGGACCTAAATTTGATGTGAGATGTGCCTTTGAAGTAAATACGAAAAGGGAATTCAACCTATTGTGCTATCCTATATTTTATGCATATTTAAACAGTTTAAGTGGACTATTACATAACGAAAATATAGATTCAATTACCATAATATTTAATGATTCAGGTGAAGACAATTTCTTCGGTAGTAAAAAAATAATAGGCGTAAATAAGTCTATGGATTTTTCACAATTCTGGAATTTATCAGACGAAAGTAAGCGGTTATTTTTATTAAACTCTTTTAAGAATATTTTCACTTATTTGAGCAATGAATATAATTTAGAATTAAGTCAAGATGAACTAGAAAAAGGCATTTTCGATACAATCGAAAATAATTATCATTGGAAAAACGATTTGACTATTATCAAAGAGTCTCCTCGTAAAAAGAGAAAGATAAAAATTTCATTTGAATACGATTTTATCGCCCAGTTAGCAGTAGTCTTTTTAGAGCAAATATCGCCAGAGCAGACAAGAATTAAATTACTTTGTTGTAAAGCTATTTGGTACTATTTGGATAAAGTTGTTGGAAAGTTGACATGGTTAAATGACGATGAACTAATTCTGGTTCCTCAAGAAAAGTTTCCCACTTTAAACTACTCATCTCTTTACATAAAAAATGTGTAGAAGTAGATGGTAAACTTTCACTATGGGAAGGAGTTGCTAAATTATATCGGTCTGATTGAATTATGATTGAATTTTAAGCGCGTGTTCGTTTTGCTAAAATATCTTTTGCGGTTTCCCAAGAATAAAAAACGGCATCTGAGGAAGATAGAGC
>JBCCQK010000694.1:0-3645 GCA_039024375.1 Bacteroidota bacterium
ATCAAACTTCTATCAATTTTTAATTTTAATTATATGTAAACTATTTAGCAAAAAAAGTTTTAAATAGCCAGCCCTCAAAGTTCCAAATTCATCGGGCGCTCAAACTTTCTTCTGATGGATTTTCCTTTTCTAGCTGAAAAACAAAATCGTAGCCACGCAGTTTAGCCGCTAGCTTTAACATCGAGGGCGTCAATTCTTCAATGGTGTATTGAACTTTCAAATCATTCAAGATGGTTTGGGTAATAATATTTTCTTCTATCTGATAGGGACTTTCCTTTCCTCCAGGGATAGGTAAATTTGTGGACATCTTTCCTTCCGCCGTAAACTCAAAATAAGTATCTCGAAGCGATTCGGTTACCTTTCCATTACGACTGCCCTCGACCAACGACCAGCGGCCGATTAGTAATTCTTTTTGCTTTTCCGAAACGGAATCGCTACCGCAAGACATCAACAAAAATAAAAACGAACCAAAAATTATTTGACTAACTTTCATATTTTAAGCATTTAGTGACTAGTGACTAGTGACTAGTGACTAGTGACTGTTGATTAGTGACTAGTTAGGTAATCAGACGAAATTAACGATATAGTTTTTTTTGACATGACTCGCCCGCTGCATAATCGAGCCGACTTCAAGATTAACATGATTTGTCACGGGAAAGAGGGTATCCTGTAAATCCTGTAATCCTGTCTGAAAAAGTGTGTTAATTATGTCACAATACTTAGACCAAACAATTAGCTTCCATACCTTCGTTTTACCTCAGAATTATCGAGTACTTACCTCCTAAACTATTCACTAATTTCTAGTCACTAGCTACATTCAAAACCGTAATTTCGGGTAATATACCTACCCTACCAGGATAACCTAGATAACCAAAACCCCGATTGACGTATAAATATTGCTTTCCCGCTTGATAAAGTCCTGCCCATTGCTTGTAGGCGTACTGCACGGGACTCCAACGGAACAATTTAGGTATTTCAATTCCGAACTGTGCACCGTGCGTATGTCCCGAAAAAGTTACATCAATATCGGGAAAATTGGGTCGAATTTGCGCATCCCAATGGGACGGGTCGTGCGATAATAATAATTTTATATCCGCTTTTTCGGCGCCTCGATACGCTTCGTCTAATTTTCCGTATTTAGAGAAGCGAGGACTTCCCGAATAATTTTCAACGCCAATAACGGCTACGGAGACACCATTGATATTTTTCAGACGATTTTCGTTCATCAACAATTGCCAGCCCATCACTTTTTCTATTTCCATCAATCGACGCAGGTTAGCTTCTTTTATTTCTCGATTGGGCCATCTGACGTAATCTCCGTAATCGTGATTTCCTAAACCAGAAAAAACGCCGTATTTACTTTGAATACGGGAGAACACTTCCACGTAAGGTTCAATCTCGCTGGCAATTGAATTCACCAAATCTCCCGTAAAAAAAACCAAATCGGCCGCCTCTTGATTAATGAGGTCAATCCCTTTCTTCAATGGTGCTTTATCGGTAAAACTTCCCGAGTGAATATCTGAAATTTGCACAATTTTAAGACCCGAAAAACTCGATGGCAAATTCGGCAGGTTTACCGACACTCGATGAATCTTGTACCGATGCCTATTAAACAGGATGCCATAAAGCATCAAAAAGAATAAACCCAATGCTAAAATAACTGCTATTTGTGCAAAAAGTTGAGTGTTTTCAGTGAGCACGGGGATGGAAGGAATGAAATAGTGGAGCGTTTGTAGTAAGGGATGAATCAATAAAAATAGGCCTGATGCTAGTAATAAAACTACTTTAGCCAAGTAAATTAGCTGGAAAATGGACCGTTGGAGTCGGTAATTCCCTTCTTTTGATTTATCTTGGGCTTGGTTTTGCCCAAAAATATACCAACAAATAAAAAGGACAGGTATCGTCCAAAAAATGGCTCCTGCGACCAATTTGGCCGTTGACGACCATTCGTGGATAGCCAACTGAACACTTTGATAGACGACCAAATCGAAGCCTAAAAGCAGTAATATAAAGAGAACAATGCGCATATCGATTTGATAGTCTATTATTCGTTCAGACATTGCTCGTCAACGCCTAAACGAATAACAAATAACGAATAACAAACAACTATTTCCGCTTCGCCGACACCCCAATCTTCATCTTCGCATCTAAGTTCATATCACCCATTGGCGTACCACCTAACTTCAGTTTCCCCGACAAATTTTGCTCAATATCAGAAGTTTCGGCCCATCCCGTTTTTTCATCCACCACGATAACGCCCGTAATGGGACCAGATAAGTTGTACGAAATTTTCATCCCCTGCGCTTCGATGGGTTTAGCGTTCGGGTCGCTTTTAGATTCACCACTGACGTCGATGGTTACTTTCCCATCTTTGCGTTCTCGAATGGTGTAGGTATAATCTGACGCTAGCGTAACGCCACTTTTAGTATCAATGGTTTTAGTCCAAGTATCTCCTACTTTTAATACTTTTCCTTGGGAAAAACCCGTTAGCGTGCTAAATGCAGTCTTAAAAGACTCTTCGCCAATGTAAGTATCCAGCATTTGTGTCATTTGCTCTCCACCTTTCATTTTCCCTAGCACTTCTTTCATGATGACATCGGCACCGTCAATGTTGGTGACTTTTCCTTTTCTATCAAAACTAGCTTGCATGGTTTTGCCAATCATCCCTCCTAGGCCAGCAAAAGGAGAACTAGAATCACCTTCGCCTTTTTGGGAATCGTAGGACATGTCGCCCATCATCGGGACGGTCAAATCAACGGTCATTCGAGAAATTTTGAAATCAACGTCCGTGGCTCCCGTAGGTTGAATCCCTTTGACCACAAAATTGTAATCTTGAACGGACTTACCCGTTGTGGACATATCTTGTCCCATCATGGACATTCCCATATTGTTGGTGGTGGTAATGGCATAGTCAAAAGTAGCCCCTTTTTCCAAAGACATATCCATAGTCAAGGGCTTAGTAGAACTACAAGCGGCTAGAAAAAGGGCACTGAGGGCAAATAAACAAACTTTACTTAAAGATTTCATTAAACAGTTTTTATTGTAGTATTTACTTAAACGAACGGCCAACGGTAACGGTTTACGGTAAACGGTTTGCGTTGTAAGAGACTCCTAAATAAATACCAATGATTGATTATATGTTTGATTTAAAATGAAAGATAGTGAGTCCTATCTATTCTTTGCAAAGAAAAGATAAATAAAAATAACGAAGTTGAAGTTTGTAAAATTATTACATTTGTGGCTATAATTATTTTCCAATTAATCTCTTGACTCTACAAGTATGAAATCGCAAAGCAGTTTAGCCCGACAATCGGTCCGAGCCACTCATTTTAACCTGCCTGGCCAAACTAACTTTTACAAAGGAAAGGTGAGAGACGTTTACACCGTAGGTTCCGAATTGGTCATGGTAGCATCGGATAGAATTTCTGCTTTTGACCATATTCTGTCTCGGTCCATTCCCTACAAAGGGCAGGTGTTGAACCAAATAGCTACGCATTTTTTGGAAAGCACGAAGGATATTTGTCCCAATTGGTTGGTAGCCACACCCGATGAAAATGTAGCCGTTGGTATCGCTTGCGACCCCTTTAAAGTCGAAATGGTCATTCGAGGGTATTGTGTGGGACACGCTTGGCGAACCTACCGTTC
>JBCCQK010000695.1:0-3641 GCA_039024375.1 Bacteroidota bacterium
GGAGTTTTGCACAGAATTTTCCCCCTTCGAAGGGGGCTAGGGGGATGTTAAGCGGTAATTTCGCACGAAACATCCCCCTAACCCCCTTCAAAAGGGGGAATTACACCGTGCTATCTCCGAGTATTGGGAAAAACCTGCCCGACAAGCGGGAGCGGGTGGGCTTCAACATTTTATCTTTTATAAAACAGAACTCAATAGCCCTACTACTTCTAGGAATCATCATTAATCACTGCCAAGCCCAAGACTACACCGCTAGTATCCGTCATTGGGGCGTCGAAGAGGGGCTTTCCCACCGAGAGGTGCACGTCGTTTTTCGAGACAAGATGGGTTTTTTATGGACCGCTACCCGCTTTGGTTTGAATCGTTTTGATGGCTATCATTTCAAAACTTACACTACAGAAACGCACGGCTACGACTTTAACAACATCAGCCGAATTGGACAGGACAACGGTGGCTGGTTGTGGCTATGGGACGAAGAAAGTATCGTTTTTCTACATCCCCAAAAAGAATTGATTCAAAGCGTTGCGGAACGATTCCCCGACGGTTTACCTTTCGAAATCGCTCTCAAAAAAGTAGGTAGTTGGAAGTTTCATCGTTTTCGAGAAATGGTTCGAGATGACCAAGGTTTGCTCTATTTCACCAATAATGAGCAGCAGCAATTGCTTACGTTTTCTACAAAAACGGGATTCACCGCTATTCCATTGGAGAAAAAATATACCAATTTAACCATTAAACTGATTGCCCCAAACGGCCATATCTGGGCGAACGATGCTCATGTTTTGGTAGAAATCACCCCAGAAGGGCGCATCCTTAGCGAATATCCTTTAAGTACACAATCTCTGATAAATGAGGTCTATTTTTCTGAAAATACTATCTGTTTGACCGCCGAAAATATAGCGCAAAACGCTACCGAAGCTTTTCGATTGAACGAATCCCAGCAACTGGAAAAAATTATTTTCAACGAGCAAGCAACAACTGTTGCTGCCCCTTCGGCTAGCACTTTTTGGACCTCAAAGGAAGACGGATTCCAAGTATTTAATTTTAATGGGCAGCTCATTCGTCAATTTTCAATTAAGGACTTTCCCACCTCTTTTTACCACATCAATCATCGCCTAACGGACCCGTTTGGTAATATTTGGATTGGCCACGATTTTGGGCTTACTCAAATTAAAACTACGCCCAATCGTTTTCGGCGGCACTTCTATTTTTCGGAAGAAAATCAACGCCCCTACAACAATTCGGCGAGAGGAATTGCTCAAATGGGCGACCAATTGCTGGTCAATTTTGAAATGGGCGGCTTGACCCAAATCACTCCCCAAGGCAACGAAACTCCTAATTGGCAATTGCTGAATAGGGGGAAATTGCCGTTGGATAAGGCCAACGAAAATGGCATTTACGATTACTGGTCCCGCCCTATTTTGCACAATGGTAATGACCAATTTTGGATTGGTGACAAAGACCACTTGGGCTTATTTGACCCCGTCTCCCAAACCCTCAAAACCTACCCCTACCAGCTAGACGACACCCAAACGCAACCCGTCGATATTTGGTCATTATTCATTGCTCGTGACCAAACGGTTTGGGCAGGAACGGGAAATGGGTTAGTCTATAAAAAAACCGACCAAGACTCCGTTCAATTACTGAAAAAACAGGCGGCCAAATGGGCTTTTTCGGAAGCAGTAGTGCTCAATTTTATTCCAAAAGACGACCGATTTATTTGGTTGTGCACCAATCGGGGATTGTATCTTTTTGATGTAACCCGAAAAGAAATCGTCGAACGATATTGGAGTAAAGGAGACGGTAGCCAATACTTGCCCGTCGATAATATCAAATATTTGTACGAAGATTCCCTCGGAACTCGGTGGTTAGCCACAGACGGGGGCTTGATTAGGTGGGACCAATCGGGCGAAAAACGAGTTTTCACGCAAAAAGATGGATTGCCCAATAATAATCTCTACGTCGTTTACGAAGACGAGAACGACCACTTGTGGATGAGCAGCGATTATGGCATTATTCAATTTGATAAGAAGAGTTTTGCCGTAAAAACCTATTTACCCAAGGATGGACTTTCCTTTCACGAATTTAATCGAATTTCGCATTTTCGAGCGGATGACGGTCGAATCTATTTGGGTAGTATGAACGGCATCACCAGTTTTCACCCCAAAGATTTTTACCAACAAGAAAGCGCCAATCAACCGCCGCTGGTCATCACCAATTATCAATATTTGGACGGCGACCATAATCAAATGGTTAATCAAACGAGCCAATTACAGCGTCATCCAACCATTGAATTACGACCCAATGACCGTTTATTTACTTTAGAATTTGCCCTACTCAATTACGAAGAAGCGGCGGTCAATCAGTACGCCTACAAAATTCCAGGCGTTTACGACGACTGGCTATATCAACCCGACCGAAAAATCCAATTAGGAAGGTTACCTCACGGCCAACAAACCTTATTGATTAAGGGAATGACTACGAGTGGTGTTCCCATTGAGGAATTATTGACGCTTCAATTAAACGTTTTACGGCCCTATTATCTGCAAGCGTGGTTCCTTGCCTTAATTATCAGTAGTGCGGTTATTAGCGCTTATACTTACAGTCGTTGGAAGAGCAAAACCCTACTGCAAAGACAGTCTAATTTAGAAAAAGCTATCGACAAAGCCACTAAAAAAATCAAGTCCGACAAAGCCTTCATTGAAGCGCAAGCCAAAAACTTAAAGGCCCTCAACGCCACCAAAGACCAACTATTTACCATCATCGGTCACGACTTGCGCAAGCCCGCGTTATCGTTTAAAAATATTTCTAAAAAAGTTAACTTTCTTATTCAACAAAAGGAGTGGCAAACGCTGGAACAATTTGGCAATTCCATCGAGAAAAACGCCTACCAATTGAATAGTTTGCTCGACAATCTACTCAATTGGGCGCTGCAACAGCGGTCTGCCCTCCCCTATCGTCCCCAGTCGCTAGATATGAACGTCGTTTTTGCCGAACAACAAGATTTATTTCAACAAAGAGCCAATGACAAGCAAATTGACCTAACGTATTGGTCACCCGATGGTACGTCTGTTTATGCCGATGCGGGCGCTTTGTCCACTATTCTCAGAAACTTGATTGATAATGCGTTGAAGTTTACGCCTTCTGGTGGAAAAGTTCAGTTGGAAGCTATCCAACAAGACCAGCAGGTGCGTATTCGGGTGGCGGATAGTGGTGTGGGGATGACGGATGGGCAAATTGGACAGTTGTTCGACTCGACTCAACGCCAAAGTCAGCGGGGGACGGATGGGGAACGGGGGACGGGATTGGGGTTGAGTTTGGTGAAAAGTTTGGTGGAGCGGAATCGGGGAGGAATTTCGGTGGTGAGTGTGGTTGGGGAGGGGACGGTTTTTGAGGTATGGTTGCCGACCGCTCTTATTGATAGATGATATGGGTTTGACTTTGTTAAGATAGAATAGGTACCAAAATTCGTTCCCCCTTATGTTAGAAACTAACCCATCAGCACCAATGTATGGTTGAGAAGTAATTAAAGATAGTTGTAAAAAGCAGTGAGTAGTAGAACTGCTCGTGCCAGAGGCCTAAGAAAAATTCAAAATCTAGGAACTCGAGTAAAATAGGGTGATTGAATAAAGAGGCTAAAATCA
>JBCCQK010000696.1:0-3633 GCA_039024375.1 Bacteroidota bacterium
ATAAAAGTTGTTTGTAAATGAGTTCTAAATACTGACTCCTTTTTCCTTCATATCTACTAAAATTGCCTCCCTTAAATTCTCTGTGATATTGAAGTGATGATTTTTCTCATTTGGATTAGCCTTGATGATTACAAGGCTTTTCTGAATAAAATCAAGGGCAATTTCGTGTTTTTGCATTAGAAAATAAAAGTTAGCAATTTCGTTTAGGGGATGAACTTTTAAGGGATGATTATCTGGGTAAATATCTTCCAATAAGTCTAGGCTTTTCTCAATATTGATAATTGCTTTTTCGTGGTTATTATCAACAATTAATATGTAAGCTAATAAGCGATATGTATTCTCTAGATTTATTTTTACATCGTGGTGGTCTCTGGCGATTGACATTAATTTTATTAAGTAGTTAACTGCCTTTTTAGCGTTGTTAAAAGCTAGTTTAACTCTACCTTGTCTTAGATAGGCACTTGCTAAGTTATTATGGAAAGAACCGACTAAAAGAGGAGCTCTTTTTTTGCACTTATATAAAAGGTTTCTAGCTTTTCGCATTGTTTTAATAGCATCATCTAACCTATCCATCTCTTCGTATATCAGACCTAAGTTGTTATAATGAGCCGCTTGCTGCGCATAAAAAAAATCTTTGTCTGGAAATCCATCTGAAATATAGTAAAGCATATTTATAGATTGACAGACAGCTTTCTCTGCTTTAGATAAATAGGCCTCACGGCCGCTAGTATCTTTTAAGTCCCTGTATAGCATTGAAAGTTGATTATTGAACATAATCATCTTCAGATGAGAATGAGGTAATTGCCTAGCCCAATAAGTTCCTCGTTCAATTTCTGTAATGCCAAGTTTTGGTCTATTCAATGTGGTGTAAGTATAAACAAGTTCCATACATAAACCTACGATGTGGTGTTCACAATAATCTGTATATTTAGAGAAGAGTTCTCCTGTTTTAGTTAGATTTAATTCATTATCTTCATATTTACAAAAAAAGTAATTTGTTAAATGCGTTCCTAAATAAGCGTTATTCTCATACTTTACTATATCATTCCCGTGTCGTAAATTACTTGCTATGGTTGTAATAATCGTTTTACAATCTTCAATGGTAGGCCTTAACTTAAACTGCAAAACCTCCTGCAACAACTGATGCATCCGAAACCTATCCCCCAACTTATCCCAAAACAACCACCCTTTCTCCACAACTCGATTAGTCGCCGTCGTAAATTTATCCTTCGCAGCCCCTTTTTCAATCTGCAAAAAGTCCAAAATATTTTCTCCATTTTGTCCCTCGTAAGCAATCGGAATAGACGGCAACACCGCAAACTGCATCAGCACCCATTGCTCGTAATCGCTCAAATTGGCGAGGCTAAACATCTCCAACAAGTACTCAAAAACGTTCCAGACTTTTTGGTTGTAATTGTGCGGAAATTTAATCTTGGCGGATTCCGAAATATGCAAGCCCTTTTTTTTTAAATGAGTTAATAATTCCGCTAAGTCCCAACGGAGCGATTGCGCCGTTTTGCTGACCACCTCAATCAAGAGCGTGTGATAATCCAGTATTTCCAAAATCTCTTCGACTAAAGTATCCGCCCGTTCTCGCCGATAATACAAATAAAATAGCTGTTGCGCAGCATCGGCCGACAAAAAGCCCAGTTCGTATTCCGTAAAACCCAACAGTTTTTCCCGAGAGGTGACGAGTACCTTCCAATTGGGGCGCAGGGCAATTTGGTCCAAAGTCTGCGTATGTTCAATATCTTCCCCCGCATTATCAATAATCAGCAGATTTTTTTGGGTACTTTGGTTACCGCCCAATTGCCGCATTCGGTTTAAAATCAGCCGAAAGGCTTGGTCGACCCATTGGTCGTTTTTGGGAAGTGATTCCAGTTCAGCTCTAAGGTGTAAACTATCAATCAAGGCAATATCGTTGGTGAACGCCTCTTTGATATTAGCGGTGTTATTGACCCAAGCGATGTAATTATATTCTTGTTTGAATTGAGCAATAAAGTATTTGGCGAGGGTAGTCTTACCAATGCCTCCGATGCCGTTCATCAATACCACTAAATCGGAAGTTTGTAGGATAGTTTTTACCTTGTCTAGGTCGGTGTCTCTACCGATAACGTTGGCTTTGGTGATGTGGGGTAGGGGAGTGAGTTGGAGGGGGATTTCTTTTGGTTCGCCTTGGATGTGGTAGATGTCGCCGATGTGGAGGTTGCCTTGGGCATAGACTTGCGATTGGAAAATAAAATTTTTGGAATGACTCAAATTGTGCATATACTCAAATATTGTGTCTTACTGCATTCGCCCCAAAATCAATTCCTCTAGGCGCTTTGCCTGCTGAAAATCGGGATGATTGGCATCAAAATTAGATTGCAGGATTTTAAGCTCTTTTCTGTTATAAAAAAGAGCCTGTTCATATTCTTTAAAATAGTAGTAATAGTGCGCTATATTACTGTAAGTAGCTGCCAAATAAGGATGATTCGCATTTAAAACCGCCTCGCTGATTTCCAAATCTTGTAAGGCGTAGGCAAATCCCTGCTCAAATTTTCTTGCCTCGAAACAAGACACCGACAAGCTACTGTAAGAGGTAGAAAGCGAAATTTTATCCTCTGGATAGTATTTTTCTTTCATCGTTACGGCTCGTTCGGCGTAGTCAATGGCTTGGTCGTAGTCCCCTAAACTACGGTAAATGATGGAAATATTATTATACAACTTGGCAATCCGTTTGTCTCTTTCGGGATGCGCCGATAGCTTTTTTCTAATTTCAATGGCCTGCAAGGCAGTCTCAATGGCTTTTTCTAATTGCCCTTTTTTTCGATAGATAATGGACAACGTTTGATAGGTATTACCGAGATAAGCCAACTTATTTTCTTGGTATTTTTGCCTAATTTGTAAAGCCTGTAAACCGTGTTCGAGGGCTTTATCAAAGTCTCCCAAAAGTCGATAAGTAGTTGCCAGACTATTGTACGAAATACTCAACTCAAACTCCCCGCCCGTTGCTTTATAAATATCCATTGCTCGATAACTAAAATTGAGCGATTGCTGGTAATCACCCAAGGCATCTTCGTAAATAACCGCAGCATTATTATAAAGACTACCCAAGTTATCATGTTCTACGACCTCAAAAAGGTCATAAATCCTTTGCACAAAAGGCAGCATAGCTAATCCAGAAATTTTACCCTTGACGAAGGACTTGTCTAAGCGGTCGCCCAAGTAATAAATGAGGCTTTCGCAATTGGCTATTTGCTCGCCTTCGATAAAAAGAATGACTTCTTGAATGAGGTGATGCACGATAAAACCGTAATTATACCGCTTTAACCAACCCAATTCTACTAAGGTATTTAATGCCTCTGGAAAGTCTTTGAGTAATTCCTTTTCAGGTACACCGAGCAGCTCGTGTAAATTCAAATTTCGTTTGCTGTCCCGATAGCTAATATGCACGGCGGGCATTACCGCAAATTGATACAACAACCATTTTTCGTAAGCATTTAGATTCGCTACGGGGAAAATCTTGACTAAAAAGGTAGCGTATCCTTCCAATTGTTGATACTTGCTCCGTCGAATCTTTACGTCGGTACTAAGATTGGAAATAGCGGTAATTTTTTTTTTATGATGTCTAAAACTTCTTGGAGTTTCAGC
>JBCCQK010000697.1:0-3623 GCA_039024375.1 Bacteroidota bacterium
ATCACTTTTTTTGATTCCAAGTTTACGTTGCGAGCGGATACATTGCTGTTAAAAAAATTAACGCAAGTCGTGAATTTTTTGTGACCATCTCTCATCAATGAATATAGCAATTTTATTTATTTCTAAGACGGTTTCTACGATATACAAACCCAACTGGCCTATTTTACTCAGAATGCGAATTATATAAAAGGACAGAAAAAAGCGACGGCGGACTTGATAATTTACGACGGTACGATGAAAGAAATCCGCTTGGAAGGCGATGCCCAATTCGAAGAAAATGACAAACTGGCAACGGCCGATGTGATTCGCTACGAAGAGGAAAATGAAAATGTATTTTTGGAAGGAAATGCTTTTTTTCGAGATTCTATCCAAGAAATTAAATCGGAAGAAACGATAAAATATAATTCAGAAACGGAATCTTTTGCTACCACGGGGCGGTCAAAAGTCGTGGACCAACAGCAAATTTTACAGGCCGATGCGCTCGATTTTGATGACGCTACAGGTCTGGGAGTCGCTATGGGGAATGTTTACTGGCAAGACACCGTTGAAAATATTTCGATTAATACCGAACTGGCTAATTACCTCAAAGCGGACGACTATCTAAAAGCTAGTGGCGGGCGACCATTACTAACCTCCTTATTGGGTTTGGACACGCTATTTTTGGCTTCCGATACGTTGGTTTCTTCTCGAAAAAGCGAGACGGATAGTTCCAGATTGATGCAAGCCTTCGAGGACGTTCGAATTTTTAAAGAAGATTTGCAGGCCGTTGCGGATTCAATGGCTTTTTTATCGAAAGACTCTTTAATCAAGTTATTTCGAGCGCCCATTTTGTGGTCCGATACCTCCCAATTCAAAGGGGATTCTATTTTTATTCAAATGAAATCGGGTGGCATTGACCGTATTTTTCTCTACGGCAATGCATTTATCACGACGACTACCGACGAGCAATTTTTTAACCAAATCAAAGGAAAAAATATTACTGCCTTTTTTGAAAACAACGAATTAGATAGGGTTAAAGTGGTAGGAAATGCCGAAGCTATTTACTATGCTTTGGATGACGACGAGGCGTACATCGGAGCAACCAAGACAATTTGTAGTGAAATGCTGTTGTATTTTGACAATAAAAATGTCAGTACGATTAAGTTCTTCAGACAGCCGACTTCGGAAGTCATTCCGATGAAAAAAATTGTCAATGCACCGCCGCAATTGGACGGATTTTCCTGGGACTTTTCCATTCGCCCCCAATCGGTACAGCAACTGCGAGATGAAACGTTGGTGATGACGAGAAACCGAGGCGGACGCACTCCCAATAACAGTTTACCGCCGATGACGCCCGAAGAAGTAGAGGGTTTTACGCCCGGAACAGTGCCTGATAAGAAAGAAGGGGGATAGTTATTGGTTATTTGTTGGCCGTCGAAAAATCAAACGGATGTTATAGAAAAATAACAGCACCACAATCGCCAACCAAATATACATCCACACGTTAGCGGGAATCACTACAAAAATTTCGGCGTACTTCGCCAAATCGGAACTTGGCCCAACGTTGAAATCTTGAATGATGTAGAGAATACTCGCTAAGCCCAAAAATAGTAAAATATCGGAATCAAAATTAGTGTTACGGGCTAATAAGAACAAAGTCAATGCAAACACTAACAGCATCCCCGTAGTAAACAGAGACGTGAACCAAACCAAGCCGACAAAAACCATAATGCTGGCCAAAAAGTAGGTCGTCCCTTTGGCTACTCTATTACTCGCCCGACTGCCGATGTAAAAAAGCAAATTTCCAAAAATGGCGCTCCCAATGTAACCGCCCATCAAAATGATGGAAGGAATGCCCCCCGCCGTCCAACAAACGCCACTACCGTCAGGTCGAATTTCCAAATTGGCGACTCGTCCGCCCGTGATGAGTGCTCCGAAGGCGTGTCCAAATTCGTGCAAAAACGTTACGAGCATCCGCACGGGATAGAGCAAAATTCGACCGTACTCGCCACCGTAATACGTCAACCCTAAGTAAATGGCCAACATGAAAGCGATGCGGAGTAGTAAATTACGTTTCATAAAAATGGATTTGCAAAGTGGGAGTTAATATTTTCACCCTTAAAATTAATCTTTGTAGAGGATAGTCACTAATAAATTCTACTAAATACCGTAATTTGTTGATTATTCGCATCTGGATAAAATCGACAAATGTTTACTTTGAACACGGAAAAAGCTATACTGCAATAAGTCAAAACTGCGCTCGAAAGACAACTTTGTGAACTCCATATGCTCTATATCTTTGTGGCAAAAACGAAGCAGTAAATAGTAACATTGGTCTAAAAATAACTTCTTGAAATCACAAAATATCCGCTACCAATTTAGTCCCAATCTCACCATCGACTGGCTACTCGACACGATACCGAATTTGTTGTTTCCCAATTTGGCGAAACAGCGTAGTCGTCTGCCTTCGGCTTTAATGGGAATCGTCGCCAGTTGGCAGCAACAACCAGTCGGTCTCGTCGTCGCCAATGCTGAATCTACCCAAAAAATTTACCGCATTCATTCCCTTTGTGTACATCCTAATTTCCGTCGAAAGGGAATTGCCACTACCCTACTCGACCGTTTGGAAAAAGCTATCGGTCAATTTGGAGGCACAAAAATAGAAGGACTTGTTCACCAACATTGGACTTCTTTTGAATGGCTTCGAGCCAAAAGTCAACGACTGAATTGGACGCCTTTTCAACCAAAACTGATGATTGTTAAAGGAAAAACGGCGGCCGCCGCCCAATTTTTAGGAACTTACAAGTCTTCCCCCTCCAACTTCAACTACGTTCCATTCAACCAATTGACTCGAAAGGAAGTGCAGCACATTCAGGATAAACAACGACGTTCCCAATGGTTTGACTCCGATTTACACCCTTTTTTGGCGAGGCAATCCATTGCTACTTCGCTTAGTTTTTTGGTTAAAAAAGAAGGTGTTATTATCGGTTGGTTGGTCACCCATCAATTGAATTCGACGACTACGGAAATTACTTCTTTGTTTTTGGATAGGAAATATACTTCGTTTCGATTGGCTCATTTTTTATTGCAAAAAGTATTTTCGGCGTACCTCGATGCGGGTATTCCGAAATTTGTGGCGACTAGTAAGGTAAATGGAAATCCCGTTTTGAAGTTGTTGAGAAGGGCAGCGACGGCGGGGGTGGTGGAACAGACGACGGTTTATTTTACGGAGAAGGAGATTTTGTAATTAGCCAAAGTTTCTTTTACCATAAAGGTATAGAGTTCATCAAGGACACAAAGATTTTTTCCAGTGCAGCTTATTCTTCCACCTAATTTAAGTTGCGGGTACTGGCTAGAAGGGGATGCTTTGTCAGCCTCTCTTTCCTTTAGTCGCTGGAAAAGCAGGAGATACTGGCAAAGTCTATTGACACCCCACAAGTTTACTTTAGGGCAAAAAGGTACGGAGTACCGATAACATTTGTATCATCTGCTGCTAAAAATAGGTCTCAAAGGTGCAGCGCAGTTCTCCGTATGGACCTTTCGCATTGAACCTTAATTTTAACAACTGTGGTCGGTCCAGACGGAGAACTGCGCTGCACCTTTGAAGCATTTTGACCAACTTTCGATACAAATGTTACCGGTGC
>JBCCQK010000698.1:0-3619 GCA_039024375.1 Bacteroidota bacterium
CAAATTTGTAGCCTATACACCTTTGTGGTAAAAATAAGTCGTCAGATGTGTAGAGCCTGCTCCGATTCATCGGAGTTATTTAATTCCTCGCCCCTTATCATTTTTTCACAAATTTAGTTCAGTAAATAATGCTTACTAACCTTTAGTATCCTGTACGGTATCCATTACAATCAATTACAAATCTACCAATATGTTATCTCGGTCTTTAGTCATCCTAAATTCTCGAATTTCTCGTCCTTTTTGTTCGATATAAATTATGTTGGACTGGTTGGCAACTTGCTCAATTAAAGTAGTATTTTCGAGTTAAATGGTGGTAAAAGGCGTTTCAAATTGAACAGGTGTGGCCTCTGACAAATGAAAACCATCCTCAAGAATAAAGAGTTGAGAAATGTACTCGTTTTTCTTATTCTGATGAACAACAGATTTTCATAATATGACAAAAAGTTCTTTAAATCTCACCATTTTTAGCATTCAACTGATAGACATACTCCAACCCTATCTAGCCCCTTCCTACCTATTTCTACCGCTACTTTTGGGGCCAATAGTGGGATTGTTTGCTATCCGAAAATCGAATTAATAATTATCCTACACCTTACAGCACAGTACAGGATACCTTTCGTTTGCGTTGTTTCTTAATTTGCATTTAAAACTATCTAGAAGTTACCAAAGCTGGACAAACTATTGACTACTACCCTCATTCCTACTTCTTTATTAGGCGTGTACAAAGTTTCTTCAGAAGAACTTAACTGGACTTGATTCACCACAGATTAGGCAAGGTTTAACAGATTTTCCACTCGAATATCTAAAAAAATCAGCGAAAACCAGCCCGAATGCTCAAGCGGGCAGGTCTGTCTAATCCGTTCAATCAGTGTTGCATCAAGTCCTAATTTGGAGACTTCGCACAGCCCTACTTCTTTATTTGCGATGATTTTTAGTATTAAGAAATTGTCAAAAGAAATTAACCATTTTCAATTGATTACCTTATTTTCGCCCATTATAGCAAGCACCAGCTCACACTACAAAATTTGTAAAACTATATTTAAAAATTAAACAACATATGGCTACCAACTACGAAACTAGGTACACTTGTAACCCTACCGATTTTAAAAGTTACGACACCAGCAGAATCCGCAAAGACTTTCTAATTGAAAAAGTTATGGTTGCAGGAACTGTCAATTTAACCTACTCTCATTATGACCGCTACATTGCGGGGGGCGCCGTTCCTACCAAAAAGAGTTTGCCCTTAGAAACCATTGACTCGATACGAGCCAATTATTTCTTAGAACGAAGGGAATTGGGCATCATCAATGTCGGTGGAAAAGGGACAGTAAAGGTTGGTAGTAAAAGCTATACGCTCAAATACAAAGAAGCCCTGTATGTAGGTCGAGGCAACAAAAAAGTAGTATTTTCTAGCGATAATCCTAAAAAACCAGCGCACTTTTACCTCAACTCCGCCCCTGCGCACAAAAAGTATCCAACTAAAAAAATTACCGCAAAAGAAGCAGAAATTGTAGAAATGGGTAGCATTGACACCTCTAACGAACGGACAATTCGGAAATTAATCGTATCTAGCGTCGTCGATGTTTGTCAGTTACAAATGGGGATGACGGAATTGAAAAAAGGAAGTGTTTGGAATACCATGCCCGCACACACGCACGACCGTAGAATGGAAGTCTATTTTTATTTTGAAGTGCCCGAGGACCAAGCGATTTGTCACTTCATGGGGCAAACGGACGAAACGCGACATGTTTGGATGCACAACGAACAAGCGGTCATTTCACCCGAATGGTCGATTCACTCGGGAGCGGGAACTTGTCCCTATACTTTCATATGGGGAATGGCGGGAGAAAACTTGGACTATGGGGATATGGATGGGTGTGCAATTAAGAATTTGCGATAGTCGCGTACTTCTGTTTTTGGGGCGTCACCAAATCATATATCAAAAATCGCAAATCAAAAATACCAATGCGTCTATTTTCAATTAAAGATAAAGTCGCCCTAGTAACGGGTGCAAGTCGTGGACTTGGACAAGCCATCGCCATCGGTTTAGCCAAAGCGGGTGCCAAAGTGATTTGCAGCAGTTCCCAAAAAGGAGGAACCGACAAAACGTTAAAAGCCATCAAAAAAGTAGGTGGCACTGGCATAGGCATTGCGGCCAATTTGAGTAAACGCAAAGCCGTTGAAAAGCTATTTGAAAAAGCCACTGCCAAAATGGAAAAAATTGACATTCTGGTAAATAATGGAGGTACCATTGCTCGTTTTCCAGCCGTAGATTTTCCCGCTGACGAATGGGACCGAGTGATTGAAGTAAATCTATCCGCCGCTTTCCGACTATCCCAGTTAGTAGGTAAGCAGATGATTGAAAACGGCGGTGGAAAAATTGTCAATATTGCTTCCATGCTTTCGTATTCTGGAGGTATTACCGTACCCGCCTACACCGCAAGTAAGCACGGCATTGCCGGCGTCACCAAAGCACTCGCCAACGAATGGGCGAATAATAACATCCAAGTGAATGCCATTGCACCGGGTTACATGCGGACGGACAATACCCAAGCCTTACAAGATAACCCTGTGCGAAACGAGGCGATTATTGCTAGAATCCCTACGGGTCGCTGGGGAGAACCCGAAGACTTGGTTGGTACGGTTATCTATTTAGCCTCGGATGCTAGTAATTATGTAAATGGAACTATTATCAATGTGGATGGTGGTTGGATGGCGAGATAAGTAAGTATTCATTAATCTATCAAGGGGCTAGAAAATCATTATTAGTCATGTTCAATCTATCTGAAAAAGTGGCCATCATCACGGGAGGCGCAGGCGTCTTAGGCAGTGCGATGGCAAAAGGATTAGTCCAAGCGGGCGCAAAAGTAGCCATTCTCAGTAGAACGGCATCCAAAGTGGAACAAGCCGTAAGCGAAATCAAAAAAATAGGCGGAGAAGGGTTGGCCCTAGTTGCCGACGTACTGGACGAAGACCAACTTGTTGCTGCTAGGGACAAAGTAGTAACTACTTGGGGGCAAATTGATATTTTAGTCAATGCTGCCGGAGGCAACATGAAAGGAGCCACCATTATGCCCGACCAAAATATTTTTCAACTAAATATGGAAGATTTTGCTAAGGTAACGGACTTGAACCTAAAAGGTACGGTTCTACCAACTAAGGTCTTTGCGAAAAAAATGGCCGAACAGCAAAAAGGTTGTATCATTAATATATCATCCATGGCCGCACAACAAGCCATCACAAGAGTTGTCGGCTATTCGGCTTCTAAAGCAGCAATTGATAATTTCACCAAATGGATGGCAGTAGAAATGGCCCACAAGTTTGGTGAGGGCATTCGAGTGAATGCGATTGCCCCTGGTTTCTTCATTGCTGAACAAAATAGACGACTTTTGACGAATGAGGATGGCAGCCTAACCGCAAGAGGTAAGACTATCATTAACGAAACTCCCGTTAAGCGTTTCGGCGAACCCGAAGAATTGGTCAGTACCTTAGTTTGGTTATGTAGCGATGCCTCTAGCTTTGTAACGGGCATAGTTGTACCAGTTGACGGGGGATTTAGTGCCTTTTCAGGTGTTTGAGTTTTATAAAATATATAATCAGAAAATTATAAATGAGTAAA
>JBCCQK010000699.1:0-3591 GCA_039024375.1 Bacteroidota bacterium
CCACCGCACTCGTCACCGCCATCACCGTGCTCAGCCTCCAGCCCGCCGAAGCCCAGGTCAGCACGCAAGGCCGACTGATCGAAAACCTACCTTCGGAGGGAGATTCTTTCAGAGAATCTTTATCCTTTAGTCGTTATCAAAAGATGAAGATTCTCTGAAAGAATCTCCCTCTTCTACACACTCATTGAGAACTTACCTGTTAATCTTGAAATCTTCGATGAATGCGGAGTCGTATGACCTGTCAAAAAATGAGCTTCGAAAATATTGTCTTGAAAGCAATCAAGTAATCACAAAGTCCCTCTTAGTGCTTGTTCTCTTTCAATCGCCTCGAACAATGCTTTAAAGTTGCCCTTTCCGAAAGACGTAGCACCTTTGCGCTGAATGATTTCAAAAAACATCGTCGGACGCGGCTCAACGGGTTTAGTAAAGATTTGTAGCAAATATCCTTCGTCGTCTCGGTCCACTAAAATGCCGTATTTTTTGAGTAATTCTGCGTTTTCTTCGATATGTCCAACTCGGTCGAGTAGTACTTCGTAGTAGGTGTCGGGCACACGCAAAAACTCAACTCCTCTACTTTGTAGTTGTTCAACCGTTTGGATGATATTGTCGGTCGCAACGGCTAAATGCTGTACGCCTTCCCCTTCATAGAAATCGAGGTATTCTTCGACTTGGGATTTCTTTTTACCCGCTGCGGGCTCGTTGATGGGGAACTTGATGCGCCCGTTGCCGTTACTCATCACTTTGCTCATTAAAGCGGTATATTCGGTGGAAATATCTTCGTCGTCAAAAGACATAATTTGAGTGAACCCCATCACGTCTTGGTAGAAGTTGACCCATTTATCCATGTTGCCCAAAGCGACATTTCCGACCATGTGATCCACGTATTTTAGGCCGACGGGAGATGGATTGTGGTGAGGTGTCTCCCATTTTTCGAAGCCCGGTAGGAAGATGCCGTGGTAGTCTTTGCGCTCCACAAAAATGTGCACGGTTTCGCCGTAGGTGTAAATACCAGAGCGGATAACTTGCCCATTTGCATCTTTTTCTACGGTTGGTTCTAAATAGGATGTAGCGCCTTTCGCTATAGCGGTTTCATAGGCGAAGGTGGCATCGTCCACCCATAGGGCCACTACTTTTACACCGTCGCCGTGTTGGTCGATGTGACGGCCAATATCTGTCCCGCTACGAAGGGGCGAAGTAAGCACTAAACGAATTTTATCTTGGACGACTACGTAGCTCGCACGGTCGGTTTGACCCGTCTCTAATCCTGTATAGGCGAGGGATTGAAATCCGAAAGCCGTTTTATAAAAATGAGCCGCTTGTTTGGCATTGCTGACGTATAATTCGACGTAATCAGTTCCATTGATAGGCATGAAATCAACGGATTCTTTAGCAATTTTCGGAGCAGTTTGAGTTATCATATCAAGTAATTTTTGCTGGAAAAATTTATAACAAAAATACTTGAATTAAAAAATTATAGCAATTTAGTTCTGCTGTTATGTGTAAATTAAGAAAATTATATTTTTTGAGTTGTTTTTTGATAAAATAATTTTTTGAGAAATAGAAGTTGCTTGACTACAAATAATTTTATTCTACCAAAGATGACTGTTCAATTAACTTTAAGCCCTCCGAAATCAGTTCATTGATTGAGGGTTGTTGGTCTTGTAATGTAGAAAGTTGAATAAATACCTTATCGGCAGTTCGTTTATCAGTCGGTAAAAGGACCTCGTATAGCTCTAATAGAAGTAGCCATTGGTTGGGAAAATTACTTAAAACAGTTTTAGCTACAGCTTGGATTTCGGACAAACTCGATTTTCCAGAACGGTAACTCCTAATCGTTTGAAAGTGTTTTTCTAACCTTGATTTTCGTAAATTATCCGTTGATTTTTTTTCCTTTGTCGATAGTTGGTGTTCTACTAAATCAAAAGATTGATTATCTGCGGGTCCCGCAAAAGCGGACACCACTTCCTTGCCAACGGCCAAATGATAGATGCCTTGGTCGGGGGTAAAAATGGTTTGGTCTCGATGTCGAACTTGGCAGTCTTTAAAGGCAATCAAGAGAATTTTTCCCTGTAAATTTCGGGTACCCGTTATGACTTGTCCCGTTAGGAATACATCTCCTTCAAATTCCAATTCTATGGTTTTGCCTTCGTAAATATTATAGGCGTCTAAATCTCTTGGTGACATGTCTTCAATAGCTAAATTGATACCCCTCAATTTACCTACTGGCGAACCAAAACCACTGGAATGTCTGGCAGTGCTGTGCCCAATGAGTTCCTTGTTTTGGTAGGCCAGCGCCGTCGGTCCCGTAGTTTGGAAGAAAGCTACTTTTCCTTGGCCATTTTCAATGACCTTGGTGAAGTGCCCCGAAATTTGTAGGCCCGTACTCAACTCAATCGTACCTAATTGCTTCGATTCCATCAATTTGTGCAAGCCCATTAATCCGCCTTTTCGTAGGGACATGGTATTGGCAAACTCTTCTAAAATTAGGCTCAGATGGGAGAAATTGGGGGTTATGAATAGCTGCGGTTGGGGCTTCGTAATGTCAAAAGATTGATAGGCGGCGTTCAAATCGTAGGGGATTTTTTTGACCTTATCAGATAAGCATAACTTGCTTTCGCCAATGGAAGAAAGTAGGCCAGCGCCGTAAATTTTGGGATTATCCAATGTTCCAATTAGTCCGTATTCGACGGTCCACCAATGTAAATTCCGAATTAAAGCCATTTCTGAGGGCGTTCCCATGTTTTGTTGTAAATGGATAATGGTCGCTTCGGCGGCGGCAATTTTGTTAGCGGGCGTATTTTCCTGTTCTTTTAGAATAGAAAGGTGTCGAACCGCTTGGTAGAGTTCGAAGTCTTTATGGGAAGAAATAGCTTTACAACCAATTTCCCCAAAGCGTCGGAGGTACTCGGCGTATTCGGGATTGGCGATAATGGGGGCGTGACCCGCCGACTCGTGAATGATGTCGGGCGCAGGGGTATATTGGATGTGGTCGATTTGGCGAATATCGGCGGCAATCACTAGCACGTTATACGCTTGAAATTCCATGAAAGTGGTGGGCGGAATAAAACCATCGACGGCGACGGCGGCCCACCCAATTTCTTGTAGGATGCGGTTCATGCCGTACATATTTGGGATGGCATCGGTCGAAATACCCGTTTTTTTCAATCCATCCAAATAGGAATGGTGTGCTACTTGGCTTAAAAAATCGACATTTCGACGCATGACGTAACG
The DNA here is from genome assembly GCA_039024375.1 of Bacteroidota bacterium. Lineage (GTDB taxonomy): Bacteria > Bacteroidota > Bacteroidia > Chitinophagales > Saprospiraceae > JAFMDF01. Next base: position 3,232 of record JBCCQK010000699.1, read on the forward strand.
CCATACGGCCTGGTCGATGGGGGAGTAGCGGTCATAATTCTGCGGGTGGACGTACTGGTATAAATGCTTGGGTAACTTCGCTAAAACGGGATTGAGTGGGATATTTTTTGGCATTGGTTAGGATTTTAACTTGATTTTCCTGATTGCAGCGTTTTGCATAACTGGATTCATTAGGGACACGGATTTAACGGATGAAACAGATTGGAAAGGATTTCTTGGCTATCTCAATGAACTAACTTTCATAGTGAAATTAATTTAGAAATCTGTTTTAATCCCTCTAATCCGTTAAATCCGTGTTTCTAATTCTACCTAGGTTAGCGCTAAGCAATCCGTTACAATCAAAAATTTTTCATCCACAAA
>JBCCQK010000700.1:0-3590 GCA_039024375.1 Bacteroidota bacterium
CTCAAAATTAACATAATTTTTTACTTCCATTGTAGCCCAAATGTCAGCAAAGGAAGTAAAAAATTATGTTAATTTTGAGCTTTCTTTCCATAGGCTAAGTATTGAATTCCTTTTCAAAACAACGATTTGCTATATTCAAAGCTACTACAAATAAGTGATTTTTGTACTATAGGATGTAAACAGAAATATAGTAGAAGTAGTTAGAAATACAATAGAAATATTTCTACCTATTTCTTTATTTCAACTTATTTCCCTTTTATCCAAAATCAAGATTTTCATCTAATCATAGGATGGTAGCAATAGTTTTGATAAATCGTATAAACCCAACCATTCATGCAGTATTTTGACCAATTCGAAAGGCGACACATCGGAATCGGCGAAGCAGACTTAGCGGAGATGTTACGTATTTTGAAGGCAGATTCTCTAGACCAATTAATTGAAGAAACCGTTCCAGCGGCCATTCGAACCCAACAGGAATTAAAACTTCCTGATGCCCTTTCGGAATACGAATACCTACAAATGCTGAAACAAATAGCGGCCAAAAATGAGGTATTCCAATCTTTTATTGGCTTAGGGTACCACGGGACGATTACACCCGCCGTTATTTTGCGAAATATTTTTCAGAACCCCGGTTGGTACACCCAATATACGCCTTATCAAGCGGAAATTGCACAGGGCCGATTAGAGGCCTTGCTGAACTTCCAAACCGTAGTGAGTGACCTAACAGGTATGCCCATCGCCAACGCATCGTTGTTAGACGAAGGTACGTCAGCGGCCGAAGCGATGAGTATGTTCTACGGTTTGAAAAACAAACGCAACAAGGGCGAACCCATCAACGAGTTTTTTGTAGAAGATGGCGTATTGCCCCAAACGGTCGAAATATTGATGACCAGAGCGGAACCCATCGGTATCAGAATTGTCCGAGGTAGTTGGAAAACCTACGAACCTACCGAGCGTACTTTTGGCGTACTGCTCCAATATCCCAACCAATCGGGTTCGGTGGAAGATTATCGAGCTTTTGCGGAGAAAATCAAAGCACAAGATATTTATTTGACGGTGGCGGCCGATATTTTGAGTTTGGCGTTGTTGACCCCTCCCGGAGAATGGGGCGCCGATGCCGTCGTGGGGAATACCCAGCGTTTCGGCATTCCAATGGGCTACGGTGGCCCGCACGCCGCCTATTTTGCTACCAAAGAAGATTTCAAGCGGCAGTTGCCCGGTCGAATTATCGGGGTTTCCATCGACCGACTCGGTAATCGAGCTTTGCGCATGGCGCTCCAAACCCGAGAGCAACACATCCGACGCGAAAAGGCGACCTCAAATATTTGTACGGCACAAGCGCTACTAGCCATCATGGCGGGCATGTACGCCGTTTATCACGGTGCCGAAGGCATCAAAGCCATTGCTGACCGAACGCACCAAGCAGCGTTGATGCTGGATGCACACTTAACCGCAATGGGCTACGAGCAACAAAATGAGTTTTTCTTTGACACCTTAGCTATTGTCGTTGATTCGAATAAAAAGCGAAAAATTAAGCGACTGGCCGTTGCTCAAAAAATAAATTTCTACTATGGGGCGGATAATGTCATCCAAATCAGTTTGGACGAAACCATTAGCCACGAGACATTAATGACCATTGTAGAAATTTTTGCTAAAGCCAGCGACCAAACCCCGATGCTGATGGGCTTGGAAATGGACGAAGGCAAGATTCCGACAGCATTAGTCAGAAGTAGCCCTTACCTAACCCACGAAGTATTTAGCAATTACCGTTCGGAAACACAAATGATGCGCTATATCAAGTCTTTGGAGAACAAAGATTTGTCCTTGACGCATTCGATGATTGCCCTCGGCTCTTGTACGATGAAGTTGAATGCGGCGGCGGAATTAATTCCCGTTAGTTGGGAAGCCTTCGCCAATATTCACCCATTTGCTCCCCTCAATCAAACGAAAGGGTATCAACAGATTTTCGAAGAATTGGAAGCCTATTTGTGCGAATGCACAGGCTTTGCGGCTTGTTCTCTGCAACCCAATTCGGGCGCACAGGGCGAATATGCGGGTCTCATGACCATTCGTGCCTACCACAAAGCTAACGGAGACGACCATCGAAACATCGCCTTGATTCCTTCTTCGGCGCACGGTACCAATCCAGCAAGTGCCGTCATGGCGGGCATGAAAGTGGTGGTCACAAAGTGCGACGACCAAGGGAATATTGACTTAGCTGACCTGAAAGCGAAAGCAGAAAAATACAAAGATAACCTAGCCGCCTTGATGGTTACCTATCCATCGACGCACGGTGTTTTCGAAACGGAAATTCAAGAGATTTGCGCAACCATTCACCGAAATGGCGGAAAGGTATATATGGACGGAGCGAATATGAATGCACAGGTCGGCTTAACTAGCCCCGGCATGATTGGGGCCGACGTCTGCCACTTGAACTTACACAAGACATTTGCTATTCCGCACGGCGGCGGTGGTCCGGGCATGGGTCCTATTTGTGTCAACGAAAGCCTAGCACCTTTCCTACCCAAGCACAAATTTGCCAAAACGGGTGGTGAACAAGGCATTCAAGCAGTCGCCGCTGCACCATTTGGCAGTTCTAGTATTTTATTGATTTCTTACGGCTACATCAAGATGCTAGGCTACGAGGGCGTAACGAATGCCACTAAGTACGCCATTCTTAACGCTAATTATATTAAAACTCGCTTAGACGACCACTACCAAGTACTTTACATGGGCGAGAACGGTCGGGCAGCGCACGAACTGATTCTAGACTTACGGCCTTTCAAAAACTTAGTGAGCGCCGAAGACGTAGCCAAGCGATTGATGGACTACGGTTTCCACGCTCCCACGCTATCTTTCCCCGTGGCGGGCACCATTATGATTGAACCCACCGAAAGCGAGGACAAAGCGGAACTAGACCGTTTTTGTGAGGCCATGATTCAAATCAAAGCCGAAATTGATGAAATTGCAACAGGGGCTACCGATGCCGAAAATAATGTGCTGCACAATGCACCGCATACTATGGCGCAATTGACCGCCGACGAATGGGCTTTCCCCTATTCAAGGCAAAAAGCCGCTTATCCATTAGCGTACTTGAAAACGGGCCACAAATTCTGGGCCTCCGTTGCTCGAATTGATAATGGTTATGGTGATAAAAACTTGATTTGTACTTGTCCTGCCGTTGAGACGTACGAAGAGGAGGCCGTGGCAGTACGTCAAATGTAGGAACAGAAGTTTACTAAACTAGAGTTTTAGAAGTTTGGCTCCAAATCTTTCTCCGTGTTCTTCATGGAGCATTCGGGAGGATTCTAAAAGGGGTTTCAAGAAGAACGAAAATTGATTTTCAAAGAAAGTCTGTTTTTACTCTTTTTGTAATCCCTTTTTTATTTGAAATGAATATAATACTCGTTTTCATAAATAGGTACAAATTTCAACCTTCACAAAACACCCTTAAAAAGATTAAGGCTCTTATTAACAATTAGGTGGCTGACTATTTTTGTTAATAAAACCTCGTATTTCATAATGATTTTATCCCAAATTAGACTAAAACCACCATTAAATTAGGGTTATTTTAAGATTTTTAGGTTGAA
>JBCCQK010000701.1:0-3555 GCA_039024375.1 Bacteroidota bacterium
GGCAATTGTACCCTTACTGCTCATTCCATTTGTGGAGAATGCCTTTAAATACGGTACGGGAATCGAGGCGGGTGCTATTGAAGTAGCCTTTGAACTATCAGAGAATGGGACTTTTCACTTTTACTGCCGAAATAAAATTGTTCAAAAAAACGGAAAAGTTCACTCTGAGGGAATTGGGTTAGAAAACGTTAAGAAACGGTTGGCGCTTCGCTATCCCAATCAGCATGAATTAATCATAACTAATCGAGAAAATTACTTCACGGTAGATTTGACCATTACCAGTTTAGATAAAATGTAACCGGTTAGCCTTATTTTTTAACCATAAAGTTCATACAGCTCACAAAGTCCACAAAGTTTTTTTTCGAGCGGTAGTATTGATAATTTCGAGCAGTAGCATTGGCCATTTTACCTTGTTTAAATGTAGAGTGGTAAATAGTTGCGATAAAATGCAGATACATGATATTAAAATGTTTGATAGTAGATGACGAACCACCTGCACACAAAATATTGGAAAATTATATTGGTAAAGTGAATCGCTTGACTTTGGTTGGCAACTGTTATAACGCCATCGAAGCGTTAAATTTTTTACACGAAAACCCCGTCGATATTCTCTTTCTGGACATCAATATGCCCGAATTGAGTGGCTTGGAAATGTTGCAGACGCTTCAAAATCCACCCATTGTCATTTTGACGACGGCTTATTCCGAATATGCGTTGAAGTCCTACGAGTTTGGCGTAACGGATTATCTAATGAAGCCCATTCGATTTGACCGTTTTTTAAAGTCTATCAATCGAGTTGTACAGTTGAAAGCCAGTCCTGTAACTCCAATCGTTCCGACTGTAACACCCAACGTACCACCAGAAACGTCGTTTTTTATCAAAGTGGACGGAGCGCAGCGAAAAGTCCAATTTGCGGATATTAATTACTTAGAATCAAAAGGAAATTTTGTGCGACTACATCTTAGTAATAGTCGATTAATGACAGCTGATACTTTGGCCAATATGGAGCAAAAATTGGTGCCCTATGGATTTTTAAGAGTGCATAAATCCTACATCGTGAACTTGGAAAAGGTCACAGGGTTGGAAGGGAATCGGCTTTTAATCAACGAATTAAAAATTCCCGTAGGTAATTCTTACCGCCAAGGCGTTTTGAAGGAAATTATGAAGGGATGAGAATTAACCTAACAACTGATTCACCCGCATCTTATACATTTTTCCAATTGGAATCACCGCATCCTTGATAAAAATGCGATTGCCTTCGATGCTACTGATATGTGGAATGGCCACTGCAAAAGATTTATGAACCTGCAAAAAGTTATCGGAAGGTAAATTGGCCAAAACATCCGATATTTTGGCGCGAATAGAAATGGTTTCGTCGGTGGTGATGATTTTGGTATAATTGCCCGATGCTTCTACGTATAAAATATTGGCTAGGGTGACTTGGATGTGTTTTTTGTTACTTCGCAGAAAGATACTTTCATATTCCTTTACTTTGGATATATTGGTGGTTGGCGACTGTCCGTAAGTTGGTGGTATAGCTTTATTAATGGCAGTCAAAAAACGACTGAAGCTGAAAGGTTTTAACAAATAGTCAACGACGTTCAATTCGTACCCTTCGAGGGCATATTCTTGATAAGCAGTGGTTACAATTACCTTAGGTGGATTCGTCAGCGTTCTCAAAAAATCAAAACCTTTAATTTTAGGCATATTCAAGTCTAAAAAAATTAAGTCCACTTGGTTGGTATTCAGATAAGCCAAGGCCTCTAGTGCATCGTAACAGTTTTTGACCAATTCCAGATTGGGCAAAGCATCGGCGTATTCTTGAATGATTTCGTGCGCCATGTACTCGTCGTCGATTATCAAATATTTAAGGGTCATCTTGTTAATTTTAGCGTGGCTTCAAAAATTTCTGCTGTTTGGGAAAAGGACAATTGATGTTTTTGCGGATAGACCAATTCCAACCTTCGCTGTAAGTTTTTTAAACCAATTCCGCCCGCTTGCTTCGGGAGTTGGTTGTCAAAATTATTGGTTACTTGAAAGTATAGTTGACTTTTGTCGGCCACCAATTGAGCATGAACAAAGGGGGCTTTTATTAAATTTTCTACTCCGTGTTTAAACGCATTTTCCAAAAGGATAATCAGTAAAAGCGGCATTATTTGGATGCCTTCTTCTTCAATTTTTACATCAAAAACAATATCCATTTTCTTGTGGTAGCGCATTCGATGCAATTGGATGTAGTTTTTCAAATAAGTCACTTCGTCTTCAATGGACACTTTGTCTTTCTGTCCTTCGTAGATGCTGTACCGCATCATATCGGATAGGTGCAAAATTAAGGTTCTTGCTCGCTGTGAATCTTTGGCGACCAAGCCGTAAAGATTGTTGAGTGTGTTAAAAAAGAAGTGCGGACTAACTTGACTTTTTAGGTGCAATAACTCCGTTTTGGCCTGCTCATTTTTTAGTTGTAGAATGAATTTTATTTGTCTAAATACCCACCTAGCTGCTAGAAAAAAGAGGGTTGGGAAATAGAAAACACTTGTAATGGCTAAAGCATCTTGCTGGTCGAATTCCTCTAAAATGAGCAGCCAAATACCGATACCAAAGGTGAATGTCCAGAATGCTACTTGTAGAATGCGATGCTTGTCGATGTCAGAAGAATTATTTTGGTTAATTTCCAAATGACGTAAATAAAGCCTGCCCGATAAGCCCATGAAAACCGCTACCATTAAGAAGAATAAAGTGAATGCTGGTTTTGTGAAAAAAGCATTCAACGCACCAACTCCACTATTTACACCAATCAATAGCAAAATCCCCCAGATTTCTTTTTCAGTGTAATTTTTGTTCAGAACAACAAAATCCCAACGTCGAAGCATCCATAAAATAGGTAAATATAAAATCCCACCAATCGCACTAAAGAGTAAGCATCCACCTACCAATTCCATGCCCTGTTCCATTGCCCCCGCGCCAGTCATTAGAAAAGTAAATGCCAATATTGGAATAAGAAAAAGGCGATTATTTCTTTTTAAAAAGGAAATCATACCCAAATATAGGGGAGGAATAGGTGATAATCAAAGAAGTTGTTAAACGCCTAGTTACTGTCGTTCAACGGGCAGTTGACTGGGACAAAAGCCCTTTAACGACTCGCTATAAATGTATATACTCACTACGATGCTATCCATCCCAACAAGTAGTATTTCCTACGTCATTGCGCTAGTTTTGGAAAAAAGTAACTATTGGCCATCCACATTAGGAACACCTAAAAAGGACAAAACAGTCAATGCTACTGCTCGAAATTGTCAAAACTATTGCTGGAAAAAAAACTTTGTGGGCTTTATGAACTGTATGGACTTTATGGTAAAAAAAAGTGCTAATGAGTACTAGAAAAAATTGACTATTCCCCCTCCCACCTTCGAAACAGCGAAAAAGGATAAAACAAACAATGCTACTTCTCGAAATTGTCAAAACTACTGCTGGAAAAAAAACTTTGTGGACTTTATGAGCTGTATGGACTTTATGATAAAAAGTGCTAATAAATACCAGAAAAAATTGACTTATGCC
>JBCCQK010000702.1:0-3546 GCA_039024375.1 Bacteroidota bacterium
CGGGTATTCCTGGTTTCCCAATTATAATAAAATGATAATCTTCAAAGTACTTATAGACATCGAATGGGAAAACGGGACTAAGTTGCGCTCCATTTTTATCTATGAAAAATATGGGTTTGGGAAGGGAACCTTGCACAAATAAGAATAAAGGTTTCTTGATAGTATCGCATTTTGTTCCTGCGGACAAAAGAATTATATCTACCGTATCATTTTCATAGTTAAAAGGAATCTGACTGTAGCCGTAATCTTCTAGTTGTACATTTTGACCAGATAATGTAGATAGTCCAAGCAACAAATAAAAAATAGTAACCAATAGCTTCATACCGTTTTTAAACGAAAATTAACTCTATGCTTAATTTATCTCAACTATCGCTGAATGGATAACTTATTATTAACCTCTATTGCTTTGTTTTACTTTACATATCGGATATTTTGAAAATATCCGATATGTTACATCAATAATTTTCACTCATGCAAAATAATTTAGGCCTCCTATTATTGTTCAGTTTATCCTTCTCCTTTTGTACGGTCAAAAAGGAACCAACTATTGCCAATGAAGAACCAGCCAAAAAATATAGAACCATTGCGTACGTCAATAGAATAGCGGACAATTGGGGCGAGGACTTCGAAAAAGCGAAGCAGATTACGCACATTAATTTTGCGTTTGCGAATATCAAAGATGGAAGGATGGTGGAAGGAAAGCCAGAAGATGGAGCCACCATTCAAAAATTGCAACAGCTTAAAAAGGTAAACCCCGAATTGAAAATACTCGTATCGGTCGGCGGCTGGACGTGGTCGAAAAATTTTTCGGATGCCGTGTTGACGCCCGAGTCCAGAGAAATATTTGCCCAATCTGCCCTAGATTTTTTAAAAAAGCATCAATTAGATGGCATTGATTTGGATTGGGAATATCCCGGACTGCCCGGTAACGGTAATCCCCACCGACCCGAGGATAAGGAAAATTTTACTGCTATCTTACAATTAATTAGGGAAAAACTGGACGCTTACGGAAATGGTCAAACGCATTATTTATTGACCATTGCAACGGGTGCCAGTAAGGCGTATTTGGAACACACCAACATGGCGGAAGCGCAGAAATATTTGGATTTCATCAACATTATGACCTACGATTTTCACGGCGCAGGAGAAGACAAAACTGGACATCACGCCAACTTATTTGTCTCCGAATACGACGATAATTCGGTGGCTTTATGCGCCGCAACCGCCGTTCAACAACATTTGGCGGCGGGTATTCCTGCCGACAAACTAGTTTTAGGCGTTCCTTTTTACGGTAGGTGGTGGCATGGAGTCGAGTCCGTTAATAATGGCTGTTACCAAAGCAGAACCATAAAAGGAGGTGGCGCCTACACTTATCAATTTATTGCGGATAGCTTGTTGAATCAAAATGGCTTCCAATACCATTGGGACGAAAGCGCCAAAGCCCCCTATCTGTGGCGCCCCTCTGATGGGCAATTTGTTACTTATGAAAACCCAACATCTTTGAAGATTAAGGTTGATTTTGTCAAAGCAAAAGGACTCAGCGGTGTTATGTTTTGGGAATTTAATGGGGATAATGGAGCGTTGCTTCCTGCGATTTCGGAGTATTTGAGGTGATTGTACTTAGCTCTCTTTCACTACTCTCAAAAACAAATTAACTCCCTCTTCTTCTTCCAAAACTTCGATAAAAAAATCAGTTCCGAAAGACTTTCTACCGAGTCGTAGTAACTCTTCCCGAGTCCGATAGTATAAATGCCAATTCACCAACTCTTTCATATACCTTGACTCACTTTTCCAACAGAAATTACCGATGACCATTTGCCCGTTCAGCTTTAAGTAATTGAATAATTATTTCAGTACTTTAATGAATGTCATATCATCGAAATAATCAAATAAACCTGCAGACCAAATGAAGTCATATTCTTTCGTTGTATCAAATTTAAAAATATTTGCGTGAATAAATTGATACTGATCGGAGTTGACTGATTGTAATAAGGTTTTGGCATAGTCAATAGCATGGCTATCATGTTCCAAACAGTCAATGCAAATCGCTTTAGTAGGATTATTTTGTAGATATTCTGCAACATCTCTACATGGGCCTGATGCCACATTTAATACTTGATAATCGACTGTATTAGTATATTGATGGAGTAATTTTTTAAATAATTCCTTCCTATTTCTAACGGCTTTCAAGCCGTTGCTTGCTTGTACTAATCTATCCCGATGTCTCAATATTACACAGCAGCGATATTGGAAGACTGCATCTTCCAATCAATATCCCCGACGGCGTAAGAAAGCACAACAGCTGTTCACCAGTAAAAGGTAAACGACTGTTTGTTAGCTCTTTGGCTACTATAAAAAACGGATGTCGATGTTTGAATCCCGTTCAAAGAAGCGGGATTCAAATCAGTATCTTCCACCATTTTATGGTGTCTAGTTTAACCATTTTGTCCACCAGTGAAAGTGTAAAAATCAGTGATGCCCATATCAATAACGCTTACTGATAAAGTACCAGTACCATCTCGATAATTAAATAGACGGATAGATTAACTCAATTAATTGATGTAAGGATAACTTATTGTTAACCTCTAGCAAAAAAATGGAGTTGCAATTACTCGCAACTCCATTTCTAAAAATTCAACATATTTTCGAGACTAATAAAAACAAGGCAAATAGGAAAAACCACCCTGTTTTATAGTAGGAAACAAACGCTATCTTACCGAATACCTCCCGATATGCTGCTATATTAGTCCTCACCAGCAACACAGTTTTTTAACTATTGTAACTGCTGCGACAGCGGGTATCAAGTTTAGATTTTTTGCCTTAAGAAGTAGTTGAAAGCTATTGTTTTTCAGGTACTTGTTTTGTTTAAGATTAGAATTTGTGCTACATTTGACGAAACAATACCACTACGAGAAAATAATGAGCTTAAAGAAAACATATGAAACCAAATACTATGAGGCATATAATGCCTTTCTTTTTAAAAGCAAAGGGCCTAACGGTACTTTTGAAAAAGGTATTATATTTCAAGATGAAGGAAACAATGTATTTAATCTCACACTTATAGAAAAGAGAAATGGCGAGCTAAGAGACGATGTTACTTCTAATAATCAAGATTTCGTTAAGATTTTTTCAACTGTTGTCAAAGTAATATTGATTTTTACCGAACAGAATAAAGATGCAGCAATTGAAATACGAGCGACAGACGCAAAAAGACTAAGGGTTTATAATGCGCTTATTCAAAGATATTACGACAATTTTCAAAATAAACTAACGATTTTAGGTATTAAAAATGAAAAGGAAGAGCCACTCCAATTAGATAAAAGTTATGATTGGTTTGTTATAAAGTGGAAAAACTAGTATTTTTAATGAAAATAGCACTTATATGAAGGCAACTATATCTTCTGAAAAAAATAATAAAAAATCACCTAATACAATTACAAAAGAAAATATGCATCTTTTTTCAAAAGATGTACAAGACTTCTGTGCCTTATTAGAAAAAGATAAAAATAGAATCTTCGCACCTAAAAAATACCTCCCTGCTCAAAA
>JBCCQK010000703.1:0-3532 GCA_039024375.1 Bacteroidota bacterium
GATTAGATAAGCGCTTAGTCGCAGTCGAGTTACCAGAAATATTATATACTTATTTCTTTAACTAAAAGTTTCGGAACATTCCGAGGCTTCAAAACTCGTTACTATGGATTACTTTAATCAACTTTTTTCGTCCCTTTCTGCTACCATGGGTAGTGCTTTTGCCAATGTAATTGGCGCTCTAGTGGTATTATTGATAGGTCTATTTTTTGCTAAAATTATTCGAAGACTTGTTCGAAAACTCTTGGAAAAAACCAACTTGGACGAACAATTAGGGCAAAATTTGAAACTTGATTTCCGAGTGGATATCTTCGTTTCCAAAATGGTTTACTATCTCATAGTTATCTACACGCTACTTATTGTTTTAGGGATGATGGGCTTGAATACCGTTTTGGCACCTATCGAAAACATGATGAGTGAATTTTTGTCTTACCTGCCTAATCTAATTGGGGCGGGAATTATTGGTTTTGCGGGTTACGTGTTGGGCAAAATTGTTGCCGAGGCCGCAGGATTTTTGTCTAATTCTTTAGAACCTTATGCCTTAAAATCGGGGTTCAAAAATCCAAAAACGCTCACCAATTTATTGAAAAAACTAATTTTTGCTTTTGTTTTTATCCCCGTTCTAATCGTTGCGCTAGATACGCTCAATATGAAGGCCATTTCTGAACCTGCAACGGCTATGTTGAGTACCTTCTTAAATGCTATCCCCAACATCTTAGCGGCTACGCTAATTATTGCCACTTTCTATTTGGTGGGGAAATTTGTCGTTGGTTTTTTGGTGGATATTCTACGCAATATTGGTACGGATGATTTTTCGCAAAAAATGGGTATCAGTCGTATGATTGGTCATCGGTCTTTGGCGGACACGATGGGAAACATTGCTTTCTTTTTCTTATTATTTACGGGGATTATCACAGGAGTAGAAAGGTTGGGATTGACGGCACTCAACGATATTTTGAATACTGTTTTTCAGTTGTCGGGACAAGTACTTTTTGGCGTCATCTTGTTAGCGGCGGGTGCTTACCTAGCAAATTTGGTAGGAGATATAGTGGCCAAATCTGACTCAAAATGGATGGCTCCGATTGCTAAATTTGCTATCATTGGTATCTTTTTGGCTTTTGCGCTTCATACGATAGGCATTGCCGAAAGTATTGTAAATCTTGCCTTTGGATTGACGTTGGGGGCGGCAGCTACTGCGTTTGCGCTTGCCTTCGGTCTCGGCGGTAGAGAAGTGGCGGGGCGCCAGTTGGCGCAGTTTTTTGATGAAAAAAGAGGAGAAGAACGATTAAAAGTCATCAATCGGAACGGAAAGAAGTCACAAGAAGCCGTTCACTAATTTGGGGTACGAATTTTTACTTGTAAAGCACGAGGCTGGAACCTCGTGCTAACTGGATTTGTTAAGAATCATGCTGATGTGGTGAAATTGCAACAGTAAGTGCAAGTAAAAGTGGTGGATATTGATGTGGCGCGGAAGCGGATTCAGTTGTCGGTGAAGCAGGTATAGTATAGCGGTCAGTGAAGATTTAGGGGAGTTTTGCAGTTCAAATATAGCCACTATACAATTTTATATATTAGGTGCGTACGTTCAATAGCAGTTAAATATTAAAATACTTATCTTGGTTAGGCATCAAAATAGAATCTAAATGAAATATATCTATTGTATAGCTTTAATTTTTGTTCTAATTGCCCATTTGAGTTGTAAGAAAGAAAATACTACGCCCCTTACCGAAATAGATTTGGCTGCTTATGTAGGAGACTATTGTGTGACCTGTTCTGGTAATCAAATTTTGTATCATCCAAGCGATAGTATAGATACGAGGATTAAATTTGATACAACTTTTCAAGATATTTTGACTATCTGGGACAGCCTATGGATAGACCATAGAGGAGATAATATCTTAAGTGTAAATACGCTGATTCAACAATATCCGTATTTTCAGCGTGCTTCCTATGGCGGAAATTCCTATTTTGAGGTTACAGGTAATCATTCAGATAGCCTTCTGTTTAACTTTCCACTTGATTCGTATGCTTGTAAATGCGGAGCAAATCTCTCAATTAAGGGAGACTCTATTTTTTATTTTGTCAGTAATCAGTGGACCTCCGATAGTTACCTCTTTTGGTGTGATGGTGTTAAGAAAAAATACTGAAATAACATTGATGTGATAGACACTTTTTTGTGAGAGGCTGGAGCCTTGTGCTAGTTAAGTTCAATCTTCCAATATCGCTGCCGTGGAATCTTACGATATTGGGCATTATAGAAGTACATCCAGATAACTCAACGATTTTTATCCCGTCAAAAGAGGTCTTTTTGTTCCTTGAAAACCACCGTCTCATTAAGGCTCAAAAAATAAATGGGTAATCAACATTTTAATGTGGGTAAAATTTGAGGATTTGCTTTAGCTTTTTGAGTAAAAATGGATTGTGGACTTCCTTCCGCAACAACTATGCTAGAGCAGTCACTTTGTGGCCGAATGACCGCTCAATCACAATCGCTGTGGAGGGAAGTCCATAGTCCAAAATCGCAAACGACCTCGTGAAAATCAAGAAAATTCGAAACGTTGAATGAAAGATTACCTGTTTAAATCTTGAATGATAATCTGACGGTGGTCATGGATGTTTGGCTTTTGCCGTTTGAACAAGTGTAGTTTATTAGACGAGTACAATTTTGTGTTAGTAACGAGTGAAAAATAAGTTCCCCATTTTGGCTAGGGAAATTTGAAATTAGACAAGGCAAAAAACGCAGACGATGCCTAGCATCGGCGAGGCTTTTTAACGCAGTATAATTTTAAATTTGACAGCCACAAATGCGGAAGTTATTCTTTAGTCGTTACTTACCCAAGTTTAGGCATAAGTCTAGTTTGAGAATTACTCGTAAAACATCACCTCTTTGGGGTGTTCTTTAAGGCTGTTTACTTTTCTTTTGTAAATACCTATTTATCTCATCGCTATCACATTCTTTTAGTAGCTTATCCCACTTAATAGGAGAAATATTGGTTGTCGTTATCAAGTCTGCAAAATCAAGTAAGCGGGCATCATTGTAGAACTCAGCAGCTTTGTAACATCCAAAATTTTGAAGCCTTTCTAGTAAGCGGATAAGAAAATCAATAGTGTCTTTAATAGGGTCGAAGTTAAGTTCTGCTAAGAGTTCCTGCGATTTTGCACCAGAAATTTCAAGAATTTCTGCATGGATTTCCCCATAGAGTCGCTGTGCAGCATTTTCGTAAATAGTAATATTTCTTCTAATTTCGTCGTCCTTTTTTATGATATTCTTGGGCTTCCTTAGCCCTAAACCATTTTTAACTTTGCAGGCTACTTCTAGCATTTCCTTATTGTATCCAGCTACGATTCGGTCATGTTCTAATATAAGTTCTTGATACCGTTGAGGTGGAATAGAGCGCTCTAATTCGGGCAGTCTTTCCATCAAGTTTTGTAATTCACCAAAAACATTTGGTCCCGTTATGGCTTGAACGTTAAGCGTACAACTTATTAAAACCATCATTGTGAAAATAATCTTTTTCATGTTTACCATTTTTTA
>JBCCQK010000704.1:0-3511 GCA_039024375.1 Bacteroidota bacterium
AAATTTTTGAAATGGTAAATTTATTTTTTCACTGTTCCTTCCAACAACTTATTCCAAATTTATTTAGAATTGATTGCTTCCTCATAAATTGTTCATTGCACATTGCACGTTGATAATTGAATCAGAATTCCACATAAACTCTCGCTCGTATCCCTAATCCATCCACCCCGAACATCCTCGGTAAATTGGGATTATCTAGATAAGTGAATCGTTTAACGAGGTCAATGCGTAACACCTTGAATATGTTCAGCACACCGACACTACCTTCGATGTAAGGCTTATCTTGTAACGTAAAAGTTTCTTGTATAGGGTTACCTTCGGCGTCTAAAATGGGTTCTCCGTTATCGTCAACGGCGTTCGTAAATTGAATTAAGCTTGGATTTTTGTTGGGATTATTAGCATCCGTTAAACCACCATAAATCATTTTTAGCGTTATTACTTCTCGCAATTTTAACTTCTTGAACAGTGGAATTCGATTGAAAATAAAGCCATTAAAATAGTGACGGAAATTGATTTTTACGTATTCGTCACTCGCAAATTCGAGGAAATTCATCATGTTGAAGGCCCGAATTTGGTACAAATAACTTTGGTTCGCACGTGGAATGTGTAATAAAGTGTAGGGTAGGTTTTTCCCAAATATTCTTCCCGCTTCAAAATCTACGTTAGTAAAACCGAGGATAGATAAATAAAACCGCTTAAACGCACCAAATCTGATTTGATGGTACGAATACTCACTTCCCCAAACGCCTTTGGGGGCACCGTAATAGGATAATTGGAAAATTGGATGCTTGTTGAATATAGGGTAGCGGTTGATTTTTCCTTGAAAATAATCGGCATTCGGTGCCCAACGGAAGTTGAAGCCCAATTCTGTGGTGCGAATTAGGTCTAAACTCTGTGGTTCGCCGTTTTCGCCCGTAAAGTCAAAAGTTAAGCGGCCGATTGGGCGTTGCTTCAATCGTTCTCCCGTAAAGTGAAAGGTCAAATTATTGCGGGTCTCTCGGTAGTAATCAATTCTAGTTGAATTATACAATAACATTCGGTCTGCAATACCACGGCGACCGATAGCTAGAAAAACGTTATCCTCGCTGATAAAATCTACTTTCAGACCGGGAAATTTGGTTTCTCTTGTGAATCCTGCTTGAAAATAATGTCTTGGATTTTCTTCCGAATTTTCGTTGAACGACCAGAGCATGGCAGCCGCACCCTTCCATTTTTTATCCCGAAAACCGTAGGCAGCGTAACCGTCTAGTTGTAATTTGGGATGAAAATTAATGTTGGTTCGACCGCCGAACCGTAGTCGAAACCCTTCCACGGCGTTGCCACTGTAAAAAGAGTTAATCGGTCCAATATCAAACTTTCCTACGGAGGTATAACCCGTTGCCAAGAAGGAAACAATGTTCAAAGCACGTTTGAAAGAGGGAACTGTTTGCAGGGTATCAATCATGTGATAAACCCCTTTTTCATTATTGGAGAGCGCAACGGGTCGATTGTCTTCCCAATAGGTATCCTTGGCTTTTCTAGCGCCGGGTAATTCTATGACGAACTCGGGAACATCGTATATTTCGTCGGGTTTGGGTTCGTTGAATATATGGTTGTTGTACCTCGCCGTTCGTTTACCAAAAAAGCCGATGCCTTTCTTTGTGATGTTATAGTCAACAATAATTTTATCTTTCGACACGACGTATTTACCGTTTGGGCCGGGTGCAAATTCCTGCTCAATCAATAAGTCTTGGACAAAGTTGAGGTTGATATCGTCAACGACTCCCATTTCTGCTTTGAGTAATTGATAGGTCGAGTCGAGCGCAATATACAGATTTCCATTGAACCCAAAATTTCCCTTCACTTTGGGAATGAAGGCCATGTCCACTGCTTTTTTACCTTGAAATTCGATGGTATCAATAATGTAAAAGCGATAGAAATCGAGCGCAATGGCCGAAAGTGGCATCGTAAATTGGTTCCCCATTAAAATGGTATTGCCACTATAAATATCAATCTCGTCGTATAAATAGTCCATGATGGTGGTGACGGACTCTTCGTCTAGATGATTTTCTAGCTTCGTAGCCTTAATCGCTTCTCGATATTCCCGCTTCTTGTTTTTTTCTTTGCTGTAATAAACTTTGGAATTAATTTCCTGTAAAAAGATGGGCAAATAAGGTTTACCGTTTACTTCGGAAGTATCTAAGAAGTCAAAAATAAATTGGAATTTGCGGAAGGCTTTTCTCGCCTTAAATTTGTCCGTAATGTTGTTGATATCCAATTCTACCTTTTCGTACTTATCCAATTCGTAATGGTCGTAACTGGACAGTCGATTTTCGTCTTTTCGGTCAATCACTTTGCGCATCAAATCGACGGCGGGATTATTTTTCTTGCGATAGCGCTTCTTCTTTGCTTTTACCGTAACTTCTTGTAGATTAAGGGATTCGGAGACTAACTCTACATCGATAACTTGCCGTTCGCCCAGTTTGACGGAAGTCGTAAATGTTTCGTAGCCCAAGAAAGAAATCTCTAACGTTTCAGTGGCCCACTGAGAATTAATTTCGAATTTTCCATCAAAATCGGTCGTCGTTCCAACGCTTGTACCAGGAAAAGCAACAGCCACAAAAGGTAGAGGTTCTTTGGTCTCTTGGTCGATGACCACCCCTCGAATTCGAGTTAATTTTTCACTTTTTTGAGCAAAAAGGCTGTTAGAAAAAAAGGAGATACAACTTATTAAAAATAGAAAGCAGAAGCTGGAATAAAACCGTTTCATGGCAAGGTTTTGATGAGGAAGTCGAGTGTAGTTTTGGAGGTAATGCTTACTTTTCTCACAACGAAAAGGTGGTTTGGCGACCTTTTCACTTTTATAAAAAATCATTCAATACTATTTTTAGGAAAAATGGCAACAACTAAGCCGCTTTACCTTTTTGACTTTCAACAAAGAAAAAGTCACGGCCGCCTAATTGGATTAACTTATTCAATACAACCTATTTTCCCTACTGCGCTCCACTAAATGATAGATTCAAGTATTTAAAGACAGACAAACGTGGATTCGCTATATCCTATAATGTGATGAACTTGGAATTAGTTCAATTTCAAAAACTCAGAAAAGCGTTTCTTCAAATCGCTTTCCTATCTTTTCAAGACCATTGTACCGTAACTTCCCCCTATTCGATGTTCGTTATTTTCTTCAAGTTCATAGACTTCAGGTTTTGTTCACAGTTATCTCTTTTTATCAAAAATACAAAAATCCTCGTTCAACGGTTTTTTACCCGCCTTCACCGATTGCTGCTGTCTTTCCTTTCCAATAGCTTCTACTTTTATCCCATCAAGAAATCATCCGACCTAATTTTTTAAAAAATGGTAACTACTTACCACTTGTTTTTTTACCACAAAGGTATGGAGTTCACAGAGCACACAAAGTTCCTTTTCGAGCACAGCTTTGACTTACTACTCGATAAAGACATACTTATTTTGGTCAATTTATTTCTTCAAATTTGAAAATGAACAAACTGCGCTCGAAAAACTCCATGGA
>JBCCQK010000705.1:0-3507 GCA_039024375.1 Bacteroidota bacterium
GACCACATTTGTTAAAAATAAGGTTCAATGCGAACGGTGCGCTGCACCTTTGAGACCTATTTTTAGCAGCAGATGATACAAATGTTATCGGTACTCCGTACCTTTTTGCCCTAAAGTAAACTTGTGGGGTGTCGTTAGACTTTCAAAGTATCACCCACCTTCAACTGAAACTTTTTGACCATTTTGGTACACTACTCGTAATCCTCATTCCTAAAAAGCGTGCCCCATTCGTATCATAAATCGACTATCCACATCCGACCGGTTGTAGTGGAAAGATAAGACGGCGATGTTCAAAGGGGCAAGCCAAAATCCGCCACCGTAGCTGTAATGCCAAACGTTGGAGTCTTCTCCTTCCAGCCATACTTCGTGGTATTTTTGACCAAAACAGAGCGTCGTGGCGCACAGGGAAAAAATGTAGGCTATGATTTTGTAGTGCTGTTTTTTCATTTTTTAAAAATTAAAGCCCAATCGCAGACTAAACAAATTCCCTTCGTCGGAAAAAGAAAGATGGGGTTGCACAATCGCCATACCCAATATGTTCATCCACAATCCAATCGTCTGACTTTTGTGCCAAGTATCCGAATTTTCTCCTTCTAACCACACCCTACCGTAGTCGTACCCTCCGACGATACCGACATCCATCGGTAAAAAATTATTGTCTATTTTGAATAAGAACAACCGCAGGTCGATATTGTGATAGAAAGCCGATTCGCCCCGAAAGCGATTGTTTCTAAAGCCTCGCAAATTGGTGGTTTGTCCCAAATCGGGAAATTGATAGAATTGAGGGTCGCCATATACTTTTTGATAACCAATATTGTTGGCCAAAACCAATTTAGGGGCGTACGATAACGTAAAATAAAGCTGTGCGTTGGCGTCCAGACTAAGTACGTCTTCGTCTATATCCAAAGTGTTTAGATAGGATAAACCTCCACCGATTTTAAAACCATTTTCTGGAAAAGCACCACCGTTGACAAAGCCCGTTTGCAGGCGCAGTTCACCGCCCAAAAAGTTTCTTCGATTAAATTCGTCGGCACTAAATCCCAAAGTAGCGTCTTCCGACACGCGACCCTCCGAGTTTTTAATATCGTGGGACTCGAAGACGGGGCCAAATTGGAAAACCGTCCGTTGGTCTTTGAAGTCTAGGCGCAACAGAGGGTCAAAAGTAAAGGATTCCATGCGCACCCAATTAAATTGGTTTTCCCGAGTAGGTTCGGGGGAATTATTCCCCAGGCCAAAATAATTTTGGTAGCGGGGAGACGATAAATCTACGGTGGGGGCAAAACCAACCTGACCAATGACTTTAGGAAAATGCCCCGTATAGTTGGCTAAAATGGCTCTCCGACTGTTGGGGGCTACACTTACGGAAATGCGTTGCTTCGATTGGTAAGGCGTTTTCCGCCAAGCCTGCGTCGTCCAGCTAAATGCCCCGCCAAAAAAGAAACCATCGTCTTGGTTCGACCCAAAACTAAGTGCAGGGAGATTGGTATTGTATGTAAATCCGTTACGGTCGTATTCGTTGACCGATACGTCGGCGGAGGTCAAATCTTTCAGATTAGTGCCTTCCATTTCGATACCTTGCAAATCGTCGTACACCTTGACCTTTCTACCCTTGGTTTGGTTCAAAACCGCATCTTTTTCTTCTCCACCAATCACTCGAACGCTAATCGCATTTCTGCTAGCTCCTAAAAAGATAAATTCGTCTTTTTCCCTTAGCCCGTAAAGGCGAATTTCCTTGGTTTCGGAGGGGTAGAAAGTCCGTTCGTATTTCAACAAATCTCCTTTTTCGGGGCGCTTTACCCATACTTTGACGGTCGTATTTCCGTTGTCGGCCGTATTGACCTCAAACCTGTCCGCATCGTTGGAACCCGTTATTTCTACCTCTTTGGCTTGAAAATCGTAGAGTTTTTTGGCGTAAGTTAGCATTTTATCCCGTCTGGATTTCAACTTTTTGGCTAATTCTTTATCATCTTTGCCTCTCGTTTCAATGGGGAAGTCGTTCATCGCTTGGTCAATCACTTGGTCAGTTAGGCTTTTCTGTAAGGCCAAAACTTCTTTTTTCCAATCCCTCCATTCCAACTGATTCATAAAATAGCGGTCGAAATGTTTGGCATTAAAGGCCAAGTGTTTGACATCTTTCACGTCGGCTTTCATCGTCTTGAACTGCTTCATCAAAAACCAAGCAACGTAACTGGGTACCAAACCCTTAAATTTGTAAAAGGCTTGGTCTCTATCTCTAGGAATGGGTCGATAAATCGTTTTATCGCCCTCTTCAAAAGTGGCCCAGCGCCATTGGTCATCGTGCCTATCCCAATCGTGCAAAAACAGGTCAAACATTCGAGACTTGCAGACCCAATGTTGGTCTATAAAGTGACTCTTTTTCTCCCGTAGGTTCACCAATAAATCGGTGTAGCCAATGATTTTATCCGAGTTTCCAAAGGGGGCCGCATCCCTCCAATCGCCACTTGGGCGCTCCTCTAGCAAATACAACTCTTCAGGAAATTGAGAGTTATAATTACCCAATCCTTGCTGATGCTTTAGATACACCAATCTAGGATGAGTATAGTAAACGTTGGCCGCTTCCGACAAGGCAGGAATGACGAGTGCGCCGTAGGGATGACTGGCACTATTCTGGTCTTTCATAATGTCGAGCAGCTTTAGATTGGCTAGACTTGGCGGCACCAGTTTTCGATAATCTTTATTGATGGAGCGCAAGATATACTGTTTACCGTCCGCTTTTTCCATTCGCAGGGAATTGGAGGCCATCCCACCCCCTTTTTTTATCGGGGTTAAACCACCAAATTGCCGCTGTAAATCAATTACTGGGGCTTTCACGGGAGTGGCCCAAATATCTCGGTATTGAGCACCTAACATTAATTTTTTGAAACCATTGGCGGCAAAATTTTCGTTAGCCGCTAGAATCGTATCTGGGGTAGTCACTGGGGGATATTGGATATTTTCTTGCACTGTTCCCGCTCGAGGAGGTCGAATTTGGGTACGATAGACCATTGTTGCGGACTGATTGGGGGTTTCCACAGCGTACATTTCTACCCACATTTCAAAGTCTTCGTAAAATAAAACTTTACAAAACCCCTTTTTTTGATACGCAAAAGTGGCCGAACCACCTTTGCCAATATGATGAGTTCTGGACCCGCTACCACTTACGATAAATTGCAATTTTCCCTTGTCGAAATGTTGTAAGCCATTGTCGTGTGCCGCCGCAAACAGTACGTTCATCTTCAGTCCTTGCGCAATGCTTTCAATACCTCCCATTAATTCTTGGTAGTGCCGATTGGATATATCTTGTTTGATACCCGTAATATTCCTACCCACCAAGGCTAGTGACCCAATGATGGGTAGCGGAATGTTTAGATTTTCCGTCTCCGCAAAGGGAACTAAATGGTCTTTCAGAGAAAATCGCCCACCGTAGTTTCCATTAGAATAAATGGGATGGTGCATGAACACCACCACTTCGTCGTTTTTGTAGTCCGTCAATATTTCTTCAATCAC
>JBCCQK010000706.1:0-3499 GCA_039024375.1 Bacteroidota bacterium
ATACCTAATTCCGTTACTTTTGTATTCGACCTGTAAAATTATCAACGGATATTTTCGAGTCCATTCTCTACTTTTAAATACCCATCTACAAATCATTTTTCCCAAAATAAGCAACAAACAGATTCAAACGAAATGACCGCTTCGTTGTCGTTTTTTTGGTGTACCCTGTTTTTAGGGAAATTAGGTGGTGTCAAATAAGGAAAGTAGTAGGAACTCGTTCTTTGATTCTTTTCATAGGGTTTGTCAAAGAACTTACGAAAACAGCAGTTGAAGCCTCAAGAAAACAATCAGACAGCGTTATTAGACCCTGTTCTAAGATTATGAAAGCCCCAAAGACGTTTATTTTCTGCTATCGACTATCAAATAAACTCAAAAAAGGAATTACATGAGACAACTCAAGATTACTAAGTCTATCACCAATAGAGAAAGCCAATCTTTAGAGAAGTACTTACAAGAAATCGGAAAAGTTGATTTGTTGACACCCGAAGAAGAAGTTCAATTAGCCAAACGAATTAAATCAGGTGACCAAGTTGCGTTGGAAAAATTAACAAAAGCCAATTTGCGATTCGTCGTTTCGGTAGCCAAACAGTACCAGAACCAAGGACTCTCCCTTAGCGATTTAATCAACGAAGGGAATCTCGGCCTCATCAAAGCCGCTCAACGTTTTGACGAAACTAGAGGTTTCAAATTCATTTCCTACGCCGTTTGGTGGATTCGCCAATCTATCTTACAAGCACTCGCAGAGCAGTCTAGAATTGTCCGCCTACCACTCAATAAAGTAGGTTCGCTTAACAAAATCAACAAAGCATTCTCTGAACTCGAGCAAGCCTACGAAAGAGAACCTTCTGCCGAAGAGTTAGCTGAGCAATTAGAAATTCCCACGGAGGAAGTCGAAACCACTTTAGGCGTCGCAGCCCGACACGTTTCTATGGATGCGCCCTTTGTGACGGGGGAAGATAATTCTTTACTGGATGTGCTGGAGAATGGCACTATTGGCAATACTGACACAGAATTAGAATACAAGCAGTCGCTACGTAAGGAAATCGAGCGTTCTCTCAGCACACTAACGGAACGACAATGCGATGTCATTAAACTCTATTTTGGAATTGGCGTAGAACACCCTATGTCTTTGGAGGATATTGGGGATAAATTTGGATTGACTAGAGAACGCGTTCGACAAATAAAAGATAAAGCTATCAATAAATTGCGGTCGGCTTCGAG
The DNA here is from genome assembly GCA_039024375.1 of Bacteroidota bacterium. Classification (GTDB taxonomy): domain Bacteria; phylum Bacteroidota; class Bacteroidia; order Chitinophagales; family Saprospiraceae; genus JAFMDF01. The sequence continues at coordinate 1,222 of JBCCQK010000706.1, forward strand.
AAGTAAGTTACTTCGACATTACTTAGGAGCCTAGAAAAACAAAAAAAGGACAGCTTTTATTTTCAAAGCTGTCCTTTTTATTTGATACCTACCTGTAGTCTAAAATAGTGATTCGAATTGTAAGCATGGCGGGCCTAAAGTCGAACAAAGTATTGGAAATTACCAACCTACCTAATTACTAGGTCAACTAATCACTACACTAGCCATGCTTTTCCGCAAAGTCATTCATCACTTCCGTTAGCACTTTTACGCTACTTCTTGACATAGCATTGTAAATAGATGCTCGGAAGCCACCTACCGAACGGTGCCCTTTGACACCTACACAACCTGCTTCGTCGCAAGCAGTCAAAAACTTATCCGTCAAATCGGGATTGTGTAATAAGAAAGTAACGTTCATCTTAGAGCGGTCTTGTTTTGCGGCCGTACCATAAAATAGTGGGTTATTATCAATCGTCTTATACAATAGGTTCGCTTTCGAACGATTTTTCTTTTCCATCTCTGCAACCCCACCTTTGGACTTAATCCACCGCATGGTCAGCATAGATACATAAATGGGGAAAGCGGGAGGTGTATTGAAGGCTGACCCTTTAGCAATATGGGTATTGTAGTCAAGCATCGTAGGAATCTCACGGTTGACTTTGCCCAATAAATCTTTTCGAACAATTACAAGCGTCACCCCAGCAGGACCTAAGTTCTTTTGAGCACCGGCGTAAATCAAACCAAAGCGGCTAATATCTAATGGCCGACTAAAAATATCGGAAGACATATCGCACACGAAAGGTACGTCGGTTGCGGGCCACCAATTGTGTTGTGTGCCAAATATGGTATTGTTGCTAGTTAGGTGTAGATACGTAGCGTCCGTTGGGACTTTGTATCTTTTAGGGATGTAGCTATAATTTTTATCTTTTGAAGAAGCTAATACTTCCACGTTGCCAAAAAGCTTAGCTTCTTTGATAGCTTTGGTTGACCAAGCCCCCGTATCTACATATGCGGCCGTACCATCTTTGGCTAATAAATTCATGGCGGACATGTAAAATTGAGAACTAGCACCACCCGTTAGAAACAATACTGCATAATCATCGCTTACTTCCAGTAATTCTCTTGTTAACGATTCCGCTTCCTCTAGCACAGCAGCGAATTGCTTGCTGCGGTGAGAAATTTCTAGAACAGACAATCCCATATCTGCAAAATTGAGCGTTGCTTTACTTGCCTGTCGCATTACTTCCTTCGGTAAAATGGCAGGCCCTGCAAAAAAGTTATGTTTTTTCATTGTCGTTATTTTTTAAAAGATGTTCGTAAATAGAGTCAATTCTTGACGCCAAAGGTTTCCAAAAAAGAAGTACATCAGTCGGAAAACAAAACAACCATGTATTTTCAATTTTTATCACTATGTTCCACGTATTGACTCACAAATAGATAGAAATTCCAGCTTCTAAATTGCTCCTAGATTGGCTATTAATAGCCACTGAAAATTCATTTTGATTGTGCGTTCATACTTGCTATTGGTACAATATTACTTGGTAGGTTAGAAATTGTTCGAAGAGTCTTGATTCTAAAAAAGGACAAATGTAGGATATTTCAATACGGGATGCTAGAATAGGCGTTTACTTTCTTTCTAAATATTTTCGGCACTACGGTGAAAAAGTGTGGGTAGGTCTTACCCTGTAGATTTGGCACAACTCGGAGAGTTATGTTACAGTTGAGCTGAATAAGTAACATAACTCTCCGAGTTGTGCAATTTGGAAATCACCCACAATTTTTGCCGCAGTGCCATATTTTCTATCCTGATTATACTGTATATATTACAGGCTTATCTTACGACATTACCTTTGCATAGTTGAAAATAGCCTCTCCAATTGATAGACTAGAAAAGTCGCAAATAAAATTAAATAATTTAGTGATTGGGGTTGCGAGAACCTAATACATACCGTATCTTTGTTGTCGCTTTTGAAGTAAAGCAGTATTTCTTGATGAAATGCGAAAAGTAATTTCAAATAAAGTTATTCTTTTTTGAAAAAGAACTTGCAACTATTCTTTGAACGTTCTACTTTTGCAGCCGCTTAGAAAGGTAGGCGAAAGATGATTGAAAAATTGCGAAAATAAAAATGTTAAGAAAGACATTTTTATGCGTAAAAAGTTTTGGTAAATCATCATTAACCTTGTATCTTTGCGCTCCGTTTGAAAGTCAAGCGGGGAAAAAATAAGAAAATGTTGAGTTGCTCTTAGTTGAGTGATGAGATATAAAAAGTTCCTTGACAATATGGGAAGAAGACAATAA
>JBCCQK010000707.1:0-3487 GCA_039024375.1 Bacteroidota bacterium
CCGCTATTCTACGAAAAAATCGCCTTGATAAAATCCAAATTTTCTACGAAATCTTGAGTAGTTTATTTATTTCCTCATACCTTATTAAGCAATAATTTTATTTATTCAGAATAGAGAACAGGGACCATTTCATTGAGAGAACAGAGACTCAAATTTTAGGAAATTAGACAAAAAATTCAATTTTACAATTTTATTCCCGTTTGTCAACATCTTAAGTCTCTAATCTCTCTTCTCTACTCTCGGTTCTGAATGGTTAGCAATAATTTTTTACAGACCTGTAACTTTTCAATGTTACTAAGCGTCTAGGGGGTAAAATAGTCAAATGAGTTAACGACTATTTTAGAAATCACCGTAAAAATCACCCGTTAGATGTTACAGAACTATCTCAAGATTGCTTGGCGAAATCTAGCTAAGTATCGTTTTTATTCCTTTATTAATATTGCTGGTCTAAGTATTGGAATGGCTACTTTTTTCTTCATGTTTATGTTTGTGAAAGATGAGTTGGGCTTTGACCAATACCACGAAAATGCAGCCGATATTATTCGATTAGATTTTCACGCTAAGCTCGGAGACAACGAAATGATTTCCGCAGTAAGTGCCGCTCCTTTAGGCCCCACCTTAGTCGCTGAACTGCCAGAAGTACGTCGTTTTTTTCGGTTTCGAGATAACGGCAGCTTTTTAGTCAGCTATCAAAACGACACCTACAAAGAAGAAGCCGTCATATATGCTGACAGTTCCTTTTTTCAATTTTTTTCGATTCCAATGATTGCTGGAAATGCGGAAAAAGCCTTGGTAGAACCGAATACCATTGTGTTGTCCGATGAAATGGCTAAAAAGTATTTTGGTACGGCTCAAGCCGTAGGGAAAATCTTGCGACTGGATAATAGATTTGATTATACAGTAACGGGAGTAATGCAAGCAATTCCCGATAATACCCATTTTCAATTTGATTTTCTGTTGTCGATGAGTTCCTTAGAAGAAAGCCGAGGAGGAGAATGGGGAGGAAATAACTTTTCGACCTATTGCATGGTAAGGCCTGGAACCAATTTGACCAATTTGAAACAAAAGATACAAACAATTTTCTTAAAAAATTTCGAAGTGGTGCTACAAGAATTCACAGGAGGCACTTACGAAGATTTTTTGGCTGGTGGTAACTACGCTCATATGGAAATGATGCCTCTAACGGATATCCATCTACGTTCTGATAAAGAAGAGGAAATTGCTGCGAATGGAGACATTCGGTACATCTACATCTTTGGATTCATTGGTCTATTTATCTTACTTATTGCCTGTGTTAATTTCGTCAATCTTTCCACTGCTCGTTCTGTCAATCGGGCAAAAGAAGTTGGCGTCCGAAAAGTAGTCGGAGCCGTCAAGGGACATCTGATTAAACAATTTTTGAGTGAAAGCCTACTAATTGCTACGGTTTCACTTTTAATCGCTTACGGAATACTGCACGCTTTTTTGCCTGCTTTCAATCAATTGGCTAGCAAAGGTTTTGACGCTACTTTATTTTATACGCCTTCTTTTCTTTCAACGGCTGTCGGTATTTGTTTACTGAGTGGCTTATTATCGGGGATTTATCCAGCTTTTGTATTAGCTGATTTTAAACCCATCAAAGTGTTGAAGGGAGGTTTGTATAGGCAAAATAGTGGGCGAAGGTTTAGAGATGGGTTAGTGGTTTTTCAATTTTTTATTACGACGCTATTGATTGTTGGCACCTTGGTGATATTCAAGCAGTTGTCGTTTATGCAAAATAAAAAATTAGGCTTCAACAAAGAACAAGTATTGGTGGTGAACGACGCATACGCTTTAGGAGACAATACTCAGATTTTCAAAGAAAAGGTTGTTAACAATCCAATAGTCTCCTCCGCCTCTTTGACGGGTTTCTTACCCACACCCTCTAATCGAAACACCAATGCTTTTTTTAAAGGAAAAGCAGCACTACAAGAAAATGCCATTCTACTGGCTAATTGGACGGTGGATTTCGATTATGTAAAGACAATGGGACTGGAAATTATAGCAGGAAGAGATTTTAATAGTCAATTTTCAACAGACAGTTCGGCCGTCATTATCAATGAAGAGTTAGCTCGTCAATTGGGATATGATAACCCCGTAGGAGAATACTTGAGTAATAATTACGAACGGGACGGAAAGAGTGGAATGGATATTTATCCTATTATAGGGGTCATTAAAAATTTTCACTTTGCGAGCCTTCGGGAGTCCATTTCGCCTTTGGCTTTGTTCGTGGGGAATAGTAGAGGAGCGTTGTCTATTCGCACACAAACGGAGGACCTTCAAGGGTTTATTAATCAATTGGAGGCCGATTGGAACGTGATGGCACCCGGACAACCTTTTTCGTATCAGTTTTTAGATGAGCGATTCAATCGGATGTTCGAGGGCGAATTGCAACTAGGTAAAATAGCGGGCGTTTTTGCCATTTTAGCTATTTTCATTGCCTGTATTGGTTTACTGGGTTTGGCAACCTTCATTGCACAACAGCGAACAAAAGAAATTGGGATAAGAAAAGTACTCGGTGCGGATATTGGCCATTTGGTTTACTTATTGTGCAAAGATTTTGGACGATTAATCGTTATTGCTTTCTTGTTAGCAGTGCCGCTTAGTTGGTATGCCATGACCCAATGGCTCGAAGATTTTGCCTACGCTACTTCTTTTGGAGTAGGTGTATTTTTGTTTGCCGCCAGTTTAATTGGGTTGATGGCTATCCTGAGCGTCTTGTATCAAACAACAAGAGTTGCCTTAGTGAATCCTGTGGAAACTATTAAATGGGATTAAGAAGATGAAGGGCTTTCCTGTAAAAATCGAACCGTCGCATAAATGTTGATTGAAATGGGCATCGAGCCCATTCCAATCAAAAAAGGGTTTTTAAAGGGTGAGCTAAAAGAAATTTTCTTTTAGCTCACCCTTTAAATCCCCTTTTTACAAATTTTTCCGTTCGATACGGAAAAACCCGCCAGACTGCAAGGCGGGCTGGTTTGTAAGGAACGTCTAGCTTGGCGAGCTTTACAAGAAAGCCTTTTTTATGATAGCTTTCATTTTCAATTTGATGAAATATTATTAACTTGTTGCACGAATCAACCGTATAATATTCGTCAATTATTGTTAATACTAAACTTTAAATAGATATGGCTCAGTCAAAACGACAGAAGAAAATTGAAGTAAAAAACAAAAAAGAAGCTAAAAAATTTGCCACGACCACTCTGATTTTAACTCTAGCTCTATTGGTTATGTTATATTTTATCTATTCGAGGTCGGCCTAAAAAGAGCACAAAAAGTAAGAAATTGCCGAGCGGCATCCCACCTCCGCTCGGCATTTGAAACATTTGAGTAACCATATTTACTCCAATCGCAACATATTTCTCTAAAGCGTACGGCAAAATAATAGCTTGGGAAACAGCAAACCGATGGCTTTGGATATTCCAGATTGAATCGGAATTCCATGTATCTCAATTGGAGTAGCCTTTTA
>JBCCQK010000708.1:0-3484 GCA_039024375.1 Bacteroidota bacterium
AAATGATAAGTAGCCTTTGTCTTTTTGCTATTCTTTTATTTTAAAATCCGTAGCCGACTCAGTAAGTCTTCTCGATAATTTCGTCCGATAGGTAGTCTTTTGCCTTGAATGACAACTTCATTGCTCGTCATATCAATATCTTGAACTTGGTGTAAAGAAATGATGAAGGCTCTCTGTATTTGCATGAAATAGTAACTGGGTAGTTGCTCTAGTACTTTCTTCAAAGATAGTTTTAGGGTAAACTCTCCTTTTGAGGTATTAATGACACTGTAATTACCTTCTGTTTTTATCCAAAGGACAGTGTGAAAGGGAACTTTGCAAAGTAGATTGTTTTGTTTGACAAAAAAGGCATCTTTAACCATAGCTACTAAGGTTTCTCAAGATTCTGCGAACTTGGGATTATTGACAATAAAAAAATGGATGATTAGGAATAACAGGTTTATTAATCCTACTTAATCGAAGATAAGAGGAAAGGCTTATTGAGGTGGAGTTAGAAAGAATGCAGATGCGAAATTAAAGAAAACTCACTATTTAACAAAGAAAGTACGTTTTTTTTTTTAGGACCCAAAAATAATCCTACCTTTCTTTCAAAATTTCGTGAACGTCTTGCTGAATTTTACGCGCTAAGTTATTAGCAACTACTTCGGAATTACTTTCCGAATAAATTCGAATGATAGGTTCCGTATTTGACTTGCGTAGGTGAATCCAATCTTTATCTATTTCAATTTTTAACCCATCGATAGTATTCAGCGGATAATTTTTGTACTTTTCTTTCAAGGAGGCCAATAAATAATCTATATCAATTTCGGGTGTCAGTTGAATTTTATTTTTGGCGATAGTGTACTGAGGGTAAGTGGACTTTAGAAAGGAGGTAGGTTTACCGAAGTCAGCAAGATGCGATAAAAATAAGGCAACGCCAACCATGGCATCTCGACCGTAATGCGCATTGGGGTAAATAACTCCACCGTTACCTTCACCACCAATAACCGCATTGACTTCTTTCATTTTAGTGACGACATTGACCTCGCCAACGGCTGAGGCGTGGTAAGTACCGCCGTGTTTTTCCGTTATGTCTCTCAATGCCCGTGTGGAAGATAAATTAGAAACGGTATCTCCTTTGGTGTGTTTTAAAACGTAATCGGCAACGGCAACGAGGGTATATTCTTCGCCGAACATTTCGCCATCTTCACAGACGAAGGCCAATCGGTCCACATCGGGGTCAACTGCAATGCCTAAATGGGCTCGATGGGTCGTTACTGCTTGGGACAAACCTCGTAAATGGTCGGGCAACGGCTCGGGGTTGTGGGCAAACTGCCCCGTCATATTTTCGTTAATTAATATAATTTCACAGCCTAATGCTTCTAACAAAGCGGGCATTGCTAAGGCGCCCGTTGAATTGATACAATCTACCACAACTTTGAAAGCCTTGGAACGAACATTTTCTACGTCAACCAGTGGAAGTGCTAAAATAGACTGGATATGGCTATCCATATAATTGTCTAATGCTCGGTAAGTACCTAGTTTATCAACGGAGGCATAGGCTATACTTCCCTTTTTAATGGTTTGGAGCATCGCTTGTCCGGCTTCGGCGGAGATAAATTCACCTTTATCGTTGAGCAACTTGAGGGCGTTCCATTCTTTTGGATTGTGACTAGCGGTGAGAATAATTCCAGCTTGTGCTTTTTCCGTGACAACGGCAACTTCTACGGTTGGAGTAGTGGAGAGTCCCAAATCGACTACGTGGATGCCCATCATTTGTAGCGTACTACAAACGAGGCTACTGACTAGTGCTCCCGAAATACGGGCATCTCTTCCGATAACGACGGTTGGAGTTGGATATTTCTGTAAGAGCATAGTTCCGAAACCTGCCGCCGATTCTACGATGTCTTGCGGTGTTAAGTTGGTGCCTGCTTCGCCTCCAATGGTGCCTCTGATTCCCGAGATAGATTTAATTAGTGCCAAAGTGTCTTTGTTAATTTTAGGAGTTACAGGCCTTTAAGTGAGAAGGGGAGAACGCTGAATAAAGAGCATCAAGTTTCTGGTCTTCTCTTAAATTGTTGCTTATCAGTTAGTTATTTGAGTTGAAATGACTGATAAAGATTGCAAGGACTGTCGTAATTATGCTCAATGTAAGATAAGAAATGAGCGCAGCGGATAATAGGCTTTACCACTGCGCTCATCCCTTATAGCTGTGTTGAGATGCCACCAATTTCTTTGATGGATAAATCTCTAAGTAATACGGATAGGAAAACGAATAAGTTCTTCTCCGTGCGCAAAACTATTTATTTTTCTTGTAAATAGCTACTCAATTTTTTCACTCCTCAATGATGGCATCATCAATAAGCGGGTCACCGTCACCGTCCGTATCGTCAAAGCCGTGAATCTCTCCTTTGAACGGTTCTTTTGGAGTTGGTTTTTTACTTGCATCTGCATCTATTATTCTTGCTTTTTTACTACCGTAGTCTCCTTTGGCAAAACGGTCGGCTTTCGCAAAAAAGTCATCGGTACCGTCCAACGTACTTTTTTCTAAATCGTCGTAACCCACTTTGTCTGAAATTGTTCCACCCGAATTTTTTACTTTTTCTTCAATATCGTCCGCCAATCCTTTGGCGCGCTCTACGATAGCGTCTAAAGATGCTTCGGGATTATTAATGGCAGCTTTCGCTTTCTCTGCTAAACTACTTCCTTTATCGAGTAAGTCTCCACCAATATCTTCCGAAAAGTCTTTAGCTTTATCGGAGAACCCTTCGGTCTTTTCCAAGATTTTTCCACCGATATTTTCGGACGCACTTTTGAAATTATCGACCAAATCTCCTCCCTTTTCGAGAATAGTCCCCCCAATATTCTCGGCTAGTCCTTCTGCCTTTTTAAGCGTGTCGCTTTCAAGGATAGTTTTACCTACGTTTTCGGCCGTGTCTTTCGCTTTGCCCATGAAATCTTCGCCTGCGTCGAGAATCTTTCCACCGACATTCTCCGCTAAATCGCCTGCTCCTTTCACAACGTCGCTATCTAATACCTTCTTGCCCACTCCTTCGGTGAAATTAGCTGCTTTTTCCAACGTTTCACTTTCTTGGATTCGTTGGTTAACGTTGTCAGCAAAATCTTTGGCCTTGCCACCAATAGACCCCGCAAAGTCTTTCGCTTTGTCGGCTACATCCGAAGCGGTGTCCTTCAAGTTATCACTTATTGAACTTTTCTTTTGTTCAAATAAGTTACTACCTTTTTCGAACATATCCTTGCCCGCTTCTTTAGTGGCCTCGGCCGCTTTTTCCGCTTGTGATTTGGCAACAGATTCTGTCACGAAGAATAAACGTTTTAGAGAACTTAGAAAACCCATAGGGAAATTTAAAATTGTGAAATTGAAAAATATTGGTAACTGTTCAGAATAGAGAGTAGAGACATGAATTTCGGGGAAATTGATAAAGATTTTGGTGATTATCCGCTTTTAGGAAAATGTAAAATTTAAAATTACAAATCTAAAATT
>JBCCQK010000709.1:0-3484 GCA_039024375.1 Bacteroidota bacterium
ACGCCTTGAGTTTAAACGTACAAAATGTTACTAATAGAGAAAATGTGTTTAGCCAGAATGAGTTTTACAGTGCTAGTCAAGATAGAATTATTCGTCGGCAGAGTACGCAGTTGCCGTTGATTCCGATTTTGAGTTATCGAATTGAGTTTTAAGAAAGCGATAAGAATAAACTTTAAGTGAGAAATCAGATTTAAAACCGATAAATCTATCAAGTAGTAATTTTATTGTATTGTTGCATGTTTACTTAAACAGTTTCGACTATAATCCTTTTTATTAATAAACAACCTTGATACCAATGCCAAAAAATACTACCTACTTTGAAGATGTCTTCGCCGTTACTCGCTTGATTCCACATGGTCGGGTGACCTACTACGGCGCTATCGCCGATTATTTGACGCTCGGTTCGGCCAGAATGGTTGGTTGGGCGTTGAATAAATGCAATTGGCAGCAAGACGACCCCGTTCCTGCTCATCGAGTCGTCAATCGGAAAGGGGAGTTAAGTGGCCGAGGGCATTTCCCGACGCCGACGATGATGCAAGAATTGTTAGAAAGCGAAGGAGTAAAGGTAGTGAATGATAAGGTACAGGATTTTACGAAATTGGTGTGGATTCCAGCGGAAGAGTTATTGTAAACACAAATTATTAAACTAAAAACAATCTGTAAAGATGTTCGGAGATTTATTCGGTAACGTTGAACAACAGCAAAAAGAATTACAAGAAAAATTATCAAAAATTGAAGTCAAAGGAGAAGCGGGCGACGGCGCTATCCAAGTGACGGCCAATGCAAACCAGAAAATTTTAAATATCTCGATTGATAAGTCAAAATTGGATTGGGAAGACAGTGAAGAAGTAGAAGATTTACTTCTAGTCGCCATCAATCGGACGCTGGAAAAAGCAATGGCTAAGCAAGGGGAAGAAAGCCAAAAACTACTTCAAAACATGATGCCTCCTGGCATGGGTGGACTAGCCGATATGTTTGGGAAATAGTCCTAAGTAGGCGATGCTTTGCCAGCATCCCCTACTTTTTGTCTTCCCAAAAGCAGGAGATGCTAATAAAGCATCGCCTTCTAAGATAAAATCTACAATTTGAGTTACTTAACTGTTTGCCCAATAGGCAACTTTAGTTTTACCAACCAAGTAAAATATTGCTAAGTATTTAACGTTTATGAAGGCAGTCGAAACCAGTTTCGTCTATTTTTTAGGGGTCAATTACCCCACTAATTGTAATGTTTATTCATGAGATTTCTCTTTTCTATCGTTTTACTTAGCATAGCTTTGGTGGCTAACTGCCAAGATTTGGACAATGGGCTAGTAGCCCACTACTCTTTCGACGATTGTCAAAACTTAGGCAAGGATGAAAGCGGTAATAATACGGCGGCAGTTATTCAAGGAACCCCCGAATGTGTTTGTGGCGTCGTAGGAAACGCCCTTCAATTAGACGGTGTTGGTGATTACCTACTATTCTTAGGGACAATCAGTAATGCTTTCAATACTATTGATTTCTCTATCAGTATTTACATCAAGCCAACCAATGCGGTGGGTATTCAAGATATTATTTCTAAAAAAGAAGCTTGCGACGGTAATCGAGCGTTTTCCATTAGCTACGCATCGGGGTCCAATTTCGTGCGGGCGCAATTAAGCCAAGATGATATGCGAAATACGCAGATAAATGCGCAGCTAGACTTTGGTCGTTGTTGGTATCATTTGGTATTTGTCCGTCGGGGAAATCGCAGTCAATTATACGTTGATGGTGTGCTAGTACAAGAACGAACGGCAGATTCTAGAGTGCAAATCGACAATAACGAAGAACTGAGCATTGCTAACGGCGAATGTGTGGGCTTGACAGAAAATCGCTTTGCGGGCCTAATTGACGAATTTCGGGTTTACGACCGAGCCCTTCGATTAGAAGAAATTGAAGCACTGTACGTCCAACCTGACCGAATTCAAAACGACGCTCAAGTGTTATTCTTAGGCGACGCAGTGGACATCAGCGTAGGACAAACCTGTGCGAATAGTTTTTCTTGGACACCATCTGATGGCGTGGATAATCCCGCCGAAGCGGAGGTAAGTATTGCTCCAACTAATGCGGGAACGTTTACCTACCAACTCCAATTATCGGATGAGTTTTGCACCGCAGAAGATACGATTAGAATTACGGTCATTGACCCCGAGGCACTACCTTGTATAGCGCAATTACCAAAGGCGTTTACACCCAACGGAGACGGACGCAATGACGAATACGGCATCAGTAACTCCACCGTTTTGGAGGATAAGCTCATCGAGTTCGAAATCTTTGACCGTTGGGGAGGACAGATTTTTCGAACCAACAGTCCCTTCGAAAAATGGGACGGTACTTTCAACGGACAAGAATTGAACCCTGGGGTACTTCTCTATCGAGTGCGCTACTTGTGCGGAGAAGAAGAGAAAACCGATATGGGAAGTTTGACTTTATTGCGGTAGTTGCCAAGTGTCCGCACCATTCTTCTTTAGAATTATTATTTTTGTGGTTTATGGTGTACGGTACACGGTACACGGTACACGGTCAGACTTTCAAAATAATAGCACAGATGTCACGATTCTTACTAATATTTGCGACCATTATTTGTTTACTCAGTTGCGGAACGGACAGCACCAATGAAAAAGCTACGGTAAGTGCTAAACCAGTGGTGGAAGTACCTAAGCCAACAGCAGTAGAAAAGAAAGATAGCATCATCACTAAAGAAACCGTTGCGGCGTACGCTAACAAAGTGGCCAATGCGGAAGAAAAAGTAACAAAAACAACCACCGCCTCCACTACTTCAAAGCCCGCTGAGAGCAGAAAAGAAAAGCCCGCCCCCGTCAAGAAAAAGAAGAAAAGAGGTCGCATAAAATTTACGGAAACGACGCATAAATTTGGCACCATCAAATCGGGAGATAAAGTAAAACATACTTTTACCTTTACTAACACGGGCGATGCACCGCTAGTCATCAAAAATGTGGAAGTAAGTTGCGGTTGCACCTTCCCAAGCTATCCATTCTTGCCTATTGAACCGGGCGACAAAGGCGAAATTGAAGTAACTTTCAACAGCGAATACAAGATTGGTCGGCAGAAGCCAACGGTTACCGTCATTACCAACGGTCGCCCTAGAACGCTTAAACTTTACTTAGAAGGTTTTGTTGAGTAAGTTATAAGTGTCTTAGGCCTTCCAGCACTCGAAGAAGGTCTTTGTTTCATTCTTAAACTTCTTTGTAATTAATTAGGTCTTATGGTATTTTGGTTTTTGGCATTGTGGTCAAGCCATTCTTACAGAAAAAGTATCGTTTTTTGATAAAATGTTAGTCGGTTCGTTAGCAGCCATAAAACCAATACATCCTAATACTATAGCACCTAAGTAGTTACATTTCTTTTCCCATAAACATAAGGGAGTTCGCAAAAAATAACCTACGCATCTTTCTAAAAATTTGAATTTTCTCTTCGTTGATTTTTTTCTAAAATAACCCGCTAT
>JBCCQK010000710.1:0-3444 GCA_039024375.1 Bacteroidota bacterium
GTTAGGACTTTTCAATTGAATTATACTTCTTTTCCATTGGACGAATATACGCTTTGGATGATTGGCGGAATCCTTTTGTTGAAGTCGGAGTATTAAAAATAGGGTAGAGGGTGACATATTTGTATTTTTAAATATGTTGCTACCTGCCCGCATTTTTTCGTTGGAAAAGTTTTACTTGAGTTAATCTCAAAACTTTTGACCAACGAAAAAATGTAAGGCTGCCCAATATGTGTATGGCTCTCCCTCGGCATCCACGCTATTATTTCAATTTCTCTCATACTTGCCTAAATTGTCATCACCCATACGGCAACTGCCAATTCAGGAACCAACAAGCAATCGGGAAACAAGCCCGTTTCGGGTTGATGAGTTCGCTGGAGTTGTGGCGGTTTAGGCTAACTACTCTTCGCCTTCCCAAATCCATTGAGGTCACTATCTCCCTTTTTTCAGAACAAAGCTATCCTCAAACTGGCAACACCTGCAAGGGTCGCCTGCGGACTAAAGTAAACCTACCGTAGGTAGGCACAAATTTTTTGGTCGTACCTACAAATAATTTCCACTTTTCCCTTGCAGCTATTGCCAGTCCGAGGATGGACGCAGTTCTGTAAAAAGGGAGATAACCTCAATTAAGCATTTGGCAAATGACAAAGAATAGTCAGCCAAACCACCAACAACTCCGCTCTCGATGAAGGGAGAATTTTTCCTAATTATGAAAATGGCTTTTTAAAGAATTACAATGCAAAGTTTACAAGAATTACAGGACGGACTTAAACAATTTACGGGGGAAGTAGTGTGGTATCAGCCGCTATTATATCCTCATTTTCTCTATACCAAAGGCGTTCGCTACTTAGCAGTTAATGCTGATTGTTTTTGGTTATTGGATTTCATTTTTAGCAATCAAGTTTTACCAGCGATTTCGGAGGTAATTTATCAAGTTTGGACAATTGAGCAAGCCGACAACCAAGCGACCATCACCGTCCGAGATAGAAACGAAACGGTTATTGAGGTATTCACTTTATCAAATTCCTGCTTTCCACTAAAGGAATATACGCTTTGGTGCATCCAAGGACGATTGCTCCTAGCATCGGAATATTAGTCAACTTAACGGGGACAGTTTTGGCCCCACTCAAAACCGCAGAGCAATGAATATCAGAACAGTTAATATAACTATATACACCCTATGGACTTGTGACCCTTGGTTATCCACCCATTCTTTCAATTTAGAGGGTATTTTCAGCCTACGGCGGACAGGTTTCCACTAAAGAGAATGCTATCAAGTTAGCTAAAGCCAAAAGGTTATGCCGATGTGATACCCATGTGGTCATCAATAAAGGCTTGATAGACAACTACGATAACACCGAGCATCGGGTATTTAATACGCAAAGGAGCAGAGACAGAGCCATTTTAAAAAGATAAGGTTAACAACCAAAACTATTTTAAAAATGAGTAAGCAAGTTAAAAAAGAAACCTTTACCCTAGAATGACGAGGCATCAAAATGACCATCAATTATAAAGAAAACTACTCTGAGACTACCAAAGGGAATGGCGTTCATCACTTAGAAGTTATCACCGAAAATAGACAGCCAATTCCTTTCACCGAAACGGGTTATCGCTCCCACTTTTTCAATGTGGAGGAGCTAAAATACTATGGAACACCCGTAGATTATGTCAAAGTATGGCTAGAAGAAAAGGCAAAGAGTAAAGCATGGAAAGCCTACAAAAAGAAAAAAAATCAACTCACTTTATTTTAAAACAAGCGTTTTTCGAGGATAAACAGAAAACGCTAAAAAACGAAAAAATGGCAGCCTATTTTTATATCAGTCAAAACGAAGTGCAATACGAAAAAAGATGGCACATTGGCACAAAACCTAATTTAAAAAAGGAGGAAATAATAGGTTTGGAAAAGGTGCAAATTGATGGAGATGAGGCGCATCTAATCTACGGTTATGGGCTAGATTTATCGGGAGATAAAGTACATACTCTAAGCAGTAATCAAGCCAAATTATATGCCCTATTAGTGATTTGCTTGTATAGCGAAAACCTAAATTATCGTGATATGGAAACCAAGTTCAATACCTATTTGAAGGGCATCAATAATCCCAATACTAACTAAATGATTCAAGTGAAGATTAGGAGGCGGTGATAAATAGTATTGTGCCTAAAAATCACTACTTTTATGCTAGAGCAACTAAACAAAATACGATGACTTTTGAAACTGCCAAGCAATTAAGTATCAAGGAATATTTAGCCCAACTGGGGCATCATCCCACCAAAGAGCGCAGAGGACGATTAGCTTACTTTTCTCCTTTTCGGATAGAAGCCAAACCTTCTTTTTTTCTCAACGAGTCGGGAGGGGCAAACGGAATAGATTTATGGAATGACTTTGGAGAAGGGGAGGGCGGCACCATCATTGATTTGGTGGTTAAGTTGAACGATTTACAAAGTCCATTCGATGCGCTGAAAATGTTGGCAGGAAAACAACAGCCTCTAAACCTACCCAAGTCAGCAGTAAAGCCCAAAGCTGAAAACCCTATCCAAGTCAAAAATAGCAATCCACTCAAAGACGAACGTTTGATTCAATACATTACAGAAGAACGTAAAATCCCGCTGGGTTTAGCCAAGCATTACCTAGACCAAGTTTGGTATCAAATGGAGGATAAATACTATTTAGCAATTGGATGGAATACCAAAGAAGGTTACGAATTGCGGTCGGGTAAAGATTTTACTTTCAAAGGCTGTAGTGGTAAAAAAGCAATTACTTTAATTCCATCAGCAAAAGACCGCCTCTATATTTTTGAGTCGATGTTCGACTATTTATCCTACATTGTTTTACATTCCAGAGTCATCAAAAAACGGATTGTATTCCTAGACGGGGAGATTATTATTTTGAATAGCACCTCAATGGTCAAACGCATTATTCCCTATTTAAAGCAACGTCAATTTTCCGAGATACTATCCTTTTTTGATAATGATAAAGCGGGGGAAAAAGGCTTGGCACTTCTAAGAGAGCAGTTTGTCATAAAACAGAAAATTTTTTACAATGAATTTAAAGATGTGAACGAATTTTTGACCGTCACCAACTAGCGATATTTGTAAAAAATCCCACCCACCCATCGAAAATGGCTTAAATAGCAAAGCTGATTTAGACCTGTTGATAGCCACCATGTGGCGACCGTTTTAGCGTAACTTCCAAACGCACAAGGCTGGGCCCGCTTTTCAGTTGGTTTCATATTCCTCTAAACTGTCACGATTTATTGCTCAAAAATACGTGCCAGCCCAGAAACTAAGGAACATTCAACCAATTCTCCTTGCAGTCGAACCCGTAGGGCTGATGTAGTCGTCGGAGGATAATCGGGTCCTTAGCCTGGTCACTCTTCCCTTTTCCAAATCCATTGAGGTACTTATCGCCCTTTTTTCCAGAACAAAGCTATCCTCGAACTGGCAACA
>JBCCQK010000711.1:0-3440 GCA_039024375.1 Bacteroidota bacterium
GATTTTGAGGGTCACTGGTCACTGGTCACTGGTCACTGGTCACTGGTCACTGGTCACTGGTCACTGGTCACTGGTCACTGGTCACTGGTCACTGGTCACTGGTCACTGGTCACTGGTCACTGGTCACTAAGAAACTATTTACTATCTTGGACGACAAAAAAGCTATCTTTAAAAAAACATTATTTGTTTGTAAACAGAATGTAAAGTGTTGAAAATGGGCAGATTTCGGCCTAGAGTCAAAGTAATACTTTAGAAAAGGTAAGTCTAAGAATTGGCGACCGCACCGAGTCGCAGCGCTTTGTTGAGGTAGTCAACGGCTTGTTTGACCGTACAGATTTTTTCGGCTTCAATGGTTGGAATACTCAAGTCAAAGCGAAGTTCAAACTCCATGACCATTTCCACAAAATCCAGAGAGTCTAAGCCTAAATCTTTGCTAAAGCTAGCTTTTTCGGTAATCGCTTTTTCAGAAATACCCATATCACTGAGCACGGCGATGACCTCCCGCTTAACGTCAATTTGCGTCATATTTTTTTAGTTTTAAATGCAGTTCTTATAACGAAACTCTCAATAACGCCGATTGTTTCGACTGAAAAGGCGTTTCGTTTTTCTTTAAGAACGCAATATAATTTTTTTTATTTTGACAAAACAGGCTATCCCCAAAACTAGCCTCAAAATACTCGACTTTCCCTGTCTTCTTAGCTACTTTCCTATTCCACCAAAATAACCTCTTTTCCTCGGAACAAATTGAAGAAAACGTAGAGGAATACTGACTGCAAACTGTCAAAAGGTAATTTATCCTACGTTCACTCCCCTCTCGCTGCGTACCGTTCGAAATATAAACACTCCTCAATTACCGACTCGTAAAACTCCGTCTCCTTATAATAGTCTTTGATAATTTTAAAGTACTGACGATAAGCATCGGGAACGTAGGGAATTTGATTTCGATTGACTTTGTACTCCGCTCCAGGTTGAGTGAAGAACAAGTTCTGCTGACATTTTGCGGCCATAAAAGCGGCTCTCGCCGATAGTTCATTGCTATTGGCCAGTCGAAACGCTTTATCAAAATAATAGAGAGGCAGAGAACAATTGAGGGTTTCCCGATTGCCAAAAGGCGCATTGGAATAATAAAAAACGTCTTTATCTCTGGTCAACTTATTCCATGTAGCGCCACTTCGATAGTAATCTGCTACGTTCCAAGCGTAGCCGAAGTAGGTCATATTATACAAGGCATTTCCAATCTGATAATAGTAAGCCGCTCCATTTTCCATATCCGCTTTCGCTTTGTACTCTAGTTCTAAAATCTGTTCCAAAATCTCCGTTTTGTTGTACCCAGCCGTATCAATGACTCGACAATTGATACAGTCCGTAAATGCTTCTCGAAATGGGTTGAACTCACCATAGTCGTCTCGGTCTTTTCGGGGTATTTGCCGATAAGCTTCCAAGGCCGATTCTAGCTGCATTTGCCCCAAAAAATACGTCCCTTTTAAATCCCAAAGGTCGCTTTCGATGGTTGTTAGGCCATCCGCTTTCAACACCATTTCGTTTTCTAGCTTGCTTCGATTCGGTTTTTTACAAATAGCAATCAGTTCTTCAATTATCTCCAGTTGTGGGTTGTATTTGAGTTGTTTCAATGTAAACTCTTCTAAAAATGCTTTCCCACGAAAACCATTTTCGGCATATAAATCCGTCAATTTATCCTTGATGAATCGGCGGAAATCGGGATATTTACCAAATAAATCGCTCCGTTCGTATTCAACAATCAAGTCTTCCATATCCGTATTGACCTCTTCCAAACCGTCAATATTGGCCACCATAATTAACGCTTCAAGCTGTTCTTGCAGCACTTCGTCGGCAATCGAAGATTTCAGATTCGTGAGCGTCTTTCTCGCTGCGTAATAATCCCCCCCCAATAATTCCAAATAGCCTTCCGCAATACGCCATAAATCGGGATTCGCCACTTGGTTTTCGTCATTAACACGAATCACCAATTGTAACAAATTCACCAAAGACCTTCCCGCTTGTTGCGTCCGTTGTTGGCGGCGTTGTTTCATCTTGTTGGCTTGATAATCCAAGCCCAATAAATCCTTTTCTAAGTACTGAATTTCTCGTACTAGCAATTGCGCCAACTGTTCATTTTGTGGATTGAGTTCGTAGATTTTTTCCATTTCTTCGGCCACTTGACTCTTAGGGTCGCTGGCCCGCAAAGCGTACAACATCGCTCGTTCGGCGTCCGATTGACACAATTTTAGGCAGGCGTTCCACTCGGCATCCGAACGGATAGTAAAACTTCGATAGGCCGATTGTCGCTTGCTCGGCGTCGTATCAAAAATGCGGCTGTATAGATACGCTGCTTCTACGTTGCGCCCCAAGCCCATCAAAGCCCCCGCTCGATGGCCTTCAATCCAACTTTCGATGATACTCGGCTCATTGTCCGTTTTGGGCAACAAATCTTCGTACAAATCCAAGGCTTGTTGATAATCCTTTTTGTAATGCGCCAACCGAATTAACTGGTAAGCATAGCGCAATCTGAAATAGTGCGATTTCGTTTTTTTAAAGGCTTTTCGGCCGTCTTTTATCAAAAACTGCATCGCTACGGTATCTCGTTCGGGGGCTTGCCAAGTGTTTTGCGCAATGACGTGTGGCTCGCATCGTTTGGCAAAAATCAAGTAATCCACCGCTTCTAGGCATTTATTTTGTTGCAAATGGCGAGCGAAGGTGTTGGTCGCTAACAATCCTCGAAGCTGCCCTTCTTTTTGCTGGATGGTCGTTTTCAATCGGCGCATTTCTGTCAAAGACGCTTTGTAGATGATATACGTTAAATCTTCTATTCTTGGAACATCGCAAAATCGACTGCGCCACTCCGCTATGTTATCCGTTTCTTGTATATCTTCGGTGGGTTTGATACGGTCAAACACTTTTTTAAATCCTGCAAAATACGGTGCTTTTGAAGTGTTCAAATCAATGATATTTGGATTCAAAAAGGAATAGCCCGAAAAGGTAGGTTCGTAAGGGCCGCAACCTTTCGAGATTTTAGCGGGAAGGAATACCAAAAGCAAGCAAAAGCAGCTACTTATTGCTAATCGGATTTTATTAATAGCAAAGGTATTTGTCATCAACTCTAGTATTTTAAAATGAATGATGAATCAATATGTAGCAAATTGAAAATATTCGTCTTACGAAGTACTAGAGCGTCAGATAAAAAAGTGATAAAAATCCGTAGCTAACCAAAATCCGCAGCTAAAAATAGTAGACTACGGATTAGGATTAGCTAAAGATTTCAAACAAATTATTACAGATTGCTGTATCAATTTTCAATCTGATTGTCTAACTAGGCAATCAGATAAAAAAGTGACATTCTTCGAAGCCGAAAGTAGGGTACACTTTCAAAGTGTGCCCTACCTTGTATCAATTATTTAGATGACGCTCTAACTAAATTATCA
>JBCCQK010000712.1:0-3428 GCA_039024375.1 Bacteroidota bacterium
ACGGTAATCATTGCCAAAAAAGCGGCCGCCAATGTCCAATAGGTATGAAACCAAGCCAAGCCTGTCGCATACAAGGACCACGCATTCATATCCGAATAAATGTGTGTCGGAACGGAAGCGTAGGCGATTAAATGGCTTTGGAAAGAAAGCGCCTTGGGACCAAATTGAAAGGCAATGAGCAATAAAATAAACCCAAAGTAGCCGATGTATTTGTTGTTAACTAAAGTCTGAATCAGCATCGCTAGCGTTGACAGGGCAAATAACCAAGCCAAGTCATATACCAAGAATTCTCTAAAGTAAATACTCCACTGAAACTGAGTGTATCCTTCGGATAATTGCACCAATGCCCCGCAGAGTGTTCCCAATAACAAAACGGTTACGGTCATGCCCATCAAGGCAACCAATTTTGCGGAAAAGGGCAACCAAGTGGGATAGGGGGCCACATCGTAAATTTCATTCATGTTGTTTTCCCGTTCTTTCCAAACCAAAACTCCAGAATAAAAGAGGACCATAATTAATAAAAACAGATAGAGAGAACCTCTAATTGCTTCTACCATCAGATACGTCACGGGGTAATTGCCCGTCCCTCGTAACTCGCTCACATGTTGCAGAGAACCTAGCATATTGAAAATACCTAGCAGCAATAGTACAATGAAAGGCGCGCTTTTGAAAATACTCCAAAATTCGATTTTAATTTGGTTTAAAAACTGTTGTACTCGTAAGGTAAAATTGTCCGTTAGCTGTACGGCCGGTAATGGGGCTAAGGCAACGAAAATGGGCTTAGTGTTTGATAGGTCAGCGGCATCTTGTACGTTCGTTTTCGTCTTTTGCCGTCGACTGGTAAACGAAAACTGAAAATAAGCGGCTAATAAGCAGCCTATACTGACACTGAACCAAATGATTCGATTGAGTAAAAATAGTCCACTAAACGGTAAAACTTGGGTGTTCTTTTCCGCAATCGTCCAATATTTTGTAATTAAATTGTACGAATTAATACCGAGCGGGTCGGCCAAGATGGCGATGGTTTCGTTGTCTAAATTTTGGGAAAAAGACAGTAAAACGATGTACAGCACCACAATACTCACCGCACCCAGAAAGGAAACTATGCTAGAACGAAAGGTGGCCGCTAGCCAGAAAATGATAGCAGAAACCAGTAAAATATTTGGAACAACGCCCATCAAAAAAGTGTTCCAGTAGGCGCCCATTGAAAAGGAACTTATCTCCGAAGGCGATACTAAACCGCTGCCTGCACCCAAAGCAATGCCCGCAAAAATGCCCAAAAAGGGCAACAAAGCCATCAAAAAGGCGCCCGTAAACCGTCCCGACAAATAAGAAATTTTGCGGATAGGAGTGGAAAAGATGAGCGGAGAAAACCGATGCGTAAAGTCTCGCAAGATAGCGGTGTCCACAAGGGCCGTTGTCATAAAAATCCCCACTAAGGTCATCAGTAAGGTCGTTTTCATAATCACGTAAGGGGCATTCACGTGAATGGAATCATTGCTGCCGCCAATCACGATGTGGTCATTGACGGTGGCGGCGAAAACAATGATAAAGTTGGCTACTAAGAAAAGATAGACCATCGGTCGTTGTAACCGATATTTTATTTCGAAAAGAAAAAAGTGGGCAAACATAGCTAGTTGATTTTTAGTGAAATGCGAGTAAGGGACAAATGCTCAGTGTACGCTCGTCGGGAGACGAGCAGATAGCCATTTTAAGTCTGGAGACTTAAAATATCGGTTACCGATGTATCAAGTCTCCAGACCTGCCCGCAAGCATTCAGGCGGGCTTGATACGAATATCCGCAGGTCTCCTGACCTGCACAGAGAAAAAGATACTTCAAGCCGCCTCCAAAATCTGCTTAAAAAACACATCTTCCAAATTGGGCGCAATCGCTCGAAAACCTTCGGCGGGGTTGGATTCACTGTAAACGTGGATGACGGGCTTACCTTCCACCAGTTTGGTGCTTAAGATGTTGAAGTTTTTCTGGTAGTGCACCAACTCTTTTTTCTCAATGACTCTTTCGTAAATGCGGTTTTCTAAGGAGTGGGTGGCTGACTTTGGCGTGCCGCTGTACAGTAATCTACCCGAGTTGATGATGGCCATATTCGAACACAATTCTCTCACGTCTTCGACGATGTGCGTAGATAAAATGACAATGACATTAGAACCAATTTCGGACAGTAAATTATAAAATCGGTTGCGCTCACCGGGGTCCAAACCCGCCGTTGGTTCATCGACGATAATCAGCTTTGGATTGCCCAGCAGCGCTTGTGCAATACCAAACCGTTGGCGCATACCCCCCGAAAAACCGCTAACCGCTTTTTTGCGATGCTGATAGAGGTTGACTCTTTCTAATAGTGCATGAACTCGCTCTTTCCGTTCTTTTTTGTTGCCCATTCCTTTCAATAAGGCAAGGTGGTTGAGCAAATCGACGGCGCTCACTTTTGGGTAAACACCAAACTCTTGTGGCAAATAGCCCAGCACTTTTCTTAACTCGTTTTTCTGCTTGAAAATGTCAATGTCTCCAAGTTTCGCCGTTCCCGAATCCGCTTCTTGTAGGGTAGCGAGGGTACGCATTAAAGAGGATTTGCCCGCTCCGTTGGGGCCCAACAAACCAAACATTCCAGTGGGAATAGTCAATGATATATTGTCCAATGCTTTAACTTGGTTGGGATAAGTTTTGGATAGGTTAGCTATTTGTAATTCCATAATTTTTAATTTTTCGGCTAGCCGTCTTTTCCATAAAAAAAAGGTTAGCGTTGGTGGAAGAATTGATTCAAAAGTAGGAATGGAAAGCCGTTGAAAAAAAATTACATGGTGAGTACAGGGCCAAAAATGACGAACGTGGAAAAACCAAGGACGAACAACGTTCATCATTTATAATTGTAAAAACTGCTTGAATTTCAGACCTTTGTCGGCATGGAAAGAAAACTGACCTTCTTGAATTTTTGGACCCATCCTAGATTTTGGCGACATTTTTGGGCGTGGGCTATTTTTATATTTTTTCTGATAATCTTAATCATAGCCTCCGCAATTGCCAACCCAAGCAGCACTTTTGTGCTAGAATCCTCTAAAGTGTTTGTGTTTCTATTCGGTATCCTTTTATTAGTTTACGCCGCTTTCTTTGCCTACAATGTACTCTATCCCCAAAAACGTTACGGGGCTTTAGGCCTGTCTTTTTTGATAATTATTTTGGTCATGGCTTATTTTAATGAACGCTTTGGGGTTCAAGGAATCGTGATAGGTAACTTAAAAGGATATTGGGCGAATGTAGTGATGTATCCATTTATCTTGATGGTTGCTTTCGGTTTCAAATTGGCTTACCACGGTGCGAGGCAATTGTTTGTTATTGAACGGTTAAAAAACCAACAAGTAGAATCTGAATTAAAACTACTCAAGTCGCAAGTTAATCCCCATTTTTTATTCAA
>JBCCQK010000713.1:0-3423 GCA_039024375.1 Bacteroidota bacterium
ACCCCACTATACCACAGCCGTCAGAATAACACCAGCACCTCCTCCCTCAATCATTTATCAACAACGACTTACATAACCGTAAAAATCGCAGTCGTTTTTTTCTTTAAACGACTTTCAATTGCTTTATATATTTTCTATCTTTACAAGCAAGTTTAAAATTCCCTCCTCTTAATTCTACTGTAGTATCCCATTTTTGTTTGACACAAATCTCAATAGCACTAACGCTAACAATGAGTCAAAATACTTCGATTGTATGAGAAGTAGCCATTGTTAATTGCCCGTCTCGCGTATTTTCACTACCTGCTTAAAAAATCGATAGAACTGGATGAATTTCCGATTTTATCGTACCACTTACTTAGAAAGACAAAATTCTGTACTATGAAAAAGACACCGCGCTGGCTATCGACTGTTTGCTTGTGTTTCTTAGCAGCTTTCTCCTCTGCCCAAATAAGTCTGTCTAATTACAATACTTACAGCTTAGAAGTCACTCCTTTCCGAACCCAGTACGGAAATATCTTGACGGAAAAAGACGTTAATCTGAGTTTTAAGAACTTAACTCGGGTGGAGGAAAATGGAGATTTATACATCCGTGTAGATTTTGTGGATGGCCTAAAAAGTAATTACTTGTTACAAACGGCCATCCCAGGAACGGGTTTTGCCTATCGAGTAGAATACCGAATGCCGACTTATCGGGTGAGTATTTTGGATAGAAACGGTAACTTGATTTTACAGAAAATGTACGGAGGAGAGAAGCGAAAGACCCTTTTTGGCGAATTTGAAAGTATTTCCAGTATCGAAGATTTGAAGTTTGAATGGGAAGCCAACCGAGATGCTTTTTACGCTAAATTGGAAAGTAAACCAGAAGAAATTCCTACCCAGCCAATGGACCAAGAGTTAACGGCGGCGGTACTGGCCAAATCGCAAGAAATGGCCACTGGAACTACTAGTCCACCAGTAGCCGACAATCCTCCAGTAACGCCCGAAGAGCCCGAAACTACGCCCACCGAAACTAGAAAAAAGCCCAATAGTCGCCCTAGCAAAGCCAACGTTAATATTTACCGACGGCCCGAAAAGCGCAAAATGGCCGATGACCCCGCAACGCCCAAGTTGAGTCCAACTTCCGAACAGATTTATGACCTCAATGGCTTCATTGAAGTTGATGCTTGTTCGAAATATAGCTATCAAATAAAGAACATTCACCCCTTAGCATCCATGACAGTTCTACTACAAGATGACCCCACCAACGAACCCGAAGAAATTCTGCTTTCCCCGAACGAAGAGAAGTTTTTCAGTGGCGTTCCCGATAAGTCGGCTTGGTTAGTGGCAACTTACCAAAGAGGAGATTTTCAAGAAGACCAAATCAACGTCAAGGAAGACCTCAACCTCATTGCGACCGACGAGAATCAGCCAAGAATCGTCACCACTTTGCTCGACCAATTTTTTGAAGAGGTCAAGCCTCAAATTAATGTCGTACCGCAATACGATAACGAAACGGATGAGATGATTGGGTACCAACCCGAAAATAATGTTTGGAAAAAGCAATTGCGAGATTTCTTGGCGAAACAAACAGTTAGTACGCTGACCAAGGGGGAACAAAATAAGATTGCTAACGAAACCGAAAAATTGCTGACCATTCGGGCCATTAGGGCTATTTCCGAGCAAATCGAGCCGAAAGTGGACGACGAATCGAAACAGAAACTAATTTATCCCATTGTCAAAGCAAGTAAAAATTTCCGCAATACGACGCCTTTTTTAGCCGTCGAACTGAGTCGTTCGGCTTTCTTAACGGAAGGTATTAACGAATATTGGAACCAGCAAACGGCGTATCGGGCGAGTATGAGCTTTCGATTGCCTTTCGAATGGCCATTGGGCAAACGAAAAACGGGCGCTTTTTCGACTTTAAATATCAAAGCTTCCTACGAAGTATTGACTTTGGATTTTAATCAAACCGATTTTCGAGCCTTTGCTATCGACCCCGAAAATGCGTTTATGGAACCCGAACAGGTCTTCCCCGAAGAGCAATTTGCGCTCCAAGCTACGCAATTAAGTGCGGGATTGGCGTGGAAATTTTATTTTCCTTTACCCATTTTCGAAATTGAAGCGGGTGCTTTTTACAGCAATCAAACCCGCTTACTGTGGGGGGAAGACCAAGGGCAATTTCCTAGAAGTCTCTTCAATCCCGAAAATGCCATCATTTCGAACGTGGTGGATTTAAGCAGTTTCCGACCCTATTTCGGTGCGAAAGTGGGCCTTCCATTCTATTTTTCTGGCTATAAATTTGATTGCGATTCCAATTTGAAAAATGCGCACGTTTTTGCGGGCTTTCGGATGTATCCCGTCGATTTTTCCAAGAATGATAACTATAATGTGTTCATTCGGGATGCAACGGATATTGATTTTATCCCGATTCCTTTGGAAGATGGGCAGTCCACCTTTTTGATGCACTTGATGCTGGGTTTAGCCGTAGAGTTTTAGTTACTCAAAAATAGCAACCACTCTAGCTGGCGCCGCCGACCCACCCACAATTTTCAAAGGAAAAACCGCTATTTTAAATCCACTCGGGGGCAAGGCTTTCAAGTTCGTCAACTGCTCAATGTGACAGTATTCCTTTCGTTGGCCAACCAAATGTGCGGCCCAAAAAGCACTTTTATCTTTGTTTTTCTTCGCTTGCGCTATCTGGTAGCGCAGCGGTAAGTCCCACCCCCATTGGTCGATGCCCATTACTTTGATGCCTTGGTCAATGAGCCAGTCGGTTGCTTCGGCGCTCATCCCCGTTCCCTTATCGGGAAATTCCTTAGTTCCCATTAAAGCGTCTCGGTCGGTGCGAATGAGAACAATGTTCCCTGCTTGCAATGTCAAATTATTCTTCGCCAAGTCCGCTTCAATATCAGCGATGGTAATGGGGTCAAAATCGGCTTTGTGGCTCATATCTACCACAATGCCGTCTCCGTAGCACCATTCCAGTGGAATCTCTTCAATCGTCTTAGCCCGTTCGCCATTGACGGTGGGTGAGTAGTGCCACGGCGCATCAATGTGGGTCGTCGAGTGTACGCCCATTTTCTGAATCGTATCGTCCGCCCAACCAATAAAGTTTTTGGGAAACAAAGAAAACGGCAACCCCAAAATTCGAATGAGCCACTTCCCTTTTCGGTGCGGTTTATGCTTAATTTTCACTTTCATAAACCAAGGGTCGTTCTTATTGTATTGGATGGGTTTACTAAGGTCAACGATTTTTGCCATGAGTCGCGCTTTTTAAAAAATTATTTAGGCGCACAAAATAGACATCGGAAATGGATTTTGATAAAAGATTATCAGAAAATAACGGGTACAGTGTGATAAAAGTTATTTGCAATTATTTATCACTCTGCATTAGAAACAATTAAAGAGGACGAAATAGTTGATGCTACTGCTCGAAATCGTCAA
>JBCCQK010000714.1:0-3421 GCA_039024375.1 Bacteroidota bacterium
CAAACTTAAAATATTTTGTAACGTCAAAGATGGACGAAAAACGAATATATATTACGTTTTTAATGTATTTGTTTAAAAAATATTAAAGTTTTTTTCAAGAACTTAACTCTCTGAAAAAGAATATTTTAGGCTAGAAAGTGCCTATGCTGGACTCTTTTTGCTTGAAAAAGAAACTTGCATGATGTCTGAATCACGCCTATATTTGTGACATCAATTCGATAAGCAACTTCCCACACAGAATTCCCCACTTCCCCTTTCCCCTCCAAGACAAGATTCAATTACAAAAACTTTTGAAACCGTTTTTATTACTGCCTCTTAGATGGTGAAATAGCTATTCTGAAAATTGCAGTTTTAGATACTTCCCCCCTCACATATTAATAACATTCAATCGGAAGACGGAAGATGATAAAGCGATTTTCTCTTTTTTTGGTTTTTATAAGTACTTTACTGGCGGTAAACGCACGAACAATCTACGTAAGCGCATCGGGTACGGGCAATGGCACATCTTGGACATTGGCTACAAATGATTTGCAAATGGCTTTAAATCAAGCTAGAAAAGGAGATGAAATTTGGGTAAGCAAAGGTGTCTATTTTCCGACTAAAGATAACAACAGAGAAATTTCTTTCCATATCAAAGATGGAGTTGCTCTTTACGGCAGCTTCGTAGGCTTCGAGCAATCAATCGAAGATAGAATCATTAAAGCAAATTACAGTGTCCTTAGTGGAGAAATAGGGACGAAGCAAAAAACGGACAACACTATTAACGTGCTGTACACGGCGCATGTAACAAAGACAACCATTATCGACGGGTTTATCATCACTGGCGGATACGCTGGTGGTGATAGCACCTCGGCCGGCCGAAGGGCATCGGGAGGTGGATGGTATAATGATGGCGCCAACAAAGGAAATGTTTCTAACCCAACCATTAGGAACTGCCGATTTGTAGAGAATACGGCACGAGATGGAGCCGCAATGTATAACAACGCAAGTAACGGCGGAAGTTGTCAAGTCACGTTAGAAAACTGCACTTTCCAAAATAACAAAGCATATTTAGGAGGCGGCGCTTTGTTCAACGACGGTGAAAAAGCGGGAGATTGTACGCTACAAATAATGGATAGTAAGTTTTTAGGGAACAAAGCAGGGTTCGGCGGTGCTATCTTCAACGACGGAAAAGACGGGAAAAGCGTCTGTTTGGTACGAATCTCCGTTTTTAAAGCGAACCAAGCGATGATGGAAGGAGGTGGTATTTTTAATCTAAGCAACGGAGGGGTTAGTCAATCAAAATTAATGAACTGCCAGTTTATTGCGAATAATGCGCCAAAAGGTAGTACAGTTGCTGACAGTCAACCAGTTAGAAAGCGGACCACCCGAACTAAAAAAATATAACTAGTCCAAGTTGCGGATTACCTAGATAAGTACATTCACTTTAGCAGTAGCATATAAAAACAAAAGCACTATTCTTTCAACAAACGCCAACATTCGGGCTAGAACAAACAATTGAATTTGGGTTAATTACCGTCACTTTTTGGGACAATTTAATTAACAAACACTAGACAAACATTGTCCGAAGGGACAAACACTCAACAAGATTAGGGGAAGTCGTTTAGGTCAAAGAACAAACACACACTTTATCAAAAAATTACCTAGACTTCCCCGTTCTTCTTTGACACTTGACAAAAGAGATTAATAAGTAGGTTATTAATACGATGATGAGGGATGAAAAAAAGTCCCAAAGGACTATTTTTCGGAGTGAACCGCGCAGCGGGTGGGATGGCTACTTGACGTAAATAACTGATAAAAGAGATTAATAAGTAGGTTATTAATACGATGGGATTTACTTGACGAACGGGCTTTCAGCGATGGAAGCCCCGTCAAATTCCTTCGCAATAATAACTGACAAAAGAGATTAATAAGTAGGTTATTAATACGATGGGATTTACTTGACGGAAGGGCTTCCAGCGGTGGAAGCCCCGTCAAATTCCTTCGCAATAGTAGCTAATAAAAGAGATTAATAAGTAGGTTATTAATACGATGGGATTTACTTGACGGAAGGGCTTTCACCGATGGAAGCCCCGTCAAATTCCACGATGGATATGGAGGAGACAACAACTTCGGATTGAAACAATCTTAAATATGTGAAATTTTGAACGGCTGGTTTTTCTTCTACAAAAAACTGGCTGTTCCTTTTTTCAGTCTTGGTTTAGACAGCAGCACTTCTATTTTTAACTTTTTCTTTTTCCCACCAATTTTTTGAATTCATCATTTTAATAGCACTTCGGCGATAACCGTAGGCGTTCTGGTTGCTACGACTCTGGAGAGTCGTGGTACGTTTGGTAAAGATGACATAACTCGACTCTCCAGAGTCGAAAATCATACTAAATTTCCATACTTCTTACTGTATTTCCACATATCAAAATGGGGATTTCTTTAGCAATCATTTTCAAATTAAAATCATTTTCCTATTTTGAGCGCTGGCAGGAAAGAAGCCAGTTTCTTTCCCACAATTTTCTAATTTGCTTTCACCAAATTTAAAAAGTATGAAACGTTACAGCTTGCTATTGCTCTCTTTTGTAGTTATTGCTTCTTATACAAATGCGCAGATTACAGACCCTAAAGCTACCGAAGTGTGGGAACCAGAACCGAGAGTAGTTACTCCGGGTACAACGTCCTCAGCCCCTCCATCTGATGCTATTATTTTGTTTGAGGGTAAAAATCTAGACGAGTGGACTAATGGAAAAGGTGAACCCGCAGGATGGGAAGTAGCCGACAATGCTATGACCGTGGTGAGCGGAACGGGAGTAGTAAAAACAAAACGCGAATTTGGAAGTATTCAACTCCATTTAGAATGGCGAACCCCCAAAGAAGTGGTCGGAGAAGGACAAGGGAGAGGTAATTCGGGTGTTTTCTTGAATGGAATTTATGAAGTACAGGTATTGGATAGTTATAATAATCGGACGTATTCGAACGGTCAAGCGGCGTCTATTTACAAACAAACAATGCCGCTTGTGAACGCTTGCCGACCTCCCGGAGAATGGCAGACCTACGACATCATTTACCAGCAACCTAAATTTAACAAGGATGGGATTAAAGTCCAATCGGGCAGTTTGACCATTTTTCAAAATGGTATTTTGGTGCAAAACCACACCGAGATTAAAGGCACTACTCCCTACATCGGTTTACCAAAAAATCCAGCGCACGGCGATGGCCCTCTACTATTGCAAGACCACGGAAATCCTGTCAGTTACCGTAATATTTGGGTGAGGGAATTGTAGGACTTTATTCCCGCGGTCGCTGAGGCCAAAGACCTCCGCCGGACCGGCCGAGATCAGGGCCCAAGCGCGCCTGAGCGACCAGCCTTCCCGGACCAGTTTGGCCGCCGCCAGACGCGGGGCGGGATAGTGGTAATCGCTGGCCAACGCGC
>JBCCQK010000715.1:0-3421 GCA_039024375.1 Bacteroidota bacterium
AAACAAATTATTACAGATTACCATATCAATTTTCAATTTGATTGTCTATTGATGAGTAATAAATGTTGAATGCAACGAAACCCCGAATTGCTTCAAGGATGATTCTTGCACTTCGTAAGACGGATATTTTCAATTTACTACACATTAATATCATTTATCACCTATCATTCATCGTTCATTTGGCGAAGAAGTTACCAGTTACGAGTCACTAATTACGAATCACTAGTCACTAAACTACTTAAACGCTTGTTGGATTTCTTTGGGTAGATTCCCTTTTTCGATAGGAAAAAGTTGCCAACCGTCCGATTTTTCTTTTAAAGCTAATTCTCCCAAAAATACGTTCAAAATGTCCATTGGCATTTTATCAATCGAATCAAATTCGTAGGTTTTGACTTGTCCATTTTGTTCCAAGTAGATAGTCTTTCCGAGCATCATATCCGTAATATTTTTATTCAGTTGATTACCAATCATTTTATCCATCATCAGTGCTTTTCCATCTTTTACGATAATGACCTGGTTAGCTTTTACTACCAAATCACTAGAAGCAGACCGAATGTAGCCTCCTTGCTGAGTAGTCGGCGCAGACGAAGTAGTGGCGCTAGTCGGTGATTCAACCGATGGACTAACCACTTTATTCTTCGGTACCTTCTGGGAAACATTAGTAGATTTTGTTGGGCCAGTGGACTTTGTAGATGTCTTACTGAGCTTATCAAAATCGGGTACTTCGCCCGATTTTACTTGAATCTGTTCGGAATTTTCTACTTCTCGTAACAACTTTTCTTCAATCAGCATATCGGCCAAACTTCTGTTTTCGAACGGGTCTTCTGCTTGGAAACCGACAATTTTCAACTCTGTTCGTCGATTCTCTTGGTGTTGTGCCTCCGTACATTTCTTACCGTCCGTGCAGTTATTAACCAATTGGGTTTCCCCGTAGCCCTTGTAGGAAATACGAGTAGGGCTAATTCCACCTTCTTTAATAATATATTCAACGGCGGCTTTTGCTCGATTGGTCGATAGTTTTTTGTTATACCGAGTTCCACCCCGCGAGTCGGTGTGCGAACCCAATTCGATAATAATGGAAGGGTTTTCTTTTAATAAAGTGACCACTTTATCTAGTTCAACGGCCGCATCGTCTCGAATGTAATACTTATCCAAATCGTAGTAGATATTCTCCACTTCAATGGTTCGATTTAGAGTCGCAGGTTCCAATTCTATATTGGCCAGAACGGAACCCATCTGAAAGCCTTCGGACATCACATCTGACACCCCAGGCGTTACTTTTCCTACCCCTTCGAAACACAAAATACAGCCTTCGACATCCACGTAAGCCTCCAATTTTTTATTAAAATAGCCTTCTTTTCGAATCAATACGGTATAGTGATTCCCCCGTTCGAAAGTAACGTCAAAGTTAATACCGTCCAAAGCGTCAATCACCAAGGCTTCTTCCATTTTAGTATTATTGAACACCTCGATTTTTGCGCCCGTAATGGCATCCACAGTTGCGGTGGGAGCGCCGCTTTCCGCTAAAGTTACATCAAAGATATAACCTGGTTTTCGTTCCAACTTTATTTTGCTATACACCGTTTCGCCCGTCGTTTTTCCCTTGGTAGAAATCAATTCTTCTTTTGGAAAAAAGAGGTCTTTGCTGATTTTTAACGAAAAATCTTTGTTAGCAGGCAACTTCAAGCGAAATAGTCCTTCCAAATTGGTAACCGTTTCCGCAACTAAGGTCTTGTTCGTAGCATCGTAGGCTTTTACCACCACTTCGTTCAAAAAACCTCGGTTATTGTCTTCAAAGACGTAGCCTTCTACCTCGACCGTTTGGGCCGAAAGGCTTACTACCGCCATCAAAAGCAGAACTGTTAAATAATGTTTCACAAGAGGGAAGATGTTAAGACCCGCCTGCTCTCGCTTGTCGGGCAGGTTTTTCCCAATGTTTAGAGATGGCGCGGTGTAATTCCCCCTTTTGAAGGGGGTTAGGGGGATGTTTCGTGCGAATTTGCTGCCTAACATCCCCCTAGCCTCCTTCGAAGGGGGAAAATTTAGTGCAAAAAACTGGATTTTCTGCAAAAAAATAAATGCATGAAATTTTGCAAAAAGAGAACTTAGCAGCTTTGCTACCAACGGGAATAAAAATGTAAAGAGTGATTGTTTTTTCATAGCAACTAATAAATTCACTTTAGAAAAATTCGCCTCATCGGCAAGAATAGTTAGGTATTTAAAGGCCTCTGCAAATTTAATAAAAAGCCCTTAAAAAGTTGGTGAATAAGGTGGTTCTGATAGTGTAACGCTCTGTGTTGTGCCAGATTAATGACTATTAATCCGTATTTTGCCAAAAAATATTCATTTAATCACATTTCAATGAAAATCCACGCCCTACAAACTGGCACCGTCCGCACCAAACAAGTCCAACTAACGGGCGGGTCGCTTATAGCTCGTTTATATCAAGTTATTTTTACCCAAAAATGGAGCGATTGGTTACCTACCTATTGCTGGTTAATCGAGCATCCCGAAGGATTATTATTGGTTGATACAGGGGAAACGGCGGCCATTTACCAAGAAGGCTATTTGCCGAAAGGAGGATTGTATCACAAAGTGGTGCAAACACGGATTCAACCCGAAGAAGAAATTCCCCACCAGTTAGCTAAAATTGGATTTTCTCCGAAAGACATAAAAAAGGTCCTACTAACCCACTTACACGGCGACCACATCGGTGGACTCGCCCATTTTGAGCACGCCGAAATAATGGTCGGCCGAACGGAATACGAATTTGCGACAAGCAAAAAAGGGCCAGGAGCAGGTTATTTTCCTAAAAATTGGCCCCAATGGTTTCAGCCAATTCTAGTAGATTATACGGACGGAGCGGAGGAGAATTTTTCGACCTCAAAAAAAGTAGCGGATAATGGTTCGGTCGTCATCGTGCCGACGCCCGGTCATTCGACGGGTCACCAATCTGTTATCTTAAAAACGGGAGAAAAAACGATTGTCGTAGCGGGTGATTTGACTTTTAACGTGGATACTTTAGAAAAAGAAATTCCCGACGTGGTCCTATGGAATAAAGAAAGTCAACAAACCGTGGAGGCTATGCGGCAATACGTTAAAAAGACCAAAGCCGTTTACCTATCTTCTCACGATTGGAATGCTATTGATTACTTGGAGAAAGTTAAGATTTAGAGTTGTTCGAGTAAAGTAAGGGAAATCACGAGGTAACGGGAAGTTGAATGTCGTCAACTTAAGGGCTATATCCTATTTAAAATCTCGGCGTAACGGGAATGTCTTTGGACAGCAAGTTGGGGTCAATAAATAGCCAAGAAGTTGTATCTTTAGTTCATTGACATTATTGCAAATTCAAAAAAGTCTAAATAATGGGTAAAGCTATTCCGTATGATTACCGAGTCAAAATTGTTCAGCGCATTAAATC
>JBCCQK010000716.1:0-3381 GCA_039024375.1 Bacteroidota bacterium
GTTTTAGATTTTAAATTTTACATTTTAAATTTTAGATTTCACTTATTTCCGATTGATATGGCTATATCCTGCCCGATGCTGCTCGACTTCTGGATTTCCAAGGTAGTTAATCGTTCCATTCCCGTTAGTCTTAGCGTGCAGCTGCTCCGTTACGTTGACGTTGGCAAAACCAGCGCCGCCTACTTCCACTTTACCCGTTGACGCTTCCAGGGCCTCCGCTTCTAATTTACCCGTTCCCGAAACTTTGGCTTCTAAGGCTTCCGTTCGGCCAGTAAGGGTGCAAAGAGACGCTCCGTGTAACCGCACGTTTAACTTCTGCGCCGTCATATTGGCTACTTCCAAACTCGTCGCCCCGTGTAAACTGAGGGCTACGTCACCAAACGTAACTTCGTTGGGGATATTCAAAGTAGAAAGGCCGAAGGCTTCGATTTTATACAATTCTTCGAATCCAATCCGAATGGTAATGCTTTGGTTAGGTTGCAGCGTGTAGCCCTCTTGCGC
Organism: Bacteroidota bacterium; assembly: GCA_039024375.1. Taxonomy (GTDB): domain Bacteria; phylum Bacteroidota; class Bacteroidia; order Chitinophagales; family Saprospiraceae; genus JAFMDF01. The sequence goes on from JBCCQK010000716.1 coordinate 502, forward strand.
TTTTATTTTCAACCATTTTCGGTCAACCCTAGCCGTAAATAAATCGACGATATTCTCTTCCGCTTCGATTTCAACAAACTCCTCCCCTTGCGTCAAAATTACTTTGAAACTACCCTCGATTTCAATTTTCCGAAAGTCGGCTGCCGCCAATCTTTTAGTTTTTAAATTCCCCGTTCCTTTCACCAACTCGTCTCCATTACCAATGCCCGCAGGGCCTAGACTATTTCTGAGCATGACCATGCTCGTCAAAAAATTGAGTGCCACAAAGGCTAGAAAGCCGATAATTATTTTATTACTAATTTTCATACCATTTAAGTTTATTATTGGTGAATCCTCAATGAAGGTCAAGAGACCTTCGGATATTCGTATCAAGTCTGGAGACTTAATACATCAATTATTAAAGAGTAATGGCGTCAAAATAAACGATAATAGATAAGTGATAAGTAGTTTTATGAGCACCATTTATCATTCATCATTCATCGTTCATCATTAATAGCCCATCATGGCGTACTCTCTGCCCGCAGCTCCCGCAAATCCTCAAAACTCATTCCGAGTAGTTCCATGAGCTTAAACACTTCGGGTAAAAACTGATGGATAAAGGCGTCTTTTTTGAGAGCCTTGGTTTTTTCCAGCGCATCTTCGGCCACAAAATAACCGACGCCTCTTTTATTATAAATAATTTCTTTTTCTTGTAAATAACTGAAAGTACGAGCCACCGTATTGGGATTAACTTCCACTTGTGCGGCCATTTCCCGCACCGATTGAATACGGTCGCCTGCCTTTAATTCTAAAGCCAAGATGCTTTCGCATAGATAATCGGCAATTTGCATATAGATAGCTTTTGGTTTGGTGAATTTCATGAATTGAATTTTTTCGTCATCGCTTAATTCTGCATAGATGCTTGTCGGGAGACGAGCGGATAGTCATGGGTTAACTGTCAACGTCTTAAACGCTCTGACCTCCCTAGTACGGGCCGTATGGCTGACAGTGAAACGGTCTGACTTCTCACTTCTCATTTACAACTCCTTCTCTTTCAGCTTAAAATAACTAGCTACGACCACCACAACGGGCGCTATGTATAACCCCAACAATCGGCCGTAACAACTAGCATTATCCGCCGCAAATCGCACAAAACCTCGATTGGGTTCGACGGGAATCCTTTGCCCATCAATATTCATTTCTGGTCGAAAATGGTGGAGTCCATCAAATAAATCGAACATCACCAATCGAAAAATGAGTAAACAAGTAGCGGCCAACAAAAGCCAGATTAGGGTAGAAAAAACGATAGTTTTAAAAATTTCGAACTTTTGAAACGCGATGGCCCCTAGTAGAAATATGGTCTGGATAGCGATATACAGATGCATCCCCAATCTATTTTGGTCCGAAAAAAGGTCAAGTGGTATAAAACTAAAATCGTAAAGCTTGGCAATCCCATCGGCCACTACCGTAAACAAAAGGTAGAGCATAATATAGGTAATCAGATAGCCGATACTCGTTAGTAGCCATTTACTGATTACTTTCTCGAAGGCAGAAGCGGGTAAAGTCAAGTAAAATAGTTTTCCCGTTGCCGTATTCATTTCAGAAAAGGACAAGCTCGTTAGAATAAATCCACCCACAAAAAGTAGGAATAGAAAGAATTTTTCGTGCAAATCATTTTCTCGATTATGGGCATAAGCAATGGCGTTGGCGACGAGCAAAATGAAAATCACGGCAATCGCCAATAGCATAAATTTCCTGTGTTCGTACCATTCCCTTTTTAACAAATAGCCCAATCGAGGGCCAGAAAATAGGTGTTGTATTTCCATCGTTTTCCTGTTTTTTATAGTTGGTTGATTGATAATTGGTGTGGTAGATAAAGTAGTAGTGGGCATGATGAATTGAGGTTTATATTGTTTTGAAAGTGAGCCTAGCGCTTCCAGCACTCGAAGTGCTGGAAGCTCTCGATTGTCAACGTTTAATCGAATAACAAATACCGAATAACAAAAAACTCAACTAAAAATCCGCTCAATCTCGGCCCGATTCGTCATGACCGTATTGAAAAAAGCCTCGATATCCACCTCCGTTTCTTCGTCCTCTCCGTTTTCTTTGACTATCATATAGCCGCTCGGTACGCGTTCGGCGTATAGTACTTCGTCGGGATTTCCCCGTCCGTACGTCACTTCAAAGTGCAGCTTTTGGGCAATATTTTCCACGTAGTCGTTGAAGACAATTTGCCCTTCGTCCAGAATGATGACGGGGTCAATTAAGTTGCCCATATCTCGTACTTGGTGGGTGGAAATGATACAGATTTGTTCGTCCGAAATCGCCCGAGTCAACACCTTACGAAACAAACTTTTCGAAGGAATATCCAAGCCGTTCGTCGGTTCGTCCAAAATGAGTAAACTTGCATTGGTCGCCAATCCAAAACTAATCATGGCTTTCTTTTTCTGGCCTTGGGACAGTTGATTGAGTTTACTGTCGGTGGGCACTTTGAATTCCGATAAATACTGTTGGAACTGAGTCGAATCAAACTTTGGGTAAAAAGGCGCATAAATTTTTTCGAACGTCGCAATTTTCATCGCTGGAATGTGCAAATCTTCGGGGATGAAGAACAGGTCTGATAAAAAGGCGGGAAATCGCTCGCTCGGCTGAAAGCCCAAAACCGAAATATCCCCCGACTTGGGAAAAAGTAATCCGCCGATTAGCTTCAACAAACTCGACTTTCCCGCTCCATTTTTGCCCAATAGGCCGTAAATATTCCCTTTGGGAATGGTCAAATCCAATGCCTTAAACAACGGCGTTTTCTTTTTATAATGAAAATGAATATTCTGTAGTTGAATCATGATTTTTCAATTTGCAATGAACAGTGAACAATTGGCAATGTGCAATTAGCAATGAACA
>JBCCQK010000717.1:0-3374 GCA_039024375.1 Bacteroidota bacterium
ACCACATTTGTTAAAAATAAGGTTCAATGCGAACGGTGCGCTGCACCTTTGAGACCTATTTTTAGCAGCAGATGATACAAATGTTATCGGTACTCCGTACCTTTTTGCCCTAAAGTAAACTTGTGGGGTGTCGTTAGACTAGCAAAGTATCGCCTGCTTTTTAAGGAAATAAAATCTCCTGCTCTTCAAGAGAATAAAAGAAAGAGATGCTGACAAAGCATCACTTTCTAGTCGTTATTTGCAGTTTAAATTAAATAATAAGCTACAACTGTTTCCAATTCGGCAATCAACGCTTCGTCCATATACGGATACTCATCGGGAATATCGAGGACAATCAGCCGTTCGTCCGATGAGGCGATTTGGAAGTTAGACTGGATGATGATTCGATGCTTTTGTTCCATGACAAAAATCAAATCGGCCCAATCTAAATGCCATTGGGTTAGCTTGATGCGGGCGGTGTTGGAAGTACCTGCCGATTTTACTTGGTGTGTTCCGTTGTTTTTGAAAATCGTTTCGGCCGTTCTGCTGCGCCATTGATTTTTACTACAAACGAATAAGAGGTTCATAACAATGAGACTAAGCGACTACTTCCGCTGCCGAAAATTTTTCAATTAACCCAAATTGGTGAGCGTGCCACCGACCGTGTTGGTAGTTGAACAATTCTAGTTCGGTCAAGTCGAATTCGCCCATCATGTCGTTATAGCTTCTGTGGTTAGGATTTGATTCGAACAGTTCGTAAAACTGGTTAGTCGCTGCCTCCAAACCCTGGATGGCAGCTTCCATATTGGGTGACCGTAAATCGTTTAGATTTTCCTTTGTTACGCCATCTTTTGGCCGATATTCGAAGGGCGCTCCTGCGTCAATAAATTTTCGGAAGTACCGTTGACTTTTAGTGGGGTCGTCCTTCGGTTCTCCTCGCCTTTTGGCGATAGATTTAGTGACGTAAATGAGGTGTTCGACCATGTGCTGCGCCGTCATCAAACCAAAGTTGGGTTCTTGGTCGCCCTCTAGCGTACGCAGCATCGTTGGAAGTTCTTTCGTTAAGAAGTCTTTGTATTTTGGTACCATTACCGTTTTGTGTAAAATAGGTTAGTGACGTTTGAATTAAAGGTTTAACGAGGTCAAAAGGTGTAGAGGCTAAAAGGCATAGAGGCCAAAAGATTAGTACTACTGAATAGTTTTTTGGCCTCTACACCTTTTAACCTCTCGGCCTTTCAACCTCTAATTCTTAACAAAATCCAAACTCTTATTGATGAAGTTCGTCAAGTCAGCACCTTTCAGCATATTTTGGTTCAGTTTCGCCAAGTCGATTAAGTACTTCGCCAAATCGTTTTTAGCGTCGCCTTCCAAATTTAACAACTTGTCAGCTACCAGTGGATTATTCGTATTGACCACCACGTTGTAAGAATCGGGGAAATCACCAAAGCTCATGCCGTTCATCGCCTGCATTTCTTTCATTCGACGCATAAATTCGGGACGAGTGATAACAATCGGTTGGTCGTCGGGGGACATTGCCTTAGTTGAAACGGATGCACCTGTATCGGTAACCAACTCCGTGAAAAGTGTTTTGACACTTTCTTCTTCTTTTTCGTTCAAGACGGATTCCTTCGTCTCGTCTTTTTGTACCAAATTATCTACCGTATCCGAATCGACCCGCACGAAAGTGATGTTCTCGCCCGAAGATTCTAACTTTTGCATAAAGTGATTGTCCAAGACGGTGCTCATCTCTAAGACGTTGTAACCTCGACCTTTAGCGGCTTGGATGAAACTGTCGTGTTCACTCGGTGCATTGGTATATAGCAAGATTTGCTTATCGTGCTTGTCCGTTTGCAAATCCTTGATTTTTTCTTTGTATGCTTCAACGGTGTAGTAGCTGCCATCCACATCTTTTAATAAGGTAAATTTCTTGGCGCGCTCGGCAAATTTTTCGTCGGAAATGATTCCATATTTTACGAAGACACCAATATCATCCCACTTCTTCTCGAACTCTTCTCTTTCCTTTTTGAACAATTCCTTCAATTTGTCCGCTACCTTCTTAGTGATGTGGTTCGTGATTTTTTTTACGTTTTTATCACTTTGTAAGTAACTACGAGAAACGTTCAGTGGAATGTCGGGCGAATCAATGACCCCGTGTAATAAAGTTAGGAACTCGGGAACGATTTCCTTCACGTCGTCCGTTACATATACCTGATTGGAGTACAACTGAATCTTGTTCTTCTGTACTTCTAAGGTGTTGCTCACTTTGGGGAAGTACAAAATCCCCGTTAGGTTGAATGGAAAATCTATATTAAGGTGTATCCAAAATAATGGTGGACTACTAAACGGATACAACTCGTTGTAAAAATTCTTATAATCTTCGTCCGTTAGGTCATTCGGCGCTTTTTTCCACGCTGGATTAGGATTATTGATAATGTTATCAACTTCAATTTCCTTTTGTTCCGCATCGTCGCCTTCGCCTTCGGTGATGTATTCGGTCTTTTTGCCGAATTTTATCTCTGTGGGCAAGAACTTACAATACTTCTGCAAAAGGCCTTCAATACGGGCTTTTTCCAAATATTCATTACTATCTTCGCTAATGTGAAGAATAATATCCGTTCCGCGCTCGGTTTTATCATTTTTTTCTAAAATAAATTCGGTATTCCCTGTACACGTCCATGTCACACCTTCACTACCTTCTTTGTACGATTTTGTGACAACCTCAACCTTTTCTGCCACCATAAAAGCAGAGTAAAAACCGAGTCCAAAGTGACCGATAATGCTGCTCTCGTTCTTGTAAGTTTCCAAAAATTCCTGTGCACTAGAGAAGGCAACTTGGTTTAAATATTTCATTACCTCGTCCTCCGTCATTCCAATCCCTTTATCCCGAATCGTTAACGTTTTAGCGTCCTCATCCGCAATAATTTCGATGGTAGTATCGCCGATTTCTCCATTGACGGCGCCTCTTGCCGCCAATGTTTTCAACTTCGAGGTAGCATCGGTAGCATTGGACACCAATTCTCGCAGGAAAATCTCTTGGTCGGAATATAAAAACTGTTTAATTATCGGAAAGATATTCTCAGTAGAGACTGAAATAGTACCTTTTTGCATATTGTTGATTTTTATGTGATTGATTAATAATCGTTCAAACCACCAAAGAAAGTGTCAAATGATATGCCAGCAGATAGATTCTGCCACATTGACGCCTTCCGACTGTAATTAAGTGAAATTAGGCTGTCAAAAATACTGGATTATGAAATTTTATTGTAAACTGTGACGGGTTTTCCTGTCACAGTTTTTTGGAATGTGCAATGTTACAAACGCTAATTGCTCGTATTATTGTGGAGTCGTTTAGAGGTAACGTCATCTACGAAAAAAACAAGAGAAAAATTTTTCAA
>JBCCQK010000718.1:0-3371 GCA_039024375.1 Bacteroidota bacterium
CCATTGTAGCCCAAATGTCAGCAAAGGAAAATTATTCCGCTGTTATTAGGTACTTACTTATTTTTCGATGAAAATCGAGAAAAGTTACCTTTAGTTTTTTACAAAAGACTGTTCTTATAAAAGAAAACAGTAGCAACATTCGAACAGATTGAATGTTGAAGAAATGAGTGGATATTTTAAGCAAAAAAAACTTGTTTATGCCCAAACGTACGCAAATTTCCGACTATGAAAAAATTACCCGAGCCGATGACCTCGAACGGATTGTTAAGGATAAAAGGATAGGTAAACGAGCGAATAAGAAAAAACAAATTCAGCGCAATCGGCATTACGAAAAAACTTTGTTGCGAAATTTGCAAAGGCGAGGAATGGAGGAAGCAGGTTTTGAAGATTTAGAAGATGAAACTATGGACTAGTTTTATACATTTGTACTATTCCTAGAAAAAATACTGCCGAAGAAATGTCGTCTCTTAATCAATCTTTTACACTGCCTTGCGGCGAAGTACTCAACAATCGGATGGCCAAAGCCGCTTTGACCGAACGACTTGCCGACCCGAGCCATTTGCCCAATGAGCAGCATTTAAAACTCTACGAAACGTGGGCTAAAGGTGGTGCTGGACTACTGCTATCGGGAAATATTCTAGTAGATGAACGCTATTTAGAAGCGGCAGGAAACGTCGTTGCGCACCGATTGTCGCCCGAAGACCCGTTTAAAAAATGGACAAAAACGGTGACAGATACAGGCACTCACTTTTGGGCGCAAATCAACCACGCTGGTCGGCAATCAACTATTTTTTCGACCACACAACCCATCTCTGCTTCGGATGTCCAACTAAAAAAAATGGGCTTATTTGCCAAGCCTAGACCGATGACGGACAATGAAATTTTAGACGTTATCGACCGCTTTGTTAATACTGCGATTTTTTGCAAAAGAGTTGGGTTTACGGGGGTACAATTCCACGCTGCCCACGGGTATTTATTCAATCAATTTTTGTCTCCAAGAACCAATAAACGAACGGATGAATGGGGTGGGCCGATTGCTGACCGCGCTAGATTACTGCTAACGGTTGTGGGAAAAGCGAGACACGCCCTAGGACACGAATTTCCTATATCGGTAAAGCTCAACTCTGCCGATTTTCAACGAGGAGGATTTGACGAGCAGGATGCGCTTTGGGTCATTCAACAATTGGAAGAACGAGGTGTAGATTTACTAGAAATTTCGGGTGGTACGTACGAAGAAGTTACTTTTTTTACTAAAACCAATACGAAGCAATCTACACTAGAACGAGAAGCCTATTTCTTAGATTTTGCCAAGAAGGTTCGAGCGAAAAGTAATATTCCCATTATGGTGACGGGTGGTTTTCGGACGTTGTCTTTTTGTAATGAAGTACTAGAAAATGGGGAATTAGATATAGTGGGTTTTGGGCGTCCTTTTTTGCTACACGATAATTTTGCGGCGGGTTTCTTGTCGGGTGAATTAGAAAAGGTGACCGACCCTGTGATTAAAGCACCTGTAGCGTCTTATTACGATTCGGCCGTTGCGGGTTTCTACGATTATCAAATTGCCCGTATCGCCAAAGGAAAGAAAATCAATTTGAAATACAGTGGGACAATGGCAGCTCTGCGGATGACGAAGAATGAACTGTGGAAAGGATTTCGGAATAAGGTATAAAAAAAAGACAGATAGCTTTCCCAAACTCGGGCGATGCGTGCGAAGCGAACCTAAGCAGGAAGAAACTACCTGTCGTTGTAATAAATAAAGGTCTCAAAAAAGAAAACTACACCAAATTCTTAATAATGCTAAGTGGAATTAAGCCAGCCTAACATTCGGTATTTTTTCATGGAATTACAATTTGGTGTTTTCGCCCTTTTCAATTCGGGCATTTACTTGCTTGGATTGTAATTTGTTGTTTTATAGATTACTTTGAAATATATACTCAGACTATTTCTTATTGTTGATTGAACCTTTTGGAAAAAGTTGATTATTGACGTATCTACCCTCGAATTGGGTTGAGTCAATCAACTAATCATTAATAATTAGCCAACTAAAACTATTGTACTATTTGTTTTCGCTTGCCTAACTTGTACCTTACTACTCTTGCCTCGGGAGCTCTTCTCAAAATCATTTGCCGCAGAAATTCGTTCGCTTTTTTCACATCCCCAAAATTGGTTAACACACAATAGGCATACCCGCCCTCATCCAATCGGTCATAATGTACATTACCGAACTGTCGGAAAATCGGATGGCTTCTCTCCAAAGGCCGCTCACTCACGATTAATTCCAGAACTATGCCCGAATGGGTTAACTCTAGTCGTTTGTGGTGTCGATAGAAAAATGGAGTTTTTGACCTGTGTGTGTACTGTTGCTTAGCTGAGGTACTAGCTGTTAAATTAGATGGTTGAAACACAAAAGCATCCATTGGCTGTGCCGAAATCTCCCAAGAGGAGACCAGTAGGCATAGAATGCCTATCAGATTTTTTGTAAAGTGTTTCATAATGACCGTATCTGGCTGTGTTATACGCTATTGAGTGCATAGGGCAATAAAACTGAGGAAACAATGCTTGTTGATTGTTTAGGAAAAGAATCCGCAAAACTCTTTTCTCACTCAGTTCAACACTCTAGATTGTAATTTTTTTAAAAAACAAGCATGACAAAGATGCTAGTTGCAAAAGTAGTACTAGCCATTTGGGGTGTTGTAAAAAGTAAATCTACGTGTAGTATTCCACAGTATGCTAAAAGATTGTTGAAATGCTTTTAGGCTGGCCCGTGTGGAATGGAATTCTTTTTGTGTTTTATCTTCCAAATAATTGTTGGAGGAAGTATCTGTTTGAGGATTCTCTTGCTGTTCAGAAACAACGAACTTAGCTGCGGAAGTGTCTGAAGACTCGTTGGCATCAGACGAGGATGGGTCATTCTCGGGGCCGGTAGGTTTTGCTGGCTTTTTGTAATCTATCAAGTAAAGAGAGATAGAAGAGATAATCATCGCCATTACCGACAACGGTAGGAAATATTCCATAGTGTTCCGTAGGTTCAATTTGATATTAAAATAGTGTTTCCTTTTACAACAAACTCATTCGAAATGAGACCGTTGTCTAAGCGGAATGTAACGCCATTATAATATACAGTGTTTCAGAAAAGCTGTATGGATACAGTGAACAATTGAGCCAATTGCACGACTTGTTGGGTAGCAAAAATTGGCTGCAACGCATTCATCTTATTTTCCGATAACTTCTTAGTAATCGCTTTCGACTACTTATTTTTTCTGTTCAGTTGTAGATTATAATTCCGCATATTCGCCTTGAACGTTTTTTCCTTTCAAAGGAGTATTACCGTTAAGACAGTGCAAAGATGAAATTTATATTATAAAAAAACA
>JBCCQK010000719.1:0-3356 GCA_039024375.1 Bacteroidota bacterium
GTAACTACTTACCACTTGTTTTTTTACCACAAAGGTATGGAGTTCACAGAGCACACAAAGTTCCTTTTCGAGCACAGCTTTGACTTACTACTCGATAAAAACATACTTATTTTGGTCAATTTATTTCTTCAAATTTGAAAATGAACAAACTGCGCTCGAAAAACTCCATGGACTTTGTGTGCTTTGTAGTAAAAATTCATGGGCCTAAGTAGTTACCGATTTTCCTAAAGTTAAAAGAATGTTGAAAAAAGTTCGGATTGACAAATGGTTATGGAGTGTGCGGATTTTCAAGTCTCGCTCTATGGCGACGGATGCCTGCAAAGCGCATAAGGTCAAGATTGATGGCAAAAATGTGAAACCTTCTTATTTGGTGCAAAGAGATGAAGTGGTGGCCGTCCGAAAAAATGGCTTTGACCTAACTTTCAAAGTGGTAGACCTAATCGACAAAAGAGTGTCCGCCACTTTAGCCCAACCCTGCTACGAAGATTTGACCTCTGCCGAAGAGTTAAACAAATACAACGATTGGTTCGTCGGGAAAGCCAAACCCGAAGTTCGGGAGAAAGGTGCGGGTCGTCCTACTAAAAAAGACCGTCGGGAAATTGATAGGTTTAAAGATTTTAAGTAGGTTGTTATTTGTCTGGACGTTATTCAAACGGCTAAAAATGTGTGATTTAGACAAATTACAATTTTGTAAACACCTTTTTTATTCAGAAAATAAAGATTTGAAGAAATAGGGATTTTGAAACATGAAGTTAAAGTAGAACTATAAAACTGAATATTTCATGAAAAAGAACCATTCTTATTAAGAATGCAATCTATTAAAAAAGGGAAAGAAAGGATACGTTAAACCTACGATTTTCTCATTCAATTCTATCAAAAACACCAGTTTTTTGACTACTAGCCTACAAATGGACTGTTAAAGTTAAGCATACAGACAGCTTTCCCCGATTTAATGACGTTACATAAAAGAAAGACAGTAAAAGTTAGCATAGTAAATACTAGTGATTTAGTTTGTAAATAGTTGGCCGTTTTGAATTGAAGTAAAGATTTAGAAATTAGTACTTTACTAAACCAATCACTACACTAGTCAAACCAAAGAAAACGCAAGATTTTTTTAGTTGGTTTTGTTTGTTATTGTTGTAAGGGTACTTTCGAGTACCCTTTCTTTTTGGTTTACAATTCCACAATTGTCAGGCCATCGCCGCCTCTTTCTGGTGGCGCAAAAGCAACGGATTGGATGTCTTTGTATTCTCGTAATTTGTGTCGAACCGCTTTCCGCAAAACCCCATTTCCTTTGCCGTGAATGATTTCCAAATTGGATACACTAGCGACTAAGGCTTGGTCCACAAAATCTTGTAGTACTTGCACCGCTTCTTCCTTACTCATCCCCCGCAAATCAATCTTTGATTCGAAATTAGCGTTGGCGGCCGTGGTGTCCATTTGCACGCTTTTGTTGCGCTTCATCTCTAGCGGTTCGCCCGCTTGTTGTAAGTCTCGCAACGGAATAGTCATTCGCATGATGCCCATTTGAACGACGGCTTTGTTTTTATTGATAGATTCCACTTGTCCCGTAGCGCCGCCCGTTTTTAGCTTTACGAAATCTCCCACCTCAATCGGTTTGGTGGATTTGGTGCGCTCGGGTTTGTAATAAATTTCTTCTTTTAACTCCTGCACTTCTTCCACAATCTCTTTGCGCTCAATTCTTACTTTTTTGGCAATTTCTTTGGCCTTACGTATTTTTTCAGCTTCGGCTAATTTCTCGTTTTCTTTCAACTCTCGAATCAAATTTTCGAGCATTCGATTGTCCTGCGCTGTACTTTGAAGCGCCTGTTCTTTGGCTTCGAGTTTCTGCTTTTTGCGCCGATACTCCAAATTTCGATGCAGGTCGTCGTAATTTCGAATTAGCTTTTCGAGTTTTTTAGTCTTTTCTTCGGAAGCGAGCAATCGCTCTTCCAACACTTGTTTATCCCTTTGTAAATCAACGAGTAAGGTTTCAACGGCGTTTTCTTTCTTACCTACTTTACGTCGAGCGTACTTCAAGATTTTTGGGTCTAAACCCGTTTTTTCTCCAATTTCAAAAGCGTAAGAACTGCCTGGTCGGCCGACCCGCAATTCGTAGGTGGGCGACAGCGTATCTTTATCAAAAGTCATCGAACCGTTGATGATGCCTTTGGTTTTGAAAGCAAATATTTTGAGATTGGAATAGTGCGTTGTGATGATTCCAAAAGTTCGTTTATGATTTAAGTCGTTGAGAATTGCTTCGGCAATGGCGCCACCAATTTGCGGGTCTGTGCCAGAACCAAATTCGTCAATCAAAATTAACGATTTTTTGGTAGCGTTTTCCATAAAGACCTTCATATTGGCCAGTCGGGAACTGTAGGTACTCAGTTCATCTTCGATAGATTGTTGGTCACCGATGTCGGCAAAAATATCGTCGAAAATTCCCATTTCGCTTATCGGGTCAACGGGAATCAACATTCCCGATTGCAACATGATTTGCAGCAAGCCCACCGATTTTAGCGTAATGGATTTCCCACCCGCATTCGGGCCACTGAGCATCAAGATTCGATTGTCTTGAAATAAAATGAGGTCGAAAGGGACGGTCTTTTTATTGAGTTGCTGATTCTTTAAAAATAGCAGCGGATGATAACCCGTTTTGATACCTAAATTGGGTTTACCCATCACCTTCGGCATCGCCCCATTCATTTTATAAGACAATCTGGCTTTAGCTTGAATAACGTCCAACCGAATCATCAAATCTTGATAAGTTCGCATGGCGGGTACGTAGGGTCGTAAAACGGCGCTCAAATCCTTCAAAATTCGATAAATCTCCCGCTTTTCCTCTACCTCCAATTCAAAAATATCGTTGTTGATGTTGATGATTTCTTCGGGTTCAATAAAAGCCGTTCGTCCCGTGGTGGATTCGTCGTGAATGATACCCCGAATCTTTCTTTTGTGTTCGGCGGGCGCTGAAAGGACTCTACGGCCATTTCTGAAACTTTCCACGTTGTCGGTCAACCAACCGTTGGAACGATATTTGGCGATGACGGAGCGAAACTGTTTGTCGAGTTCTTTGACTTTACCGCCCATCGTGCGACGAATTTTCATCAGCTTTGGCGAGGCGTCGGGTTTGATTTCTCCTTCTTCATCAATGACTCGTTCGATTTCTTTTATCAAGGTAGCATCAAAATCAATCGGCTGAATGAGCGCGTAGAGATGTGGGTAAACTTGCTGGCGAGCAGCGACAAAGTATTTAAAAATCAAGTTAATGGAACGTAACACTACATTAATGCGCTGCAATCCTTCGATAGGCAGCACATAATCCTCAATTTCCAACATCCGCAAGTCCTTACTGA
>JBCCQK010000720.1:0-3354 GCA_039024375.1 Bacteroidota bacterium
AATTTTAATTTTCCAATGGAAAATTCAAATTAAACCACCCTTAAGAACCCCTCTCCGAGCTCGCGCAGCGAGCAAGGAGGACATAAATAAATTTAATACACACTGTACTAAATCATCCCTCGTTGCTGAATCAATCGATTAAAAGATTCTTTCATTCGCTTGCTAATCGTCAATCGGTGTTGCTCGATGATAACTTGGTTGGCATCAATCTCTTTGATGTGATTGATGTTGATAATATTTGACCGATGAATTCTAATAAAGTCGGTTGCTGGAAGCATTTTTTCCATAAAGGCAGTCGTTTGCAAAGCGAGCAAGACATCCTCCTTTGTGTATAGTTTGACGTACTCACCAAAACTTTGAACAAAAAGTAAATCCTCGTAAGCCACTTTCACAATCTTACGATTGGTTTTTACAAAAAAATATTGATTAGTTAGAAGAGTCGATGTTACTTGCTGCGAAGTAGTGGTTGGTGTTTTTTCTTCTTGGGCTTTATACCGAATTAATTCCATGGCTTTATCAATAGCTTTACAAAATCGTTGAAACGAAATGGGTTTGACCAAATAGTCAATAACATCTAACTCGTAACCTTCCAACGCATATTCCGAATAGGCCGTGGTAAAAATCGTAACGGGTGGATTTTTGAGCATTTTCACCAAATCAATACCCGTTAAGTCGTCCATTTGAATGTCCGTTAGCAAAATATCAATGGACTGATTATTGAGTACTCGCTTGGCGTCTAAGACATTACTGACTGCTTGAACTACTTCTAATTCTTCTATTTTATGAGCGTAATTGACAAGTAAATCCCTTGCGGGTTCTTCGTCATCTACGATTAGGACTTTGTATTTCATATTATTTTACTACTGTTTTCTTTCCAAAGGAATCTCCAATTTTAACGTATAAACACTCCCTTCTTTCCGCTCCGAAAAGGAATAATCCTCCCCGTACTGCAAAGCCAAGCGTTTTTTAATATTCGTTAGACCTACTCCCTCATATTTAGAAGTGATACTATTTTTTTCCTTAAAAGTATTTACAATTTTAAACTGGCAATTATCTGATTCACCAACTGATAAATTGATTTTGATAAAGCCGTTTGGATTGCTGATGGTGTCGCTATGCTTACAAGCATTTTCCACAAAATTCACTAAAATCAAAGGCGCTATTAAATGATAACCTTTCACGCCTTGATGCATCAACTGAATGTTCTGCTGCTTAGAATTTTTCATTTTATGAATCTCCAACAAATCTTCAATGGCAGCTATTTCTTTGAGCAAACCAACCCGTTCCGCTCCACAATCATACACCATAAAACGTAAAATAGCGGATAATCGCTCCAGCATCGGTGCCGTTTTTTCATTCCCCGTCTGCGCAAAAGCGTAAATATTATTCAAGGTATTAAATAGAAAGTGGGGGTTAATTTGTGATTTTAGAAAATTGAGTTCGGTTTGTAACTTTTCGCTTTTTAATAGGGCCTCTTTTTTAAAATTTTCGTGCCACGCCTCCACAAAATAAATCAAACTAAAAGCAGCAGTAATAATCAGTGATAATAAAAAATAATAGACAAATCCTTCGCCTATCTCGTCTATTGATTCGGGGTAATTGGAGGGAATAAAGGTATCAATGAAGCCATAAAGCAAAATAAAAACCGTAATTAATAAAAAAGTGGCTGGAAAATAAATCCATCGCTTACCACTAAAAAATAAGGGCAATAGACAGTAGTAGTGAATGTAAACGGTAGGAATTAAGTAGCCTATACTCGATAAGCCAAAGAGGAAAGCACTTGTAGGGGATTCGTACTCCAATTGTTCTATGAAGTTAATTAGGAACAAAATCACCCAGAAGCTCAATTGTCCTAGTAAAACATATTTTCTAAAATTGGCAGATTCCATAACGTTCCAAGATTACAATAAATCTCATAGTAAATCAATTCCTTTCAGCCAGTGGACTGATAAATCCTTTGAACGATACCTATTTCCCTACGAGCGCGAAAACAGGGTCATTTTTTCCACTCAAAGGAAAGCTCTCCCCGCTCATCGAAGCAATTTGAACACTCATTGATTATAACTTTTTCTCTTTTGAAAAGCACTTAATATTGGGACATCAATTATGATAAAGTAAATCATCAATATTATGAAGTTCGCTTTTCAAATCGTCTTATGTTTATGCCTTTTCGCTTGTGGCAACAAAGAAGAAATAATCATTAATCCACCTTCTGACGAAAGAGGGTATTTAGTCTCTTATAACAAAACGGGTAGTATGACTGCGGATAGAATTATTGCTATCAATCAAGCCGAAGGAGATGTCTCGAATTATGTGAATTATACAATAGATATTTATTCAGTCACTTATAATTCTTTAGAAAATGAAAACCCGATAGAAGTATCGGGTTTGGTTTTAGTGCCACAAATTAAAAGTGGTGCAGTAGATTTAATACAATACCATCATGGTACGATTATTCCAGGAGACGAAGGTACGCCCTCCAACTATTCGGGTGGTGCAACCGAAAGTATTGAAATGTACTTCTTGGGAGCTACTATGGCATCGAATGGATACATTGTTGCTTTTCCCGACTATGTAGGGTATGGCGTGACAGCGGATAGAGAACATCCTTATACCATGCACCACGAACTAGCAGAGGTATCGGTAGATTTGATTCGAGCGACTAAACAATTAATGACTACTTTGGATATCGAGTTTTCTAATAATGCTTTTTCGACGGGTTGGTCGGAAGGTGGTGGCGCAGGACTAGCTATGCACAAATATTTACAAGAAAAATATTCCAACGTGGCCAATATCAAAGCTAGTTCTCTTTTTGCTGGGCCTTACGATTATGCTGCCTTTTTCAAAGATGTATTTGTCAATCCAAAACTACAGACCGAAAATATGTCCATTTACAACTGGTCTTTGTATTCACTCAATAATCTAGACCGTGAACTAAGCCGCCCAGCTAGTGATATTTGGACGTACCCAGTTGCCAACCAAATAGACGCATTGGATATTCCGTCTTTTCAAGCTAGTGACCTGTTTAAAAAAGACTTTATAGAAAGTGAGGTTAATAATCCAAATAGTGGTTTTTCTAAAGCAGTGCAAGACAACTCTCTGATAGAAGGTTGGATACCGCAAGGGTACTTGTTTTTTCACTCTGGCACCGAAGATTTTATTGTACCGCATTATAACTCCACCAATGCACACGAATATTTTAAAGCTATTAATGTTAATTCGACGCTGTACGAATATGTAGGGGACGACCATTACACACCCGTCTACGATTATCTGACTAAAACATTGGACGATTTTAATAGCTTGTAAAGGGGCTTTCTTATAAAACTCGCTAAGCTAGACGTTCCCCACAAA
>JBCCQK010000721.1:0-3342 GCA_039024375.1 Bacteroidota bacterium
GGTGTTGTTGAGTTTTGGGGTGGTATGTTGGGGGTTGTTATGTATTCTTTCCTGCACTCTATGTGCTGCAACGACTAGAGACTATGGTACTTTCTTCTTCTTCGCCTTCTGCATCGGATTCAATAGCTCCTTTTGTTTATGACTTTTGAATACTTGAAACCGGCTCGGTAACTCTTTTACGGGCCAATTATTATTCGCCTCGTCGATGTCCGCTGTTTCATGGTAGGGGTCAATTACTATACCTTTCACCTCTTTCGTTTTGACAAACACTTTCGAAAACTTATCTTCGTTTTTGCGCCAAATTTCGACGGGGATTCGCTCGATTTCCTTCGTACCATCTTTGTACTCCCACTCAATAATGATGGGCATTACCATGCCGCCTTTGTTGCTAAAGTAGAGTTGGTAATAATTATTCTTACCAAATTTTTGTTCTTTTTCCTTTTTGGAATATGTTTCCTCAAATAACTGGGTTGTGTATTTAACAACGGAGTCTGCGGTATTCCACGGTTCGTAGTTAGTGTAAAAATCCACTAATTCGGGGTCTTGACTGACGGCCGTTTTTATATCGGGCGATTCTTCGTTGTGAATTTGGGCAATGTGTCGTCGAGGTTTTTTGGGTTTATCCTCGTACGTATATTCCCGCTTTTCGGGGTCATTTTCCAAGTCAACTTTATACCATACGATACTATCCAAGGAAATATCTACGGGGTCAGTACCGTAGAACCAGCCCTGCCAGAACCAATCTAAGTCCACGCCACTCGCATCTTCCATTGTGCGGAAAAAATCGGCGGGCGTCGGATGTTTGAAGGCCCACCGACGAGCGTATTCTTTGAAAGCGTAATCAAACAACTCTCTGCCCATGATGGTTTCCCGAAGGATGTTTAGGCCCGTTGCGGGTTTATCGTAGGCGTTTGCCCCAAAATTTTTAATATTTTCGCTATTCGTCATAATTGGCTCTAGTCGGTCTTTAGGCTGAGACATATAGCCAGTAATCAAGTCCGTTGTACCGCCCCAATGTTTGAAATTGGTATCAAATTCTTGTAGGGTGACAAACTCCAAAAAGCTATTAATACCCTCGTCCATCCACGTCCACTGTCGTTCGTCGCTGTTGACAATCATTGGGAAATAGTTGTGGCCTACTTCGTGAATAATGACGACTAAAGCTGCCGATTTTTGCCGTTCGGTGTAAGTGCCATCTTCTTCTGCTCGCCCTGGATTGAAGCAAATCATTGGATATTCCATTCCGTTGGCCGCTTCGACGGATATGGCAGTGGGGTAGGGGTAAGGGAACGTATATTTCGAATAAGTCTTTAGCGTATGTGCCACCGCCTTAGTGGAGTAACGACTGTAAATTGGGTAGGCTTCTTTAGCATAATAACTCATGCACATGACTCGCTTGCCATCTTCGTTGAAGTGC
This sequence comes from Bacteroidota bacterium, assembly GCA_039024375.1. GTDB lineage: Bacteria > Bacteroidota > Bacteroidia > Chitinophagales > Saprospiraceae > JAFMDF01. Next base: position 1,418 of record JBCCQK010000721.1, read on the forward strand.
GGCATAGCGTCCCAAATAAACTTTCGACTACTCGTCCAAGCAAAATCTCGCACGTTGTCCGCCTTGAAAATCCACGTTTTGGTGTCCTTGGCTTTTTTCTTCTTTTCGTTCTTTTTGGCTTCCGCCAAAGTGACAATCTTAACGGGTTCTTTTGCGGTCTTGGCTTTTTCCCACCGCTCTTTTTGGGTGTCGGTCAGCACGTCGCCGTAGTTCAAACATTCGCCCGTAGCGGCCACCATGTGGTCGGACGGAGCCGTTATTTTAACGACGTAGTTACCAAAGTTGAGCGCAAATTCTCCTCTGCCTGTAAACTGCTTATTTTGCCAGCCTTCGAAATCAGAATAGACGCACATTCTTGGGAACCACTGTACAATAGTGTATAAATAGTTACCATCGTCTTCAAAATACTCGTAGCCGCCACGACCGCCCGCTACTCCGTCCACTCGGTCGGTGATGTTGTAATGCCATTTGACGTTGAACATGAATTTTTCGCCCGCCACCAACGGTTCGGGTAGTTCGACTCGCATCATCGTATTATTGATGGTGTATTTGAGTGGGTCCCCATTTTCGTCGGTTACGGCGTGAATCTTATGGCCATAGTCTGCCAATTCTTCGCTGACGTCCAAATTACGCAATGCATATTCGCTCATTTGCGGACGAATGTTACTGGGGTCGTCAAAGTTGTCGGGATTGTGCGGGTCGTGTTCGTTCTCGTCCAATTGCAGCCACAAATACCGAAGGGTATTGGGCGATTCGTTGTAGTAAGTGATTAATTCCTTGCCATTGAGTCGTAAATTTTCTTCGTCCAATTCACATTCGATGTTGTAATCTGCTCGTTGGTGCCAATAGTTAGGACCGGGCGCACCATCGGCCCCGCGAAAGCTGTTGGGGTCGCGTAATTTTTGGCCTAACTGCTCAAATTTATTGGCGTGGTTAGCGTCTGGATTATTTTGGGCGAAAGCCGAAAAGGGAAAACAAAAGATAATAGCTAGGAAGCTAGCTAGAAATAGGGTGGAATTTTTTTTCATACTAATTGATAAAGTCAGGTTTAGGAGAATTTAAAATCTAAAATTACAAATCCAAAATTTAAAAATACGAAGAACTAGGAAATTTAAGATTTTAATTATCTTTCATTATCCGCTTTTTAATGCGCTTGTACTCCGTTTCTGTTACCAAACCTGCTTCCTTCAAAGATTCCAATTTTGCTAAGCGAGCATCCACTTCGTTGTCGAATAGTTCTTCCATTGTTTCTTGCATCTCCTCGCTGATTTCGTCTTTGAGGTTTTCGGCTTCTTCCTTCCATTCTTCGACTACTTCTTTTCCTTTCTCCATTTGTTCTTTGTAAAAATCTTTGAGGTCATCCACTTTAAAATTGTCGAACGAGCCGCCCGACGCAAAATGTTGGGTAACGACTTGACCAATGGCGTACGTGGCAGCACCCGCAAAAGCAGACGTAGTTACCCCTCCTACGATAGAACCGACGAAGGGAATGACTTTGAAAACAGACCCGACCGAATGGGCAGCTACTCTTGAAAGCGTCGTGCCCGTCAAAGTTCCGACGAAAGCCTTGCCTTTGGAGTCTTTAAAATCCTGACCGTATAATTTACACAGTTGTCGTAGCATATCTATTTGAATCGCACTGACGGCAACGATGTCTAAAACGGGAACGGGAATGAATCCAGCGCCCGTAGAGAAAAAGACGTGTCGCTTGATAATGGATTGAGCTGCTTTGAAATTGTTGGATTGATGGTCGGTCATTTCTTCAAATTTAATGGTAAGGATTTGAACTGGTGTATTTCCAATGCGTGTACTTTCGCTAAAATGATAAAAATAGGGCAAAAATGGATGGAATTTTCTACGAATTCAATCGAAAGTTAGATGAGCGACAGTAAAAGGCCAAACGGGAAAACGGTATTTATTTGTCA
>JBCCQK010000722.1:0-3314 GCA_039024375.1 Bacteroidota bacterium
ATCTTACCGTCTTATTTGTCACTAATTGCAAACTGATAATTGTTCATTGAACTGGGGCAATTACATATTATTGACATACTGATTACCAGAGAATTCTTTTTTCAACTGGCTCAACTTATGCGCCACACTAGCATCGTACAACTTGTCATCAAATTCTATCACGAAGCCGCCAATCAAGTTAGGATTCACTTCCGTTACAATTTCGATATTCGCTTCGGTTTTGTCGCTTCCCTGTAATTGTTGCTTGATAGCCGCCAAAGATGCTTCGCTCAAAGCCGTAGCCGTCGTTACTTTTACCGTAGAAATATGTTTTAACGAACGGTATTGAGTAATGAACTCCTTCGCTATGTCGGGCAAATAGCCTTCTCTCCCCTTCCGCAGAACGATATTGACAAAAGCCATCGTCAACTCATCGAACTTCTCCGAAAAGATTTCCTTCAAGATGGTCCCCTTCTTATCGGGATTGACAATTGGGCTTTTCAATAATAAAAAGAAATCTCGCTGCTCGGTCGCTTGCTGAAAGGTTTCCACATCCTCCAGCACTCTATCCAACTTGTTTTGCTCCTGCGCCAAGTCTAATAAGGACTTTGCGTATCTTGAGGCTATTCTAGTTACTGACATTTTTTGGTAATTAGTTATTTGTTATTCGTTATTCGTACACTACATATTGGCGAGACGTAACAAATTACGAATAACCAATAACGAATAACGACTGACTAATTCAACTTAATTTCGTCCACCAATTTGTTTACAAAAGACTCTTGGTCGCTATTGCCCGTCAATTCCTTGCGAATCACTTTTTCGGCGATGGTTAAAGCCATTTGACCTACTTCGTTCTTAACTTCGGTTAAAGCTGCTTTCTTTTGTGCCTCGATTTCCGCTTTGGCAGAACTAACAATTCGGTTCGCTTCTTCTTTGGCTTTCGCCTTAGCTTCATTAATCATCGAATCCTTCGCCGCCTTAGCTTCCTTAATAATCTTCGCTCTTTCCTCTTGCGCCTCTTTGATTAATTCCTCGTTGCGAGAATTCAGCGCTTGCATTTCCTCTTTCGCCTTTTTAGCTTCGTCTAAAGCATCTTGAATATCGGAAGACCGCTTCTTCAAAGCATCCGCAATGGGTCGGAAAGCAAACTTTCCAATCAATAACCAGAATAGCAAAAAGAAAATAGACGTCCAGAATAATAATCCGAAGTCTGGTTTGATAACATTAAAATCTGCTAAAAAGAACATGTTTATTTTATTTAGAGCAGAGAGTAGATAATAGAGAATAGAGACTTAATTATTTGACAGCTCTAATTCACCTAACACTAATCTCTAAGAAACTTCAAATTGGGTAAGACTAGCCCGCAACCAACCGTTGCGTAGCTAGTCTTGATTTTTTTCATGGTGATTAGACACCCGCTACTAAGAAAGAAAGGATTAATGCAATCAATGCAGCACCCTCAATAAACGCAGCCATCAAAATCATATTCGCACGAATATCCCCTACTGCTTCTGGCTGACGAGCAATACTTTCCATAGCGCTTGAACCAATCCAGCCAATTCCTAAGCCAGCACCGATTACCGCTAATCCCATACCAATAGCAACTATTGAACCTACCATTGTTTATGTATTTATGTGAATGAAAAAATCGTTTTTGTTATTTGTTATTTGTTATTTGTTATTTGTTACTCGTTGTTCGTGACTGACAAGTAACGAATAACCAATAACTAATAACAAAATTAATGAGCGTGTTCTTCGTGGTGATGTTCTTCCGTCGCCGCACCGATGTACGAAGCCGTTAGAATCGTAAATACGAAGGCCTGTACGAAAGCAACGACCAACTCAATGGCCATCATAAACAACGTTAACAATCCTGCCCCAACTACTCCACCCGCTGCACCAGGAATACTTTCACCACTCTTACCAAAGATGAAGATAAAACTCACAAATATTAAAATCACCATGTGGCCCGCTGTGATGTTGGCGAACAAACGCAACATCAAGGTCACTGGCTTAATAAATAGTCCTAATAATTCGACGGGAACTAGAATCACCTTTACAAAAAGTGGAGTACCTGGTGCCGTGAATAAGTGATGCCAATAATCCCGATTTCCATTAATGTTGGTAATCAAAAAGGTAATAATGGCCAAAACCGCCGTCACTGCTAAATTACCCGTTACATTCGACCCGCCAAAGAATGGAATCTGGCCGAATAAGTTCAATCCTAAAATAAAGAAGAAAATAGACAACAAGAAGGGTAAAAATTTCTCGTATTTTTCTCCTAAGAAAGGAATCGCTACTTCGTCTTGAATGAAAGAGACGAATGGTTCCATGAAGTTTTGTAAGCCCGTTGGTGCTTTACCTTCGTTTTTCTTAGCTGCTTTAGCAACGGCTAAAAATATCCATGATAAGAATAGCAGCACTAAAGCCATTGAGGTCACATTCTTTGTAATGGAAAAATCGTAGAAAGAAGTGATACCACCACCAAACAATCCTGCATCGGCCGTACTCTTCGAATCGGTCTTATATAGCTGCTCTTTGTAGCAGACCATTGCTACCTCTTTTTCTTTACCATCCACGTCCACTTTCTTGTGGATAATCCCGCTAATCTTTACTTCTCCTTCCTGTGGAAATCCTGCATCGACCACTCGCTTCACCGAACCGCCATCTAGTACGTAACCGTTGTAGGCAACGTGGCCGTCTCCATGACCGACAAAATCCGCATGGAACTTAGAGGCCATGAAGAAATCCCATCCTTTATCGGGAGCGTACAAAATTACAGGTAATGGAATTTGAATGGGTCCGATGCTGTAAACATTAGCATCAGCAATGTGGTGAATGGCGTTGTCTCCTGCGTTGAAGTCGTGGTGTGCTTCCTCGCCGCAAATGACCGCTGCGTGGTGGCCATCTCCGTGACTATGGTCGTCATGGTCGTGTTGTGCAGAACCGACAAAAGCAAAGGCAAGAATGTATATAGTTGATAAGAAAAAACGGAGCATTGATAGTTAATTTTGAAATTCTGCTTTCTAGAGGGCAATGGGCCGAAACTAAAATCGAAAATTATTGTTACTTTCTAGCCACTTTTCAAAAATCGCTGCAAAGGTATTATTAATAAGTTGCTTAAAAAAGTCCCGTTTCATCTTTTTTTTAGAATTATTCCGCTTTTTTAAAATGGTGAGAATTAGGTGCTTATGAGGCTTTAAAGACCATTTTATTGTTTAATTTGGTTAAAGACTACTTCTTCCATATTTAATTTTTATAATTATTTAAAAGAGGCGTAAAAGTGATTTATTTGTAGAAAAAGCGGAATTATATCTTTTCTTTTTTTTGAC
>JBCCQK010000723.1:0-3305 GCA_039024375.1 Bacteroidota bacterium
AAGACATTTCTGCCACTTTTGAAAAGGGAAAAACGAACGTCATCATTGGAAAGAGTGGTGCGGGTAAAACGGTTTTGCTAAAATTGTTAGTAGGCCTTTTCGAACCGACCAAAGGTAATATTTGGTACGACGACCTCAACTTCAACAAACTGAATGAAAAAGAACTTCGAGTATTACGGATGCAAGTGGGGATGCTGTTTCAAGGAACGGCACTTTTTGATTCGATGACGGTGGAACAAAATGTGAAATTTCCCCTAGATATGTTTACTAAAATGACCAAAAAAGAAAAATTGGCCAGAGTGAACTACTGCTTAGAACGAGTGACTTTGACGGGGGCTAATCATAAATTTCCTTCCGAAATTAGTGGCGGAATGCAAAAAAGAGTCGGGATTGCCCGTTCTATCGTATTGAAACCCAAGTACTTATTCTGTGATGAACCCAACTCTGGATTAGACCCCAAAACCTCTATCGTCATTGACGAATTAATTCACAGTATTACCGTAGAAAACGGTATCACAACGGTGATTAATACGCACGATATGAAGTCGGTCATGGAAATCGGCGACACCATCGTTTTGCTAAATTTAGGAAAAGTGGCTTGGCGAGGGACGAAAGGTGACGTATTGGAAAGCGATAATGAGTTCTTGCAGGATTTTATTTTTGCTTCTCCCTTCCTACAAAAGTTACGAAATTCTGCTTTGGGAAACTTGGGGTAGTAACTAGGGAAAATTTAAAATTACAAACCCGCCAGACTGCTGTGCGGGCTGGTCCAAAATTTAAAAGTATTGACAATCAATAAGTTAAAATTTTTGAAATGGTAAATTTATTTTTTCACTGTTCCTAAATCTTAGCGTACCAATAAAAACGGTAGCTGCTTCCGAAGAAACAGACCTACCGTGTTAAGAGCCTCAATAAAACATTCTTTAAGTGTTTCACAAATGAGAAATATTCAAAGGGCTACTATACACATAGGTACGGTTCGATAATTATATTTGGATTTTAGAAATGTGATTTTTTTATTCTACGTTACGCTATTTTTTTGAATTGCTAAAGCAAAGCAGGATTTACTTTTTGACCAAAAGTCACTCGCCCCACCGTTTCGTAATTATTCGCTGAAACCATAGCGTGTTGGGTCACCATGTGCATATCCTGTAGTAACTCTTGTAGTTTATTGCCTTGCCAAACAGCCGTTCCGCCCGCAATTTTATAGGCTTGTTGTACAACCGCTTCGGATTGGGTGACGGCAAAGGCTGAAGCCAAGCGGAGTTCACTTTTATTGACTTCACTGGTCGTCTGAGTAGCCGCAGCCTCCCAACTTTTTTGCACGGCCGACTCCAAATAGGCTTTGGCCGCTTGGTATTGCCCTTGCATCCGTGCCACTTTTTCGTGAATAATGGCCCGTTCGGCCAACTTTTTGCCACTCCCTATCGGCGCCTTACGTTGACAATAGGTGATAATTTCGTTGATGGCCCTTTTTGCTAGACCCAAACCGACGGAAGCTACCCCCGTCGACAAAGCGCCCAAGAAAGAAAATTGGTACAAAGTATCCGAGAGTTGCGCTTGTTGAACGGGAAAAGGAATCCAGCGCTCGTTGGGAATAAATACCCTATTGGCTTCATAATCAATGCTATTAGAACCGTGTAATCCGAGAACGTGCCAATTGTCGATAAAAGTGACTTCTTCGGGTTCGAAATAAACTAAACCCGAAATGGGGCGCTTTTCTCCCGGTCTTTGGATTAAAACACCTCCAACAATATGCGTACAATACTTGATGCCCGAACCCCACGACCAGCGTCCGCTAACCTCTAATCCACCCGCAACAGTCTTGGCAAGACCCGCCGGTACCGCCCATCCTCCCGTTAACGAATCGGGCGCTCCGTAAATAGTTTTGGCCGCTGATTTTGGTAAGTAGCCACTTCCCAGTCCTGCCGTTCCCGTAACGCCTAGCACCCAACCAAGTGAGCCGTTGTAATACGTTAGCGTCTGCACAGCTTCCATCAAATCTAGAACGTGTCCTTGTAATCCACCGTAGGCTTTGGCTACCCAAACCTTAAAAATACCCGTTGCTTTTAAGTCTTGAACAATAGTATCGGGAAGGCAGCGGTTTTGCTGAATCCAGTTTCGTTCTTTTTCCGTGCTTTTAGCGATGTCAATGAGTTTGTTCTTAAGCGTTGTATCTAGCATTAGTGAGGATTTTGGTCGGCTGACGGTACACGGTTTATGGTGCACGGCTGACGGGTTTTCTAATACAAATGGTTTGACCAGTAAAATTGACCATTTTTCGATGGTCTTATAGAGGCAATCTCCAAACAATCAGACTAATTTCAATAGATAATTACGAATATTACAAATTAGAACAATAATATTTTAATTCTTTGATAATTTTTGTATTCTAGCAGCAGCGGTAAATACGTAGCTCAGACTTTCCTGTCTGAGACCACAAATAGCTGATTCTCAGACAGGAATGTCTGAGCTACGTTTTGCAATGTGTCAAAAAACCAATAATTTCTAAACACACGCTAATGTCTCATTTTTTTCTAGCAGGTTTGACAAAAAAGAAGATTATGACCCTAAAAGTACAATGGATAGCCCTTTTAGTTTTTCTAAGTTTGGGTAGTAAAGCACAGGTCGAATACTTAAGGCTGAGTCCCGCTCAGAAAATTCAACAACGAGTGGGCATGACTGATATTGAATTAGCATTCTTTCGACCGCAAATGAAAGGGCGCAAAATATTCGGCGACTTGGTTCCTTACGGAAAAATGTGGCGTACGGGCGCCAACGAAAATACAACAATTTCTTTTGACCATCGAATAAAAATAGGGGAAACAGAAGTAGCAGCGGGAAAATACGCCTTATTTACCAAGCCAATGGAAACGCAATGGGAAATCTACTTTTATAAAAAAGTCAATAACTTGGATGTTCCCAATCCCATTGACAGCACTCAGCTAATCTATCTAACTACCGTTCCGTCCGTCGAAAAATCGACAACGGAGGAAACACTGGTTATCAATTTTTACAGTTTAACGGAAACGACCGCTACGTTGGGCATACAATGGGAACGTACGTACGTTGGAATTCCCTTGTCTTTTTATACCCAAGAAGTAATGGAGAAGCGGATGGCTAAAACTTTTAAAAAGAATATTCTGGATTACAGTATTGCTGCCAGTTATTACGCCCAACGGGGAATTGAACTAGAAAAGGCGAAGGAATTGCGAAAGCTAGTATTGCAATTAAAAGAAGTTCCATCGGCTTGGGATTTATACATTTACGGGTCGATTTTGCTGAAAATGGGACAAAAAGAAAAA
>JBCCQK010000724.1:0-3300 GCA_039024375.1 Bacteroidota bacterium
ACATCTAAATGAGACCAGTTAAGTTGGTCAGCGAGCGACTTTCCTAAAGTGGTCGTTCCCACACCCGATGCGCCAAATATTAGTACCTTCATGGTTAATATTTTTCTGTTTTTAAAATCCGACCATTAAGTATATAAACGATGATTAAAATCAAGAAAGAAAAGAGAAATAAAGTTAATGCGTATTGATTGGCTAACGTGTAATTTAAGCCTTCGACTTCGTCGTAAATCGCAATGGAGGCAACTTTTGTAACCTTAGGAATATTACCGCCAATCATCAATACTACACCAAATTCACCAACCGTATGCGCAAAAGACAACACGATTCCTGTTAATAATGAGGGTTTGATATTAGGTAGTAACACTTGGAAAAGGGTCGTCATTTTGGATTTCCCCAAGGTATAGGAGGCTTCGGCGAAACTTTGCGGCAAATTTTCTAATCCTGCTTGAATCGGATGTACCATAAACGGTAAGCTGTAAATAATGGACCCTAGTACCAATCCCGAAAAGGAGAAAACCAATCGTAGGTCAAACGTCTCTAACAACCAAGCACCCAAGCTGCTTTCGGGGCTTAAAAAAAGGAGCAAATAAAACCCCAATACGGTTGGCGGCAGCACTAGCGGCATGGCAACAAAGGTTTCTAAAATCGGTTTTATCCAAATTTTAGTATTGGCTAAGTAATAAGCCAACGGAACACCAATAACCAGCAAAATGAGCGTGGTAATTGCGGCTAGTTGAAAAGTCAAAATGAGCGTTTGCCAAAACGTTGCGTCCATCCCTCAAAGGTAGGGGCTTAATTCGGAATGGTGTACCCATATTCGGTAAAAATGGCTTGTGCTTTCGTAGAAAGTAAGAACTCATAAAAAGCTTTAGCTGCTTCCGCATGATTCATTTCGCCATATTTGGTGATAACGACTCCCTGTTCAATGGGGCGATAAGCGGCGGTATCAACGGCTATCCATTTACCTACATTTCTTAAATCGGGAGATTGCACGACGGAGGCAGCCGTAAAGCCCACTTCACAATTCTGGGTCGTTACGTACTGATTGACTTGAGCAATGCTTTCGGCGTAAACGCCTTTTTTTCCTAAAACTTCTATTAGTCCGAAGTGCTGAATGGCATGAACAGCTTGTTCGCCGTAAGGTGCATTTTGGGGATTAGCAATGGCTATTTTTCGTACTTTTTCAGATTGTAAAATTGATAGCGAATCATCTAAATTTAGTACCTCATCCTTTGTCCAAATCACCAAATGCCCCAATGCGTAAACGCCAGGCGCATCGGTCGCTTTTCCCGCTTTAAAAAGTTCATTTGGATATTTTAGATTGGCCGAAACCAACAAGTCGTAAGGCGCCCCTTGCATAATTTGCGCCGTCAATTTCCCCGAAGAACCAATAATTACTTCGACTGATTGGGCCGTCTCTTCTTCAAAGGCTTTTTTGATGGCTTTCATTGCAAATTGTGCGTTAGCGGCGGTGGCTACGGTTAAGGTAGAAGTTGTTTCTTCGGAGCTACAACTTTTCAACACTATCCCAAAAATAAAAATCAAGCACAGAAAAAGGAATTTGGGGTAAAGAAAATCTTTAAAAATTAGGCTCGTTTTATAAATACATGAAAAAAGCAACATATATTTGAACATTAATTTTAGTGGTGTCGTTTTTATAAGCTAAATAGAGAAACAGAAATATTGTAATTTCTTTAGACAGGATTCCAAGATTAACATGATTATGATTACCAAATATTAAATCCTATTCATCGTGAAACCGCTCGACTGCGCAGCGGGCGAGTCCTATCAAAAAAGAAATAGCGTTAATTTTGTTTGACTACTTAGTTACTATCCACTATTCATTTGACAAAAGCAGTAAAAATAACGCAGTGAAAATAGAGCAAATATACACAGGTTGTTTAGCACAGGGCGCTTATTACATCGAAAGCGAAGGAGAAGCTGCGATAATTGACCCTTTGCGGGAAACAACTCCCTATTTAAAAAGAGCGGAGGAGAATGGCGCCTCCATCAAATATATTTTTGAAACCCACTTTCACGCCGATTTTGTTTCGGGCCATTTGGATTTGGCGAAGAAAACGGGGGCTAAAATTATTTACGGTCCCAATGCGGCAACCGAATACGAAAAATATTTAGCCGAAGATGGGGAAGTTTTCCAAATAGGTAAAGTCTCCATCAAAGTATTACATACACCTGGACATACCCTCGAAAGTACGACCTATTTATTGATGGACGAAGCGGGACAGCCACATGCTCTCTTTACGGGAGATACTTTATTTATTGGAGATGTTGGACGCCCCGATTTGGCGCAAAAAGCGGGAGAAATTACGACCGAAGATTTGGCAGGCTTGTTATACGATAGCCTTCGAAATAAAATTATGCCACTACCCGACCATGTACTCGTTTATCCCGCCCACGGTGCGGGTTCTGCTTGCGGAAAAAGTATGAGTAAAGAAACGTGGGATACTTTGGGCAATCAGAAAGCGACCAATTATGCTCTCCGTTCGGACATGACCAAAGCCGAATTTATCCAAGAAGTCACCGATGGCCTGCTGCCTCCACCACAATATTTTTCTTTCAATGCTCAACTAAATAAAAATGGCTACGGCAGTATTGACAAAGTGATGAAAAAAGGAACGAAGGCCCTTTCGCCCCGTGCGTTCGAAGCAGCCGCTAACGAAATGGATGCGCTTATTCTGGATGTTCGAAGTAAGGAAGAATTTGTCAAAGGATTTATTCCCAACTCTATTTTTATTGGCTTGGACGGCAGTTTTGCGCCGTGGGTCGGTGCCCTCATTGCCGATTTGCAGCAACCTATTTTGATTGTGGCACCACACGAAAGGGCAAAAGAAACCGTCAAAAGATTAGCGAGGGTGGGCTACGATAATTCCATTGGCTACTTGAAAGGTGGATTTGAAGCTTGGCAAAAAGCGGGCAAAGAAATTGACCAAATTGAGACCATTGACGTGGCTACTTTCGAAGCAACGTACAATGAGCACAAAGCAATTAATATTTTAGACGTCCGCAAACCTAACGAGTGGGAAAGTGAGCACATCGAATCTAGCCAAAACTTTCCGCTGGATTTTATCAACAAACATATGAGTGAAGTCAGCAAGGACAAAGCCTATTACATGCACTGCCGTAGTGGCTACCGTTCTACCGTTGCGGCTTCTATTTTAAAAGCACGAGGTTTCGAAAAGCTGGTAAATGTGCACGGAAAGTTTGACGATATGGTTCAATCGAGTATTCCGACGAGTGCTTTTGTATGTCCTTCAACGTTGTAGGAGAACCTAGTCGTTG
>JBCCQK010000725.1:0-3295 GCA_039024375.1 Bacteroidota bacterium
ATTTTTACTGAAATACGGTCAATTTTGCCAAATTCTAGCATAACTAGACCCATTTCGGGCAAAAAATACACATTGGCGGAGGTGGATTTGTTATTGGTTAATGGTTATTAGTTATTCGTTTGGACGTTGATGGCCTATAGTTAGATTCTCTACCATCCACTTCTCGGCTTTGATAGGCGGTATTCTTAAAAAAATACCGCCTATCCTTCTTAAATCAACTAATTCTTCTTTTTAATCTTCCCAATTTTCTTTTTGCCGCTCGTCGTCGAGGGCTTATTATTCGTTTTAGCGTCGGGTAATTGATTCGTTCGATTCGTGTTGGTTGTGGTGGAAGGCGTCCGATTAGTGTTCCCTGATGAGGGAGAGGTATTAGTCGGAGTCGTATCAGTACTTCTGTCCGTTGAAGAACGGGAAGGTTGATAAGCGCCGTTATTGACAACCGTTTTTATCAACATTCCAGTAGAAAGCTGGTCGGTCAATTTCATACTATTGAGCAACGCAATTTCTTCCATACGGTTATTGGGCATATTATAATAGCGTAGTACATCGGCGAGCGTTCCCGCCCGTTGTACTTTTTCTATTTTAATTTGGTCGGCCACTCGATTAATTTTTGACGGGTCTCGCAATTCATTAAAATTAGTCATCGTGTATTCAAACGTTCGCTGGTACGTTGCAAAATCCTGCGAACTAGACAGTCCGTGAATGGCGTAGGAAAGGTTGCCGTACTGAATAATGTAGGTCAAAATCCGAATCGTGGCCCCCGATTGTTGATTTTGTTGGTCTCCAATTTGTCTTACTGCTGGATAGCCATTGACCCGTACATTTTCTGAACTTACTACTTGTAATTTTTGCTGTTCGTTGAAAGCGGTTAGTGCTTCTTGGGGAGTACCCTGCCCCGCCATCAAGACCATCATAGCTTTTCCATCGGGGTCGGCCATTTGAAATTGCTGAGGGGAATTGGCCGTTCGCCACTGTCTGGGCACAGGAAACTTAAATTTTAAATCAGGATGATAAAAGTAATCGTCTTCGACGTAGCCCTGCTTGGGGTCTTCTCCATACGTCAATCCGTCAATCATCCGCAAGTAGGAATCCCGATTGACCGCAAATTGTTGCCCGCTTCGTTGCGCTTGCTTGGCGGTCGCCATTTGGTTTACATTTTCGTACCGATTTAAGGGGTCGGGGTGTGTCGATTGAAAAGTAGGGATGGATGCTCCCCCACTTTGCTCTCTCATCCGATTCAGCGTAAAGAAGAAATTGGCCATTTTGCGTGCATCGTAACCTATTTCTGTGGAGTACTCTACACCCAATTTATCAGATTCCGATTCGTGGTCTCTACTGTACTTCAGAGACAATAAGCCGATAGCTTGACTCAATTCTTGCGCTCCTTGTCCCTTTGTCAAAATAACTCCACCAATTAGTCCAATCTGCGAAAGTAGCTGGGTTGTTTGCTGTCGGACTCCATGTTTGGCCGTGATGTGCCCAATTTCGTGTCCCAATACGCCTGCGAACTCCGCTTCGTTAGAAAAATGCGCCAAAATGCCCCTCGTAAAATAGACGTAACCGCCAGGGACCGCAAAAGCGTTAATTACTGGTGAATCCAATATTTTAAATTCGTAGGGAAGATGAGGGCGATGAGAAATTTTCGCCATTTCTTTCCCTTTTTCGTTGATAAATGCTTGGAGTTTGGGGTCGTCGTATAGACCGAAGCTAGCAACGATGGTCGGGTCGTACTGTTTGCCCATCGCAATTTCCTTTTCTTCGGACATCAAGGACAATTCCTTTTTTCCCGTTACGGGATTAACGGCACATCCCTGCAAGACGTAGAAAAAGAGGAAGCATACTATACTTTTTACAAAGAAGGAATATTTTTTCATTATTTGAGTTTTTGTTCGGTAAAACCTTTTTACACCTACTGATTGACTTGGAAAAATAGTGGAGGACCTACCTTTTTTACAACGATTAGGCACGTCAAGTGTTGAAAGCAAGCTCAATTTGGACGCAAAGTCAGGTAACTAAGACACAACTTTCGAGGTTAAATGTAGGAATTTTTTAGCTTTTCGAAGAAAAACGAACTAAACAAGAAATGATAAGGAACTATTTACTTACTTGAAAAAGGAAAGAATTGATGATGTAATAGCGATTACGCTGCAATTTTTCGTGAGACAGATAGAACGTGAACTCCCGATAAAAATCGGGACAGGCAGCATGCCGTTTACCGTCAACTGAATAAAGTCTAATCTATTTCTTTTTCCTAACGGATTGGACAAATTGATAAACGGTTTGGTGAACCGAAAAGCGATGATATAGAAAGGCAAGTCCCAGAATCAAGACACCTCCACCAAATACCGCATACCGCAAGTACTCAAAAGTCAGTGCGTTATTGGGTATAAAAGGATGAATGACGATTACTTCCGCTGCTGCTAAAAGCGCAGCCAACAAAAAGCAGGCAATACTGGCTGCACGGGCTGTTTTGATGTAAGTAGGCTGGCGACGGAGGGCACATTTTCTTAGGAATCGAATAGAAAGTCCGTGATAGGGCGCCATTTTGATGAGTTCTTTTAAAATATACTCGGCTTTATCAAAAGCTAAAGTATTATAAAAAGAAGCAGCTTTTTGAAAGAGGCTTTTGAAATAAACATCCTCTCCTTTGTAGAACTGAATATTATGGGCAATGGATAGTTGAATGATTTTATCAACTTCTTCAATATGCTTTTGATAGGCTCCGATTTCAAAGAGTGCCGTCGTGTAGGCAAGGGTTATTTCGAAATAGGTACTGAAATCTAGGCGGTCAATTTCCTTTACCTTCGCTTCGTAAAAACGAACTACCGTATGGTAAGCGCCCTCTTCTATATCAGAAAAGTCACGGTACAACTTCTTATAGGTAGAAAGAGAACGCATCGAAGAAAAGCTATTTTTGCTGTTGAAAGAACGGTTGATTACTACTACAAAACGGTGACTTCGGGTCTTTGTTTTTAATTTGTACCTTTCTGATTAAAATGTCAAGATTAATGACAAAAAAATGAATTTATCGAAACTTGCCTACTTTATTTAGTTTAATAGTTGTTTGTCTAAAGCAGGAACTGTAAATTTGCACCGCTTTTTGAAGCAATGGCTCCGTAGTTCAATTGGATAGATTATCAGACCCGCCCGCCTAAAGGCATTCGGGCTGGTTTCGGCTCTGAGAGTTACAGGTTTGAGTCCATCCTCAAAGAAGCAGTAATTATGACATTTGTTTATGTCCTGTATAGCAAAAACTTCGACAGATTGTACGTTGGCATGACCAATAATCCAGAAA
>JBCCQK010000726.1:0-3264 GCA_039024375.1 Bacteroidota bacterium
TTTCTAACCTTGACGACTTCGGACGTGGAGCCGCTGCAAAAATTAGGCATTTATGCGTCTTTAGGATTAGTGTTCGCCTTCATTTTAACCTACAGCTTATTTCCTGCGATGCTCATTTTGTATCGTCCCGCTTACACGTTGGCGCCCGAGCAATTAAAAGAAGTCTGGCAACCTTTTCTGTACCGTAATTTCCTATGGGTTAAAAAACATCCGAAAGCGATTCTTTTGGGCGCATTTTTTTTGACGCTCTTTAGTTTCTACGGAGCCTCGCAGCTACAAATTAATAACCATTTGGTGGAAGATTTGAAGAATATGGATGCGGGTCGAGTAGCTACGGGCTTTTTTGAGGAGCGGTTTTCGGGCACTCGTCAGTACGAATTGGCTTTAGCTTTAAAGGATACGACTAAATCCGTTTTTGATAAGGAGGTACTATTCGCGATGGAGCGAATTGATACCTTTATGAAAGGGGAATTTGGGAATAACTACTGGTTCAGTCCCGTGAGTGTCATTAAGGCGAGTAATCGAATTGACCACGGGGGTTATGAAGCGTATTACAAGATTCCTACCTCACAGCGAAAAATCAATAAACTCCGGAGAGAGCTCGAACGCAATGCTAAAAGAACGGCGACTTTTCCAAAAGTTTACACGCAGGATAAGTTAAATGCTCGATTTTCGGGAAAGATAACCGACATTGGTAGCCACGAAGCGAGAATCCGAAATGGCCGTTTAGACGAGTTTATGGAACAAGAAAAATTGACGGAATTGTTTGATTACAAATATACGGGTTCGGTGCATTTGAACGACGTGAACGGTTACAACGTCGCTTTCAACGTTTTGAACGGCTTAATATTCTGTGTTGGATTCATTATGATTTTGGTGGGAATTATGTTTCGGTCGGTCAGAATGTCGTGGATTGCGATGGTGTCAAACGTACTACCCCTACTTGTGATTGCAGGTATCATGGGGTATATCGGCGTGGACATCAAAATTCCAACGGCCATTATCTTTATTCTCTCTTTCGGTATTGCCGTCGATGATTCGATTCATTTTTTGAGTACGCTAAAATTAGAACTGAACAAAGGGAAAAAAGTGGATGAAGCCATTAGGAATACTTTTTTAAGTACAGGAAAGGCGATTATTGTTACTTCCCTCATTCTATCAGGTGGCTTTTTAACCCTCGCCTTATCCTCTTTTTCGGGTACTTTTTACATCGGCTTCTTTACCAGTTTGTGTCTAATCTTTGCCGTTTCCGCTGACTTGATTCTGCTTCCAGCTATGATTCTCCTGTTTTATAAAAATTAAGTTATTCGTTATTGGTTATGTTTTGAGATACGATTAACGTTAGTTTTTTTGACAGGATTTCAGGATGAACAGGATTTAGAGTATTGACAATCAAAAATCATGTAAATCATGCAATCCTGTCCAATAAATGAGCATAATTCTGTCCAATGACTTACCCGTTTGGGGCTAATGCTCAAACAAATAACGAATAACAAATAACCAATAACAAAAAAATGACCAACAAAGAAATCGCCAACGCCTTCCAAGATTTAGCCAAAATCATGGAACTCCACGGAGAAAATAAATTTAAAATTCGCTCGTATTCTAGCGCCTACATCAATTTGCGAAAGCTGGGAACTCCTTTAAACGAAATGTCCGACGCTGAAATCAGTGGTCTAAAAGGAGTAGGGAAGGCCATTAGTGGAAAAATTCGGGAGTTATTGGACAATGGGGTCATGGCGACCTACCAAAAGTACCAAGAGAAAACACCAGTGGGCGTTCAAGAAATGCTTAAAATAAAAGGGTTTGGTCCGAAAAAAGTAGCGGTGATTTGGAAGGAAATGGAGATTGAAACCATTGGAGAATTGCTATATGCCTGTATCGAAAATCGACTCATTGAAACCAAGGGCTTTGGTCAAAAAACGCAGCAAGACCTACGGCAAAAACTGGAATATTACCTAAAAAGTAAAGACTCTTTCCACTTTGCGACTTTAGAAAAAGAGGCTAACGATTTGGTGGAACAGCTTGGCCAACAATTGCCCAACGCAACCGTAGCTTTGACGGGGGCCATGCGTCGCTTGAATCCGATTATCAATAGCATCGAAATTTTAGTTGCTTCGGATGATGAACTGGATACTATTTTTAATGATGACCAGCTTTTTTTACTAAAAACGGAGAACGGCGCCCACCAAGCTAAAACGAGCAACGAAACGCCCGTCACCATCTATCACTGTCATGCTAAAGAGTTCGGTTCGAAACAGTTCTACTTTTCGGGAACAAAGGCATTTCTAGACGCTTTTGTAGCCCAATCGGAAGTTAAAACCTTCAAAAATTTTGATTCCGAAACGGCTATTTTCGAAGCAGCATCACTACCGTATATCCTTCCCGAATTGCGAGAAGAAGAGACCATCATTGAATTAGCCACAGCGAATCAATTACCTACGCTCCTAGAGGAAAACGATATTTTAGGCGTTATTCATAGCCACTCAACGTACAGTGACGGCTTGAATAGCGTGGAAGAAATGGCTAAATACAGTCAATCTCTTGGTTACCAATACATTGGTATTACGGACCACTCCAAATCCGCTTTTTACGCCAATGGTCTCAAACCCGACCGATTGTATCAGCAATGGGCCGAAATCGACCAACTGAACCAGCAATTTGGGGATGATTTTACCATCCTAAAAGGTATCGAATCGGATATTTTGGGCGATGGTTCGCTGGATTACGACGAGGATGTTTTACAACAGTTTGACTTCATCATTGCTTCCATTCATTCCAACTTAAAAATGGATTTAGACAAGGCAACCAATCGGCTTGTCAAAGCTATCGAAAATCCATATACGAGCATTTTAGGACATCCAACGGGACGATTACTACTATCCAGAGAGGGCTATCCAATCGACCACCCGAAAGTAATTGACGCTTGTGCGGCCAACGGCGTTGCTATTGAATTGAATGCGCACCCCTACCGACTGGATTTGGACTGGACGTGGTTGCCCTACGCCATCGAAAAAGGTGTTAAAATTTCCATCAATCCCGATGCGCATAGTACCCAAGGGATTCACGATATTCACTATGGAACGTTAGCGGCACGCAAAGGAATGTTGACGAAGGAAAATTGTTTGAATGCTTTGCCCGTGGCCGATTTTTTGAAGGCTATCGGTAAATAATAAAGTTTATTCCACAGAGGTCTAGTGGTTCCCGCACCCGAGTGCAGGAACCAAATAAAAAAAAGCGCCGCCCCCGGGGAAAAAACAAAAA
>JBCCQK010000727.1:0-3262 GCA_039024375.1 Bacteroidota bacterium
CTTACTTAGTGCTAAGGAGCGGGCTTTAAATGCCAAAACTTATCTACCGCTGCCATAATTTCCACTACTTCGATTTGCGCTATACACCGAAAATGCCCCTTCGGACAGCGTTCGTACCCAATTTTGGAACAAGGCCGACACGATAAATTGGCTACTTGAATCGAATGGTTTAAATGGACTCCTTTAGGAAAATAGGGCGACATTCCAAATTCGGGAATTGTATTTCCCCACACGGAGACAATCGGCTTCCGAAAAGCCGCTGCAATGTGCATTAATCCTGTATCGCCCGTTACGACGACTTGCGCTTTTTTAACGATAGCTGCGGAGGCTGCTAAACTGCATTTCCCCACTTGATTAATCACCTTTTTTGCAGCAGAGCTGGCTAGTTGCTGGATGATTTGTTCCGCTTTGGCTATTTCATTTTTTCCACCGAGCAACACAATAGGGTAGGGACATAGCTGGCAAAATTGAACGATTTTTTCAATCGTAAGCGCCTTCGTATTTTGCCCTGCCCCGATGGGTAACGCAACGTATTTTGTAAAAGGAATCCCTGCTGCCTTAACTTCTTCTTTGATAAAAAAATCTAGTCCCTTTCCATCGTTTTGCACGCCCAAACTTCGAACGGTCTCCATGTACCTATCGACAATATGTAAATGGGGCAGGCGGTTTATCTTAAAATTCGTCAGTAGCCATTTTTCAAAATTAAGTTTGGGAAAAGCATAGGACTTGACTCGCCACAATCGCGTTTTTAATAAAAAAGTGCGTAGATTATGATGCAGGTCAATGAGGTAATCATAGTTTTCTTGTTGTAAATCGGGCAGCACTTCGCTGAGGTCTTTTCGAATAGTATATACTTTAGAAATATGAGGATTAGCAGTAAGAATATTAGTGAACGATTGCTTCGTTAAATAGTGTATCTCCATACCTGTTTGCAATTTCAGACAACGAACCACGGGAGAGGTTAGGACAATATCTCCGATAGAACTGAAACGAACAATAAGTGCTTTGGGCAATGGTTTCACTTTTTTTTAGAAACAGGAATTATTTCACAAGAATACGGGTTAGTAAGCGAAATTCATTAAAAAAGTAGCTTCTTGCAAAAGAAAGACGTTCCAGCACTCAAAGTGCTGGAACGTCTCTGCTCTCTACAAAGAAATCCACCAAAATAAATACCATGGTTCTTCAACAAACTTTTCGATTATACAAAAATGCGTACAGTGGCCTAAGTCGAGAAGTTTGGATTTTGTCGCTCGTCTCCCTAGTTAACCGTGCGGGGACGATGGTTTTTCCTTTTATGACCATTTATCTGACCCAATCAATGAATTTTTCTTTGAAAGAAGCGGGCTACGTAATGAGTTTCTTCGGATTGGGTTCCATTGTTGGTACGTATATAGGTGGCTGGCTCACGGATAGAATCGGTGGATACCACGTACAATTTTGGTCACTAGTTGGCACGGCCGTTGTCCTACTAGGCGTTCTGCGGATGGAAACTTTTTGGGAAATGGCATTGGTTGCTTTTTTGTTGAGTACGGCTGCCGATGCTTTTCGACCCGCTAATAAAGTCGCCGTGGCCAATTACAGCCAAGCAGGAAACAGAACGCGGTCTTTCGCCTTATTGCGGCTAGCGACTAATCTCGGTTGGGCAATGGGACCCGCCATGGGCGGAATTTTGGCGGCTTGGAAAGGTTACGATTGGTTATTCTACGCCGACGCTATTACTTGTTTGTTGGCAGCGGCCATTTACAAAATAAGCCTAAAAAACGAAGATAAAATTGTTCAATTGGACAAGTCAACCGAAAGCACGATGATTGCCAATAATTCAATGGCTACTTCGGCGTATAAAGACCAATTATTTGTCGCTTTTGTGATTATTGTGAGCGTGCTGTCTTTCGCTTTCTTGCAGCTATTTTACACCATTCCCGTTTTTTTCAAACAAGAACTAGCCCTAACTGAACGTCAAATCGGGCTTTTCATCGGTATGAATGGTTTGTTGATTGCGCTTTTCGAAATGCCGTTGGTTTATTTAGCCGAACGAAAGCGACAACCTTTTCGAACCATCACGCTCGGCGCATTTCTAGTAGGTATTAGTTTTTTACCCTATTTGATTCCGACCGCTTGGATAGGTGTTGCCTTAATTGCCAATGTATTATTGACGCTTGGGGAAATTTATTGGATGCCCTTTGCCAGTACCTTTACTGCGGAGCGGGCTACGGACCAAACACGTGGGCAATACATGGCGCTGTATTCTATCGGTTGGTCAGTAGCCAGTGTACTTGCGCCCACCTTGGGCTTTTTGATGATTGAGCAAATTGGTTTTACGGGGCTTTGGTTAGCGTTATTTTTGCTTTGTATGTTGGTATGTGGAGGTTTTTTGATGCTTCGGAAAAAGTTAATTTAGGGGGAATTTACAATGCGAATCGCTTATGTTATGATTAAAGCCATACAGTCCATTATTATCCATTACCGTAATTACTTAGGTCTTATGGTATTTTGGTTTTGTGGCATTGTGGTCAAGCCATTCT
Source organism: Bacteroidota bacterium (assembly GCA_039024375.1). Lineage (GTDB taxonomy): Bacteria > Bacteroidota > Bacteroidia > Chitinophagales > Saprospiraceae > JAFMDF01. Next base: position 2,523 of record JBCCQK010000727.1, read on the forward strand.
TATAAAAAAAGTATCGTTTTTTGATAAAATGTTAGTCGATTCGTTGGCAGCCATAAAGCCAAAACACCCTAATACCATAACACCTAAGTAGTTACCCCTTACTTTAAAATTCTATTCAGATAGACCGTGTACCATACACCGTTTACCGTGAACCTAAACCTAATTCTAATGAAAGAAACAACCGTTGAACTAATGAATTTCCAATTGCGATACCTCAATCAATTGGTTGAAAATATTCCCGATGAAAGACTGTACGAAAAACAGTTAGAAGGCTTTAACTCGGCGGGGTGGATTTTGGGTCATATTTGTGTGGAAGCGGACGATGTTATTAGTCGATTAGCAAGTAATGGGGCATTTGGTGAGTTGCCCCCTACTTGGCAAAAATGGTTCAGAAATGCTTGGGGGAAAATAGAAGAATTGGAAGGTCTACCTGCAAAGGAAGAATTGGTAAACACTTTAAATAGAAGATATGAGGCCTTGGGTAAAGCGTACCTGAAATTGTCTGATGACCAACGGATGGCTGAGCATCCTAGTAAATTTCTAAGGGATATATTGACAACTACGGACGCTTGGTTTGCCCACCATTTGACTACCCATATCGCCATGCACTGTGGAAATATCGTTGTTTGGAAAAAGCTAATTGGTTTACCCGTAAATGGATTTTAAAATTAAATAAAATTTTTTGTGTTATTTATTTTTTATTTTTAAAACAAATAGTTAAATTTGTGATGTAAATCATC
>JBCCQK010000728.1:0-3256 GCA_039024375.1 Bacteroidota bacterium
CGAACTATCAATAAGTTAGGGATTTACGAGTACTTGCAGAAGTTAGAAATGAAAGGTGTTGACCACGGGGTCGATTTGAGCAAGTAATTAATTATTATTTAGTTAGAATTTGCGAAAGTACGCTTTTAGCAAATGACAATGTTTTAAAAGATGGCAAAGAAATCAAAAGGTAACCGCAATCAGATTATTTTGGAATGCACAGAGCACAAAGCATCTGGCAAGCCTGGTACATCTCGATACGTTACACAAAAAAATAGAAAAAATACTCCCGAGCGATTGGAGTTGAAGAAATACAACCCTATTCTAAAGAAAGTAACGGTTCACCGTGAAATCAAGTAAAATGATATACTAAGTTTTGAGTTGTTGATTTACTTAAAATTTGGTTAACTTTTACTTCACTGTTTAGAAATATTCGGAGATTTCCCTTACATTTGGGTATCCTTTTCATCATCAATTTAAATTGCTTATAACATGGCTAAAGTCAGTAAAAACGCGAGAGTTGCACAACGGGCTGCGAACGCAGGTTCTGGTCGTAACTTCGTTAAAGTTGTTAAAAGTATCAAGGACCCTAAAACTGGGAAATATACTTACAAGGAACAAATGATTCACAAGGATAAGGTAAAAGAATTTTTCGCCGACGCCAAGTAAATCTATTGGAACGCAAGATTGTTATTTGTTACGCAATCTGCGTGACCTTAACGACTTGTTTTTATACACAACGATATATTTGCAAAGAGGCTTTTCTGATTTGGTCGGGAAAGCCTCTTTGTACATTTAGTATCAACGGTTGCTGTTCGACTTATCTGTTATTGCACCAAGCTAGTCGAATATCTAATAAATACTATTGTCAGTCCTTACACTTTTGCCGAAACTCTGTTATTTTCGCAAGTTATAAGATACCCTTTTGTGAACTTCCACTATTGTCTTAATTTGCCGTGTACCGATTGCCGTTAACCGTGTACCATTCACCGAATATCAAATTTCACCAATGAGCTTTTTTAAAAAATTTTTTAGTAAAAAGAAAGAAGAAGAGTTAGACAAAGGCATTGAAAAAACCAAGTCTAGTTTTTTGTCCAAAATGTCGAAAGCCATTGCTGGAAAGTCGAAGGTGGATGTAGAAGTGTTGGACGAATTGGAGCAAGTATTGATTTCTTCCGACGTTGGACTAGACACAACCATTAAAATTATCGACCGGATTGAAGCGAGAGTAGAACGGGATAAATACATCAATACTTCGGAGCTGAACGAAATCCTGCGAGACGAAATCGTCCAGTTATTATCCGAAAATAATACAAAGGATTTAACCTCCTTTGACCCACCAGGGGATAGTATGCCGAGTATTATTCTAGTTGTTGGGGTAAACGGTGTTGGAAAAACGACGACCATTGGAAAAATTGCTAATCAATACGTCCAACAGGGGCGAAAAGTGGTCCTGGGCGCGGGCGATACCTTCCGTGCGGCTGCCGTTGACCAGTTGGGTATCTGGGCCAAGCGAGTCGGTTGCGAGTTTTATAATAAAGGAATGCATACCGACCCCGCGGCGGTCGCCTACGAAACGGTTAAATACGCTATCGACAATGATTGTGACGTAGCGATTATTGATACGGCGGGTCGATTGCACACCAAAAAGCATTTGATGAGTGAATTGTCCAAGATTAAGCGTTCCATTAGCAAAAAAATGGCCAGTGCGCCCCACGAAGTATTGTTAGTCTTAGACGCAACAACGGGACAAAATGCCATCGAACAAGCCACACATTTCACCAATGCGACCGAAGTGACGGCGTTGGCGTTGACAAAATTGGATGGAACGGCTAAAGGAGGGGTGGCCATTGGTATCAGCGACCAGTTCAAAGTGCCTATCAAATACATTGGCGTAGGGGAGGGGATTGACCAATTGCAAATTTTCAATAAGCGAGCGTTCGTCGATTCGTTGTTTAAGGGAAATGAGCAGTTTGCAAAGTAATGGGATGTAATTCTATATCTCAATCCGCTCAAACTCATCCCGCTCTTTAATTTCAGTAGGTAAAGAATCGAGAATACTGCTCGCCAAAACTTCCACTAATTGCTTTTTAACAAATCCTCTTGTTGTAACGATACTTACCTCTCTAGCGGGCGCAGGCGGTTGGAAAGGCATCAGTTTTTTTCTATTTTCTTCCGATAAATAGCGAGTAGATAGTTCGGGTAAAATCGTTACGCCTTTCTGATTTTCAACGAGTTGACGCAGCGTTTCGATACTTCCCGCGGCGTATTCCAACTGTAGGTTCGCTTTTTTTCGTAACTCGCAGATATTTAAAATTTGCGACCGAAAGCAGTGCCCTTCTTCCAAGAGCCACAATTCGTTTAAGTCCAAATCTTCGGCAAGTAGATATTGTTTTTCGTATTCGTGCGAGGAATAAATCATAAAGGTCTCGTAAAAGAGCGGTAGTTCCTCGATATTTTTATGGTGTAGCGGCGTAACGAGAATGCCTACATCAATCTCTCCCTTTTCTAATTTATCGATAATATTCTCCGTAGTGTATTCCGCTATTTTTAGCCGAATGAGCGGATATTTTTCTAAAAAAGTAGTGATGAAAAGCGGCAGTAAATAGGGCGCTAAAGTCGGAATAATACCCAAGCGGAGTTGTCCTTCCAATACGCCTTTGTAGCGGTCCACCAGTTCTTCGATTCTGCGACTTTCTAAAAGTGCTTTGTGAGCCTGTTCGATGATTTTGATACCAATTTCGGTCGGAATCACCGGTTTTTTACTGCGGTCAAAGATTTTTACACCCAATTCTTCTTCCAGCTTATGAATCATCATACTCAACGTCGGTTGGGTGACGAAGCAAGCCCTAGCCGCTTTGGCAAAATGCCGATGTTTATCAACGGCGATGATATACGTTAATTGATTTAAGGTCATTTTAATAGGCCAATTAATTCTGCATTCCCTTGATGGATAGCGTGGTCAATGGCTTGACTCCCTCGGTTGTCTTTGATTTTCTTGTCAGCGCCCGCTTCGAGTAGCGTTTTTGCAATGCCTACTTGTCCAAAAGTAGCTGCATAGATTAAGGCCGTTGCACCCGTATTATTTTGTGCATCCACATCCGCTCCGTGTGCCAGTAGCAATTTCAGCATTTCCAAATAGCCTTTAAAACACACGCCCATCAAAGCCGTATTTCCCGCTCCGTCTTTTGCGTTTACGTCCGCACCCGATTCTAAGAAATATTTTGTTACTTCGTATTGGTCACTATAAGTGGCCATCACTAGAGGCGTAAATCCC
>JBCCQK010000729.1:0-3223 GCA_039024375.1 Bacteroidota bacterium
AGAATATAAACAAGGAAAATAGGTTGATTTTTATTTAATATGTTTCAAAATAAAAACAGCTAGCCATCAACCCGATGACTAGCTGCTTTTACTTCTAGTAGATATTCACTAAAAGCGAACTAGAGAAATGTAGAAAACAATGAAAGTTTAACGAACAATCTACTCCTCCGAATCCTCCGCCCCATCTCCCGCTTCGTCACCATCTCCTTCATTCGTTGTATCCTCAGCACCTTCCTCCAATTCCAAGTTCTCGTCTTCCTCCTCGTCCGATTCTCGAATAACCGCAATATCCGCAATCGAATCCCCTTCGTCAATCCGTATCACTTTGACGCCTTGTGTGGCTCGACCCATCACCCGCATATCCGTCACGGAAATTCGAATGGTGATGCCCGACTTGTTGGTAATCATCAAATCATCAACTTCTTGGACCGCTTTAATGGTGGACAAATAGCCCGTTTTGGGGGTGACTTGCAGCGTTTTAACACCTTTTCCACCCCGGTTAGTCATTCGATATTCTTCGAGCTCGGAACGCTTACCGTAGCCTTTTTCGGAGACTACTAGTATAGTGGTTGTTTCATCTTTGGGGTCCACGCTAATCATACCGACAACGGCGTCATCGTCACCCTCGAGTTGAATTCCCCGAACGCCCGCCGCACTACGTCCCATTGGTCGCACTTTGCTTTCGGGGAATCGGATAGCCCGACCGCTTCGTGCGCCCATTAGAATTTCATTTTCTCCATTAGTCAACTTGGCTTCTAGTAGCGTATCGCCGTCTCGCACGGTGATAGCATTGATGCCGTTAGCTCTCGGTCGAGAAAAGGCTTCCACGGAGGTCTTTTTAATCACGCCCTTCTTCGTACAGAAAATGATGTAATTATTCTGGATAAACTCCTCGTCTTTGAGGTCTTCTATTTTGATGTAGGCTTTTACTTTGTCATCTTTGGGTAGGGCGACGATGTTTTGTAGCACCCGTCCTGCCGAGGCTTTTCCCGCTTCGGGAATTTCAAAGACCCGCAACCAATGGCAGCGACCTTGCTCGGAAAACAACAACAAGTAATTATGCGTCTTGGCGGTAAATAGATGTTCTACGAAATCGGTATCTCTAGTCTTAGCGCCTCTTGACCCTCGGCCACCCCGTCCTTGGCGGCGGTATTCGGTCACGGGTGTTCGTTTGATATAGCCCAAATTGGAAATCGTGATAACAACTTCTTCATTTTTGATTAAGTCCTCGATACTGATTTCTCCGTCAGCAAAACTAATTTCGGAACGACGCTCGTCGCCAAATCGGTCTTTGACTTCCGCCAACTCTGATTTGACAATATCTTTTTGCATTTCATCGCTAGCCAAAATAGACTTTAAATGCGCAATTAGCTTTTGCAATTCATCGTATTCGGCTTTTACCTTGTCAATTTCTAGGCCCGTTAGCTTTTGCAAACGCATTTCCAAAATAGCTCTCGCTTGGATTTCGGAAAGACCAAACTTTTCCATCAATCCTGTTCGAGCCGCTTCGACCGTTCGAGAGGCACGAATTAAGGCAATCACCTCATCCAAATGGTCTAAAGCAATCAGCAAACCTTCTAAGATATGCGCTCGTTCTTCGGCTTTGCGTAGTTCGAATTGTGTTCGACGAACGACTACTTCAATTCGGAACTTGATGAATTCTTCAATTTGTTGCTTCAAATTCAGAATCATCGGCCGACCGTTGACCAAGCAGACGTTGTTCACACCGTAGGAACTTTGCAACGGCGTGTATTTGAACAATTGGCTCAAAATGACGTTGGCCATAGCGTCCCGCTTCACATCCACCACAATCCGCAATCCTTTACGGTCGGACTCGTCGCGCACGCCACTAATTCCTGTTATTTTTTCGGTGTTGACCAACTCGGCAATCTTTACAATCAGGTTGGCTTTATTAACTTGATAAGGAATCTCGTTGACGATGATTCGTTCTCGACCGTTGCTATCCGTCTCAATTTCGGCTTTTGCCCGTACCACCACTCGACCCCGTCCCGTTTCGAAGGCTTCCCGTACACCACTCATTCCATAAATGATACCGCCCGTTGGGAAATCGGGTGCTTTGACGTACTCCATCAATCCGTCCAAATCGATTTCGGGGTTGTTGATGGTAGCTACCACTCCGTCAATTACCTCCGAAAGGTTGTGCGGCATCATATTGGTGGCCATACCCACGGCAATTCCCGAAGCGCCGTTCACCAATAAGTTGGGGATTTTAGTCGGTAAGACAGTTGGTTCCTTTAATGTATCGTCAAAATTGAGTGAAAAATCGACAGTTTCCTTGTTCAAGTCCGCCAAAATTTCGTCACTAATTCTCCGCAACCGTGCCTCCGTATATCGCATAGCGGCGGGGCTATCGCCGTCCATTGACCCGAAGTTACCTTGTCCATCCACAAGCGGGTAGCGCAGAGACCAATCCTGAGCCATCCGAACCATCGTATCGTAAACCGAAGTATCACCGTGTGGGTGGTATTTACCCAACACTTCACCGACGATTCTTGCCGATTTTTTGTGTGCCTTATTATAGGTCAATCCCAACTCTGACATTCCAAAAAGCACGCGGCGATGAACGGGTTTCAAACCATCTCGCACGTCGGGCAAGGCTCTAGAAACAATAACGGACATAGAATAATCTATGTACGCTGATTTCATGTGGTCATCAATCTTGATGGGAATTATTCGCTGACTACTCATTCAAAGAGATTAAATGTGGAAAGAAAAATAAATCGAAAGGTGCTGAAAGGAGGAAAATGTAAAATCTAAAATTACAAACCTGCCCGAATGCCGCTAGGCGAGCTGGTTCAAAATTCAAAAGTAGCTTAAACCTTTGCTTGCTAATAGTAAAAAATGAACTGCTTTGAACACCAAAAATTATTAATTCTTACGGTAAAAAAATGTACCTTTCTCAAGCAGCGCAAAAGTACAAAATTTATAGGACTTTTACGGGGTTTTAAAGGGTATAATAGGCCGCTTTTTACCAGTACTTATCCGTGACTATAAAAAAGATTTTTAAAGGCGTTCACTCCCTTTTTCAAAGGGTACATCTCAAAGTGTCGTTTAAGAAATTTGGCGGTGAGTCAGATGTAAGGCTGGACGTTTACTAAACTTTGGAAGTTTAGTAAACGTTTGGCTCCTAATGAGCATTATATTTGCTGCACCGCCAGAAATTTGTATCCTCGAGGAACCTAACGCTCCGAGTTGTGCTAGG
>JBCCQK010000730.1:0-3217 GCA_039024375.1 Bacteroidota bacterium
AAAATATAAAAGTACTGACAACTAGAAAGTTAAAATTTTGGGTTCTTTGACAATTTTTGCATTCTTAAGAATCACGAAGTGATTAAACGTAAATAACTCCGTATGAAATGCGGAGAATCTGAGCATATCCGAGGCTCACAATCCTGAAGGGATTGAACTTTTGCAAAAGTTGTTAAAGAACTATTTATTCTTTCACTGTTCTTCAAAACGAAATAATCAGTAGTTTCATCTTACCTAAAAATACTTTCGAAGCAAAATCTTCTTAATACAATACATCTCCACGTTAAAAAAATAATCCAGTTAGGAACGCAAAAATAGCGGAAAATTTATAGAACCGCACCTAATTCTTTGGCAATCTCGTCCAAGGAAGCTTCGAGGTGTTGGTGTTTATTTTCCAAAGAAGCGATTTGCTTAGTTTCGTTGGCCAATAACTCGTCGAAAGAACCGAAATTGGCGTCAATCCTGTTTTTGATGTGTTGGATGTAGCGTTCCAATTTGCTGGTAACTTCTTCTTCGATTTTTAGCCGACCTTTCGCAATCTCCGCTTGGAAACCATTGATGACCTTGCGCCTTTTTAAACCAACCGAAACGCCCGCAAACAGCAACCCAATAGTGGAAAGGACGCCGCCCGTGATGTCGAAAACCATACCGTTAGTAACCGTAGCGAGGATGATTCCAATGACGGCAATCCCACCACCAGCGGCCATATTGGGCATCAAATTGTCGCTGTCGGGAAAGAGTTCTTGGTCGGCAAAATTTTCGGAACGGCTGAGAAAGTTTTTGAAAGCGGCTTGCAGTTCGCGCAGGATATTACTACGTTTTTCGGCAATGGCGCTGAATATCTCGTGGTTATTTTTGAGAATGGTTTGGCTATTCTGAATTTTCAAATCAATAATTTTGGCCATTTGCTGGATACTCTCCGCCAAATCTACCACTCCGTCGTTCAGTTTGTCTTTCAACGTTGTATTTAAGTCATTTTCAAAATCTTTGGACAATTGGTCCAACCAATCTTTGGCGGAAGCCCCACTAGTGAAAAGGGAAGAGAACTGGCGCTTGAGTAAACTGCCAAACGAAAGCCCCGCTTTCAGTTCGTCCTCCGTTTTTCGAGTAATGGAATCGTAGCCACCTAATAGATTTTCTACCAACGTGCTGACTTGCCGATTAGATTTCACGGCTTGGTCTTCCAAAGTGTGGCGTATGTCTAAGCGAAAATCTTTGTCGGCCAAATTTTGCTCTTTGCGCAGCAGCACCCCTTTGTAAATCCGTTCGTTGATATTTTTGGACGTTTTAATATTGTTCTGCAATTTCAAGACGGGCGCCCTTCCGCCTGTGATATTGTCCGTAATATATTCCCGAACGGGGAGAAAACCACTCGCTGCGGTCTCTCCGTCCTGTTCCTGTTTGGCGGAAACGGCAAAAACGCTCGGATTTAAAATTCCTTTCTTAGCCGCATAATCTTTTACCCCGTTGATGTTTACTTGTAAATCTTCTTCGGACATTAAATCTTTTTGCTGCAAAACGAAGACGATTTTTTTGCGCCAATCGACGTGGATATAATCGAAAAAATCCCAAGCAGATTGTCGGTAAGGATTTTTAGCTTCAAAAACAAAAACGATTAAATCAGAGGCGGGAATAAAGTTTTCGGTAATTTGCTGGTGGTGTTTTACGATGGCGTTGGTGCCGGGCGTATCGACAATGGCAATTTCCTTTAAAATTTCAACGGGTTGGTAAATTTTCTTCAAAAACTCGTTGATGGAGATGATTTCTTCTTCTTCGCCGTACAAAATTTGCTGGATGGTATCTGTCATGGGTTGTGGCGCCACTTTGCAAATTTCTTTCCCCGTTCCCAAGAGTGCATTCACAAAACTACTTTTGCCTGCCTTCACCTCTCCGACAATGACGAACATGAACGGTTCGTTGATGCGGTTACGCAAATCGCTGACGGTTCCCGCAAGTTCGGTATGCCCAATCTGTACCGTTAAATCGTGTAGCTGTCGAACGAGTTCATCAATCTGACTACGATAGTTTTTCAGTGATTGATTGAATAGTTTCTTCATAATATTTTAGGTCTTGTGGTTTTAGGGTGTTTTGGTGTTGTGGAAACTTTAGCTATGCCGAAACTTAGTGCCGTTGGCAGCTATTTTTTACACTTTGGAAAAGTGTTTAAGGGATACCATAATACCCTAAAACCAGAATGCCATGACACCTACAATAGTTGCCCTTATTTACCATTTCCAACACTACTTTGTTCTAATATAGAAACAGCTTCTGGCCCTTTGCAAAAAAGTAGGTCTAAGATACTCAAATTTGGCAAAAAGCCCGTTTTTTCTTCAAAAACCTGCTGATAGGGAGTGATTTGAAAGCTATTATCGTTTTCTCCCGATGAATCTTTCGGGGTGATTTTGTTCCGAAAATCACAAATTCCCGCGTAGTCGCCTTGTAGGTATGTTTGAGACAACTGAATAGCGGGTTTGATGTCCAAGACAAAAAAGAGGGTTTGCAATACTTTTAAATTATGTTCGAATAAAAAGGTGGATTTATTTTGGAAAAGCGGCCGTAAATCATCCACGTAGTATTCAAAAAAAGGAGCATTCCCGTAGGCCGAATAAATGGCGTTCCACTGTTTAGCAGCCCAATTTTCGTCGTAGCTGATACGGACTTCTCGGATAGGCTGCTGATTGTTCTTCCCCTTTTCCAAAGGAATGGACAAGCGCAAAGGGCCGTTGGCCGTTGCAATGTGGGTGCGATTGCGAAAACTGCGCTTGACGTAATTTTCTCTTTGTTCCAAAATACAGTTAGGGTGCAAAAAGAATTTGGAAAAATATTGGATGGATGGAAAATAGTGTAATTCCAATAAAATGGGCACTTGGGTATTCATGGGGCAAATGTAGCGGATTCTTGGTTTTTAGATTGGGATTGGGGCGTTTATTTCACAGTTTTTACTGCCATTGCTTACTGCTACTGTCACTAAATTTTTGTAATACGGAATTATAGGAACACGGCTTGCCCGTATAGGGAATTAGACGTTGACTTTTTGCTATTATTAATAGCTTGCTATTCTGTACCTCTTTGTCTTTTTGCCTCTCAACCTTTCCGCCTTATTCTCTCATCACCCTATTCCCTTATCACCTTTTTCATTTGGACAACGGATACTTCACTTGATGTTGACTTGGACAACGGATTTAGATGTTGACTTTTTTGCATTCATTTATTCTCG
>JBCCQK010000731.1:0-3216 GCA_039024375.1 Bacteroidota bacterium
GAGAATATTAAGGCTAGAATTCAGCTTTTTAAAGATTTTAATCATTATACCAAGCACGTTTTAAAAGTAGTCATCTATGGTATTGAGGTTGCCTTGAACTATTTTTGGGCAAAAAATAAGAGATACAAAAGTTCTAGCTTAGTTTTAGAAATACAATCAATTGATTTACGTACGAGGCTATCTGATGATATTTTGATTTATACCATTGTAAAAGGGATTTGGTTCTTTCTAGGATTTAAACCTGAAGAAGAAATCGAAATTTTTACTAAACAAAAACCTTTCAAAATAGTCGAACAAATTTATACACAAGATTTTTTTATCCTGAAAATTCCCTTTTTAACCGATAATAAATATGTATCTAGAAATCATAGTATTGATGAGAAAGCGACTAATCACTTTCTATGGATAGATGATGAAGCCTTTGAAAAAGGTAGAGAATTTCAGTGGTTGGTTTGAATTTTGGGGACATAGCATAGAAGATTTACAATTAAGCTCTTTTGAAGTATTTGAGGACAATGTTTTTAAAGTAGTCATTAATAGTTAATGGCAGCCCACAACGTACGAAGCGCAAATAAATCAACAGAAAAAGTAAAACGCTACTTCTAGTACTTGAAAACAATGACGGAAATAACCAAATGAACTAACTGATTTTTAAGAAAACACGATTGACATTCCCTAACTGTTGCCAACTCGTTCCGCAACGGCTAGGCAATGCTATATTCAAAAACAAAAAAACAAGAATATGAAAAATGTAACACCATTATTATGGGGACTCTTACTACTAATCGGTGGCCCACTATGGGCTCAAGACACCAATGATGCCACCCCATTACATTTCTCGCCCAACCTAATGCCAATGCCGATACGATGCTGTTGCGTTGGGTGGTTGCTAGCCCAGCTACTTGGCAGGAAGGCGTGACAAAAGGCTACACTTTAATCAGAATGACCACGCATGAAGACGGTATCGCTCTATCGGGAGACGCCGTTAGGAGTTCCGTAGTCACCTTAGATAGTACATTGTATCCGCTCAGTGAAGCGGAATGGAACAATCAATTTCCCGATAACGATTTTGCAAAAGTAGCTAAAGGCACTCTGTACGAGGCGGATACCTCAATCCAAGTCGTTCCGGGCGCAAATCCCAAATTGGCCGATGCGGTGAATGCGCAAGACTCCGAAGAAGCCCGTTTTGTCTTTGCTCTATTCGCCGCCGAACAGGACTTTGGGGTCGCCAAAGGCATGGGACTAGCTTACTGCGATGCGACCATCGAAGCGGGCGCAACGTACATTTATCGGTTGGCAATGAACACCTCGGATGTGGCAACGGCCATTCGAATAGCATCGAATAGTGCTATGAACTTACCACCAGTAGATGCTCTCGTCGCCGAAGGTGCCGATAAAGCCATTACGCTAGAATGGAATATTCAAGATACCGAAGCGTACTACAGTTCTTATACTGTTGAACGCTCTAGTGATGGAACGTCTTTCCAGCCGTTGAATCAGTTACCTTTTATTTTTGCTACGGATAATGAAGCCGCCCCCGTCAATGCCATCTATAAAGATAGTCTTGACCAGAACAAGGTTACCTATTATTATCGAGTCTGCGGCCGCACACCCTTCGGGACCAAAGGACCACCCTCAGCGGTCGTGCAAGCGGCGGGTATCCCACCGAGAATCACTCCTTTTTTCATTAAAATTGATTCGCAGGCGGTCGGCGATAATTCCGTTAACTTGCGTTGGGATAGCTTCAACGACTCTTTAACGTTTCGACTCAGTGGATTCAATGTGTATCGGACTGCTTCTTTAGATGAAGATTTCGAATTGGTTAGTGAAAACAGGCTATCGCCAACTACTCGTAGTTATACGGACGATAATCCGCTACCCGTTGCTTATTATATGCTAGAAGCGGTGGATGATAATGACTACCGCTACAATTCTATTGCTACGCTCGTACAATTACCCGACACTACGCCGCCCGCCGTTCCTTCTGGCTTAACGGGCAGATTTGTGAGCAGCACCCGAGTACAGTTGACTTGGCAAGCCAATACGGAAGCGGACTTAAAAGGCTATCGACTACTAGCGGCTAATGCGCCCGATGCTAACTTCTTGCAGATTACGGCTCAACCCATCGCCGACGAGCAGTTTGTGTACGAAATAACAGGGGATTTTATGGTGGATAGTATTTACTTTAAGCTATTAGCCACCGACCAAAGGGACAATTATTCGGAAGAATCGGCGTACTTCGCTTTGAAACGACCCGATATTATTCCTCCGTCTAAGCCCGTCTTACAAAAAGTCAACCCAACTCCTTCGGGCGTTGAACTAGGATGGAAGTTTAGTTCGAGTGCAGACGTTATTCACCATATCATCGAACGGAAACGAGCCAATGCTCCCGATTGGGTGGCTGTTCTAACCATTAAGAAAGAAATGGAATCCGAATATGCTAAAAATTTGACTAGTGAAAGTATTGTACCTACTTGTTACATTGACGAAGCAACGCTAGAACGCCGAGGATACGAATATAGAGTTTTGGCAGTGGATGATTCGGGCAATCGCTCGAGTTCAGAAATTATCACTATTCGACCTTTTGATAATGGTCAAAGAGGCAATATTGAGGGATTTGCCGCCAAAGCTGCTTGTTTACCTGCGGGTACAATTAGCAACCAAGAAGGGTACGCTGCGCTATCCAACATTTTGGAAGATTACCAATATGGCGGGGTTATTAACGAAGATTCTCTAACAAAATTGGCTATTTGGCAAGTCATCTCCAATGATGAATTGGAAGTATTAAAGACACGAGATGCCTACGAGGTCAAAGTGTTTTTAGACAAGCGTAAGATAGAAGTCTGGCAAGAAAATCTTATTGCCCAAATTAATCTTACTTGGGCGTACCAAGAAAACGAGCAACTCAAAGATTTTCAAATTTACAGAAGTGCGGAAGGCAGCCCCATTATGCTTTACAAAACGCTACCGCTAGCAGCATTAACCGAATACACTTTTTTAGACGAAGATATTCGCCCCGACCAACGGTACTATTATCAAATTATCGCTAGACATACGGATGGTGGCTTCAGTAAGAAAAGTAAGACGTTGATGGTGAAAGTGCCAAAGTTTTGATGAGGAAGTTTAGGCGATAAGGCTCTTAATACCCAATGGGGTGATAACAAGAATTCTGTAGGTAAAACCTGTTTTTTGCTATAATTTGTAGCAATTCCGTGC
>JBCCQK010000732.1:0-3214 GCA_039024375.1 Bacteroidota bacterium
AAAGAATTTAGCGTTTCATTGTTAGGGGGTAACTTCCCGTTACCCTCTAACTTATTGATTTTCAGTTTCAAAATTTAGGGGGTAACGGGAAGTTACCCCCTAAAAAGGCATTCCGCACAGATTAAAATCGCGCCCGACAGGATGAACAAGATTTACAGGATTTTGATTATCAATAAGTTAAATCATGTCAATCTTGAAATCCTGTCAAAAAGAAATTAAAACTAATCTTGTCTTGGCAATTAGAATAAAATATAACTAAAAACATAATTGCAACAGCGTCTTTCAGCGTCAAAAAGAACAAATCAACCCGCCGCTTGTATTTCCTTCGCCATTGCCTGCACTTCCTTAAACACCCGAATCAAATTACCCCCCCAAATCTTTTCAATCTGTTCTTCGGTGTAACCCCGTTTGACCAAACCGATGGTAATATTCATTACTTCACTCGCATCAAAAACGCCTTCAATACCGCCGCCACCGTCAAAGTCACAGCCAATACCTACGTGGTCGATGCCCGCTATTTTGACGATGTGGTCAATGTGGTCCACCACGTGCGCTACTGTAGCGGGCGGTGCGGGGTACTTTTCGTTCAATGCTTGAAAAGATTTTCGTAGTTCGGCTCGCTCTTCTTGCGTCATTTCGCTGGCGGGCTTCATACTGGCACGGAGTTCAGCTACGGCGGAATCCCGCTCGGGGTTAGGCGGTGCCGTTCGTAGGTAATCCGCCAACATGGTTAATTGAACTACTCCCCCATTTTCTGCCATTAATTTTAGCATTTCGTCGGTCATATTCCGCTGGTGGTCCGTCACTGCTCTAGCATTAGAATGACTCGCAATAATGGGAGCTTTGGACATGGCAATCGCATCGTAGAAAACGCTATCGTTGCCGTGCGAAACATCTACCATGATACCGAGTCTATTCATTTCTTGTACCACTTCTTCGCCAAAAGGACTGATTCCACCGTGTTCGGGTCCTTCTCGGTCAGTGGCCGAATCCGCCAAATCGTTATTAGCGGAATGCACCAAAGTAATGTACCGTACCCCTTTATCATAATACAATTCTACGTTGGAGAGGTCTTTTCCAATCGGATAACCGTTTTCAATACCAATGTAAATGGCTCTTTTACCCGCTTTTTCCAATTCGTAGGCATCGTCGGGGTCAAGTGCCAACCCGACCATATCCGAGTTTCTTTCCGTGGAAACGGTGATAGAATCTATCATCTGTAAGCACAAGGCTTTAGCTCGACTGTTGCCATCATCGTCTCGAATATCCTGCGCTACGAAAGCCGCAAAAAAGATGGCATCTAAGTCTCCTTCTTTCATTCTGGGGTAATCCACTTTGGACCCCGATTCGTTCGGGTCGTGGCGTTCGGCCATGTTAAAACCTGGTTGAATCATGCGCAAGGGCGTATCAGCGTGGGTGTCAATGGTGAGCACTCGTTGATGAATATCGAGGGCTTTTTGCGTCAAGTCTGCCGCCGCCGCTATTTTATCCGTAGCGGAATCCGAAGCGGAAGAACAGCCAATTAATAAAGCCGTAAAAAGGCAAAAAATAGGGTAATAATAGGTCGGTTTTAATGTCATAGTTGTTGAATTTTATGAATCGACAAAGTAGTTGATTTTTGGATGCTTTCCTAAAAATTGGTGATTATTTTAAATTGGTCGTGCTATTCTCTTGAAATGTTCCCGAAAAAACGGGTGTAATTACTGGTTTTGAGGTAGTTAAAATTTTAACGTACCCTTAAATGCGGTCCCCTCTATCATTTGACCAAAATCTCCTTTATCTTTGTGCTATGAAATTGGTCACTTATCTATTAATTATCACTATCTCCTGTCTAGCTTTCAAGCCTGCCTTGGATGCTATGGGATTAGGGGAGAACTGTTGCACTACGCAGAGTTACCTAGTGGTGGACATGGATAAGGATAATAACACAGACGAACCAAAAGATTGCGGTGACAACAACTGTAATCCTTTTCAAGCGTGTTGTGCCAATGTGCTGCTTATCGCTGAATCTGCTTTTGTTCCTTTTAAAAACGTTCCTACCGTCACTAAGCAGCCCTTTTATTTTCAGCTTTCTTATATCTTTTCTCCAACTGCCGACTTCTGGCATCCTCCCCAATTATTGGTTTAATACCTGCTTTTTTTCGCTCACTTCAGCATGATGTTTTTCTAGTACAGAAACGTGTGGTCCATTAGCGTAATTCATTGCGTTAGACTCGACGTTCGTCAGATTAATTTCACTAGAATAATCAAATCTAGTTAGATATTTGTAATGTGTCGATGTTTGAAGATTGCATCCATTACCGTTAGACTAAGAAAATGGCCATTGATATTCAGCTACTTATGATTGTGGCGATATTTCAAGATTGTATCTTGAAATCAATATCTTTTAGGTTTTTAACCTAATTGACTTTTAAAAGTAGTAAAGTCGAATTGTTAGCTTGACGGCTACAGATTGCATCTTCAAACCACTATCTTTTATGATTTTTCATGTCCAAGACTTCCTTTTTGACAAGCTAGACATCATAAAATGATAAAAACAAAGATTTTAAGATTTCATCTTAAAATATCGCCGAACCCCTGAATCTGTGCTTACGGTAACCCGTACGGGCAAAAAAAATTACAATCCAACGTAGTAAAGCCTTATTAGAAAAAAGATTTTACCATCTTCTCAAAATTAACTATCATGAATTACCTTAAATATATTTCGATTACCATTATATTATTCTCCGTTGCTCATAATTCATCATTCGCCCAAACGGCAGATACCCAACCCACCAATACGACCACCGAAAGCATTAAAACCATTATGGTCAAAGTGAAGGGTGTAGGTTGTGCGAGAGACCTGCAAGCCATTTCCAACAACGTTGTCAAATTGAACGGCGTGAGTATTTGCGAGTCCGTAAAAAAAGGAGCCACTACGACTTTCTCGGTCACTTATGCTCCTAGTGTAGTTAACCAGAAAGCCATCCACGATGCAGTGGAGGCAACGCCCGGCTGCGACAACCAATCGGCTAGACCTTATAAAGTGAAGACAAAAAATTAAAGTAGTGCTCGAGTAAAGTTGGGTCTCCTTAAAATCACCCCGTAACGGGAATGTCTTTCGACAGCAAGTTGGGGTCAATAAATAGCCAAGAAGTTGTATCTTTAGTTCATTGACATTATTGCAAATTCAAAAAAGTCTAAATAATGGGTAAAGCTATTCCGTATGATTACC
>JBCCQK010000733.1:0-3191 GCA_039024375.1 Bacteroidota bacterium
ACTCGAGTAAAATAGGGTGATTGAATAAAGAGGCTAAAATCAGGGGGTAACGGGAAGTTACCCCGTGATAGGGGCACTTATTACCCCGTAACATTACAATTACGGGGTAATTTTAAGGCTACCCTATTCGTACACTACCTAAAATCGGAGTCGAAAATACCACGAATAGCCCTCAACTGCAGTTACCATAACAAATGCTACCCTCTAGTCCCTAATATGCAATCATTGCCCTCTACTACAAACACCCTACTTTTTTACAAAAAAGAAGAACTCGGTAAAGAAATAACTTCTATATTTGAGCAAACTTTAAAGGATATATGAATAGAAGAAAAGCGATTCAACAAACGGCCTATTTGCTCGGTGGCGCCGTCTCCGCTTCCGTTATGGCTGGGGTAATGAGTGGTTGCCAAGCCGAAAAGCAAATCAACTGGCAACCTCAATTTTTAAACAAAGACGAAGCCATTTTGGTCGGCGAATTGGCCGAAACGATTCTGCCCGAAACGGACACTTTGGGTGCAAAAAGTCTCGGCGTACCAGAGTATATTGATATAGTGGTAAAAGACTGTTTTACACTAAAAGACCAACAAGCGTTTAGAGATGGATTGGCCAAGATGAATGCGGCCGCCAATTCGCTCCTCGGTCAATCGTTTGTGGATAGCAGTCCCGAAGAAAGACAAACTTTTCTAGAGGGTACCGAAAAAGCAGCTTTCGCCGAACGTCAAAAAACGGGTAAAAAAGCTTTTATAATCACCCTAAAAGAATTGGTGTTGACGGGCTATTTCACTACCGAATACGCCATTACCGAATTGATGGACTATCGACCTGTGCCTGGCATTTACGAAGGTTGTGTGGAGGAACCGCAGAAGATTCAAGTGGGTATCGAAGGGAGAAGTGCTTAGGGTAGTGATTAGTAATTAGTTAACTAGTGACTAGTTGGGTAAAGTGCTGATTTCCAAAAGCTTTCCCTTATTTTAAAAGGGTAAAGTCCTCAATTCGAATTACTTAAAATTGCAATGGAATATAATCATAAATGTTGGCGGAAGGGAAAAATCTGACCTCTGACAAATAATTAAATTATTGGTCTGACAGCATAGTTGAATGAAGAAGACAAAAGGTACATTTTTAAATTCTAACATTCTAATTATTTCCATTTTTAGATTTAGGATTCAAAATTTTACATTTTAGATTTTCCTTGCGGTCTGACTTCTAAAAATAGTAACGTGCAAAATACTACAACTTACGACGCCATTGTGGTCGGTTCGGGCATCACGGGTGGCTGGGCTGCCAAAGAGTTAACTGAAAAGGGGCTCAAAACTTTGGTTTTAGAGAGAGGCCGCAAACTCGAACACGTCAAAGATTACACGACGGCCAATACGCCCGTTTGGGAATTGCCTCACCGCAATCAACCGACCCAAGAAGACCGAGAAACGTATCCCATTCAATCCACCGTCTATGCCTTCAACGAAGGGACAAAACACTTGTGGATAAAAGATAAGGAACACCCCTACTCTACGCCCAAAGATAAACCGTTCAATTGGATTCGAGGCAACCACGTCGGTGGTCGGTCCTTAATGTGGGGGCGGCAGACCTACCGTTGGAGCGATTTGGACTTTGAAGCCAATGCCAAAGATGGACACGGGATTGATTGGCCGATTCGCTACAAAGACATTGCGCCTTGGTACAGCTACGTAGAAAAATACATCGGCATTTCGGGGAAAGCAGAAAATTTGCCGCAACTGCCCGACAGTGAATTTTTGCCGCCTTTTGGAATGAATTGCGCCGAAGAACGGTTAAAAACGGGCATCGAAAGTAAGTTTCCCAAACGGACTTTGACCAACGCCCGAATTGCCAATCTTTCGGTGGCGCACAACGGTCGGTCCGCTTGTCAACGACGTAATTTGTGCTATCGAGGCTGTCCGTATGGTGCCTATTTTAGTAGTCAAAGTTCGACTTTGCCTGCCGCCGCAGCGACGGGTAATATGACCCTCATGCCCGATTCGATGGTAGAATCCATTTTGTACGACAACGACAAAGGGAGAGCAACGGGCGTGCGGGTAATTGACGCCAATACGAAGGAAGTGACGGAGTACAAAGCCAAAATTATCTTCTTATGTGCTTCTACGTTGGGTTCAACTCAGTTGATGATGCAATCGACGAGCAGCCGTTTCCCCAATGGATTTGCCAACGGTAGCGGCGTGTTGGGCCATTACTTGATGGACCATTTGTTTGGGTTACTCTCCTTTGCGGATTTCGAGGGCGACGAAGACAAATACTACAAAGGGCAACGACCTGGTGGTTTCTACATTCCTCGTTTTAGAAATGTCTGGGACAAACACCCCGATTTTGTAAGAGGCTATGGCTTCCAAGGCGGCGGCAGTCGAGGAGGTTGGAACAGGGGCAATAACCAGCCGGGCATTGGCGCCGACTTTAAAAAATCTCTACTCGAACCCGCACCGTGGGGAATAGCCATGTACGGCTTTGGGGAAATCTTACCCTACAAGGAAAATAAAATTGAACTAAATACGGACCAAAAAGATATTTACGGGTTACCAACGCTACATATTTCGGCCAAAAAGGAGGCTAACGAAGCAGCAATGAGAAAAGATATTTTTGCGACGGCCGCCGAAATGTTAGAAGCGGCAGGCGGTAAAAATATTTTTCAATTGGACCGCAAAGACCCGATGGGCAGCGGTATTCACGAGATGGGCACCGCCCGAATGGGTAAAGACCCCAAAACGTCCGTTTTGAATCGTTGGAATCAGTGCCACGAAGTACCCAACGTATTTGTGACTGACGGGTCTTGTATGACTTCGGGTTCTTGCGTCAATCCCTCTTTGACGTATATGGCTTTGACGGCCAGAGCGGTGGATTATGCGGTGAAGGAGTTGAATCGACGGAATATTTAGGGACGGGATGCTGGTTTCTAGTTGCTGGTTTCTGGCTGCTAGATGCTACTCCAAGTGCAGTTATCAACTTCAAAAATAAGTTTATTGGTATTTTTTTGATATTTAAAAATAGGGAACTGTTCGAGTAGAATAGGGTGGTTGAATAAGAGGCTAAAATCACGGGGTAACGGGAATGTCTTTCGACAGCAAGTTGGGGTCAATAAATAGCCAAGAAGTTGTATCTTTAGTTCATTGACATTATTGCAAATTCAAAAAAGTCTAAATAATGGGTAAAGCTATTCCGTA
>JBCCQK010000734.1:0-3185 GCA_039024375.1 Bacteroidota bacterium
ATTTTATGCTTAAAATGGTTGAGTCGTTCTAGCACTTGGAGTGCTGGAACGACTTGTCGCACAAAAAAATTCAGCGTAAATACCAAAACTGTTCAACTACTCCAATACCGACCGCCGTCGCTTCGGATATTTTACCGTATAATCTAAGCTGATTTTTTCACTCAAAAACAATAGCTTCGGTTTCATTGTGCCAATTCAAAAAATGGTCCCGATAGCGCTGATTCATTACGTTTCGCTTAACTTTTAAAGTGGGCGTCAATAAACCATTGTCCACGCTCCACACGTCTTTGGTAATCACAATCGTCGAAACCCTTTTGTAATTGGCCATTTTAGCGTTGGCGGCTTTTAGCGTAGCTTCCAAACTCGCTTTCAATTCCGCCTTCGATTTTTTCTGGCCCATTTCGGAAGGGACAACCAACGCAATAGGCTGTGGACAACCGAGTCCCACGATGCAAATTTGTTCGATGTCGCTATTGTCGGCAAATTCCCATTCGATGGGCGCGGGAACGATGAATTCCCCTTTGGAAGTTTTGAATGTATCTTTTACTCGCCCTGTGATAAACAAATAGCCATCTTCGTCCAATCGACCTTCGTCGCCCGTGTGCAACCAGCCGTCCCGAATCGTTTCGGCCGTTTTTTCGGGGTCTTTGTAGTAACCAATCATTGTCCAAGGCGCTTTGGTTAGGATTTCGTTGGTGTCGGGGTCAATTTTCACTTGCGAACTGTACCGTGCTTTTCCAACCGAACCGGGCCGAATGTCTCTTCCGTTAAGCGTTGTCGCAATGGCACAATTTTCGGTCATTCCGTAGCCTTCAAAAATGTACAGTCCGATACTTCGATACCAATCTTTTTGCGTTTCGGCCATTGGGGCAGCCCCCGTTAAAGTAGCCCTAGTGCGGTCTAACCCCAGTCCTTTCAGTAGTTTCTTTTTGACCATACCCGAAACAATGGGGATTTTCAGTAGCGTATTCAGCTTACTTTGGGGCATCTTGCTAAGTACGCCCATCTGAAACTTCGTCCAGATTCTAGGGACGGCAAAAAATAGGGTAGGGCGGGTATCTTTTAAATTTTGGGCAAAGTGCGCCAAATCTTGTGTAAATGAAATATCACCACCGTAGCGCAGGCAGGACATTTCCACCACAACCCGTTCGGCAATATGGTTGAGTGGCAAGTACGAGAAAAAGTGATTGTCACCCGTCAAAGATACTTCTAAGGTATTTTCGTGTTCGTTGATGGCTCGGGTGCTGTCGATTGTTCTGTAAGTGTGGACCACGCCTTTGGGCGTACCCGTTGTTCCCGACGTAAAAACGATGGTCCACGTATCGTCTAAATCGGGAGAAGGCGTTCCCTGCAAGGGTTCGTGTTGGTCAATGAAATCGTTCCAGTCAATACCACGGTCCACTTTGGAATTGCCTTCGTAGTGAGGAAATTTAACAACGGGCATAGCTTCGGGGACACCGTTTTTCATATCCTCCCAAACCTCGGTTTTCCCAACAAAAAGGGCATCTACGTCGCCAATGTCTAGCACTTGCCCCAATTGGTCCCCCGTCAAAGTTGGGTAAAAAGGGACGGATATATACCCCGCCATCATAATAGCAATATCCGCAATAATCCATTCTCGACAATTCTTAGAAACAATGCCGATATGCGCCTTCTCTCGTAGCCCCATCGATTGTAAACCCGTGGCAATTCGACGGGCCATTTGCCCCCCTTCCTTCCAAGTGGTGACTTCCCAACGGTCGCCAAAGGGTTGTTTCAAAAAAGGTTGATTGGCGTATTTGACTTCATTTTCGTAGAAAGTTAACTGATGCTCTTCCATACCGTTTTAGGATATTTCGTTTTGTAATTTTAAATGTGACGAAAGGTATGAATTTATGCGTAATCTTTCAAAAAATTTTATTCTTTATCGTAACTACTTAGCACTCTTTTTATCATAAAGTTCATACAACTCATACACAGACGTGTCCGTATGGAGAGTCCATAAAGTTTTTTCGAGCGGTAGTATTGACTATTTCGAGCAGTAGCATTGACTGTTTTGGCGTTCTAAATATAGAGTAGTAAGTAGTTACTCTTTATCTTAGCTTTTATCTCAGTAGAATGATTTGGTAAGAGATGATTCGGTCAACTAGTTCTCTACTGCTTGGGAACTAAATTCTGTTGGCTAATTTTTTTAATAGGGTCGCCAACGACATCAATAATAGTTGATAGGTAGATTGCCCAGCTTGCCCGTATGGGTATGGGATAATTTTTGTACTTCGGAAGACGAATATTTTCAATTTACTATACATTAATATCATTCATCATTTATCATTCATCATTCATTTGGCGAAGACATTATTTTTTGGTGTAGAACTTTTTACATAGGAAAGCCTTATATTTAGAAGGTTATTCCCCACATTTTTAAAATATGTCATTATGGAGCTGATTAAATTTAATAGAAAACCGAAGGCTTTGCCCGTCAAAGTCTTATTGAGTGTGGAGTCTATCGTTAAGGAATTGGAGGGGTACCTTAAAGATGCCCAACATCCACTGCATAAATCTGCGGCAGAAGTACTAAAATTAGTCGAACAATATCCGAAGTTACGGACGGGTCTTGAAACGTTTGATGACTTAGACCGATACAGGGAGATACTGAGTTTTTTGTTTAAAGGACTGTTCCCCGACTTATTGCAAACAAACGAAATCAAAGCGATTTGCTTGCCTTTCATCTATAAAGCCTTCAATCCGACCAAGCGGTTTCAAACCATATTAGAAAATGCGGGAGCGGATTACGAGCTAAAGATTCGAGGTTTCAATATTGACCAGACCTACATCTACGCTTGTACGTATATTTTGCAGCAGTACTACAAGTGCCAAGTACTAAAGTTCAACCGACCGACTTACCTAGACATTCCCAATCAGCAAACGGGGCGATTGCACCACTATCGACTCATGTTCAATGCGGATAATATGGAAATCATCAAGACGAAGGAGGCACCCGATTTGACGGAAGCCGACATTGATGAATTGCTAGCTAATGGGAACGACCTAGAGCTTTGGAAACGTAAATTTCCACCTGGGAGTTATATTCTAAAAGGCTTCGGAGTGATGAATTTGTTCGACACAACGGCGGACGTTTTGATTTCCCAAACTCGAGGACTTTTCTTACGCAAAGACGACCAAGTATTTAATGATTTTCAACAAAA
>JBCCQK010000735.1:0-3184 GCA_039024375.1 Bacteroidota bacterium
CATTGTCTCAAAATTTGCTTTTTAGTCAAAATGTCTGTATCTAGACCGATTAGATAAGATGCGATTCCACAGGGAAACGCTATAAAAACAAGCAAAAAATACATGAAGGTTGGAAGCGTGTCACTCCTAAAATTAAGAAAGTACACACCGACCCAACCTTTTTTCTTTTCATTAAAATTTTTACATATATGGCGAAGTCGAAGCATTACAAGATGGGCGTAGGAACTTACTACTTTAACATCAAATCGGGAATTCAGAATATCGTTATTTCCCGTACTTCCAAACAAGAAGCAATTAACTCTTATCTCATGTATAGAAAAGTCGGAAAGGACGCCGAATGGCTAGGTTGCTGGGATGGTAAGAAGTTTCAAGAATCAACGGCGCCTAGTATGAAAGATAATTAGTTTAGTGACTAGTGATTAGGTGATTTGTGACTAGTTGGGCAAAGTGGTGATTTTCAATCCTTAGTTCTACTTCCACAATAATCGATTCAATCTTAAAGCACTAGCTAGGCCACTTCAATAAATATAGGCTAAAAAAGGGCTGTCTCTAAAGTTCAACATTTACCAAACTATTATCTACGGGTACATGCTGAACTTCAGAGATAGCCTTTTTTCGTATTATGCCTCTACACTGTTCGAGCGCGTTACATTTTAGTAGAATTTTAATGTATTAACGACAACTCAAAAATCATATACTAGACAATCAGGTTGAAAATTAATATAGAAATCTGTAATAATTTGTTTGAAATCCGTAGCTAATTCTAATCCGCAGCTTAATATTTTTTAGCTGCGGATTTTGGGTAGCTACGGATTTTTATCACTTTTTTATCTGACGCTCTAACCTACACGGTTTTGCTAATTTAGACAGATTTATAATATATGATTCCTTAAACTATAATTCCCACCAATCTGTAACACGCTCATATCATTCTTTAAAGCCCTCTGGCCGCCGCCATTTAACGGGTGCAGCGGGCTCTGGTTTCAATTCAAATCTTTCCGTTTCTAATAACCGCAATGCCTCTTCGACCGCTCTTTCCAGTTGCGGGTCGCGACCTTCCAACACCAATTTGGGGTCTTGAATAACCTCAATATCGGGGTTAATACCTTCTCCTTCCACGGCCCATTCGCCATCGACATCAAAAAAACCACCTCTCGGTGCTACCATTCGGCCACCGTCAATAAATCGGGGCGTATCCCAAGTGCCAACCAAACCTCCCCAAGTTCTCGTACCAACCAAGAGGCCAAGGTTTTTAGCCTTGAACATGTAGGGCAGTAAATCTCCTCCCGAACCCGCACGTTCGTTGATAATCATTACTTTGGGGCCCCATATTCCCGCCATTGGTGTCGTCCAAGGGCGATTGTCATTCGCTCGGCTATTGAAGTACCCAAAAAGCGTTCGAGACATAATGTCAATCATATAATCGGCGGCCGAACCACCGCCATTATTTCGCTCGTCAATGATGACGCCTTTCTTATCCTGTTGAGCAAAGTAGTAGCGGTTGAAATAGGTGAAGCCACGACCACCCGTATTGGGTACATACACGTATGCCAATTGTCCATTGGACAACTCCTCTACTTTTCTACGATTGTTTTCTATCCAATCCCAGTTTCGTAGTTGAAACTCATTAGCGACGGGCTTGACCATTATCTCTTTTGCAGCCGACAAATCGGTCGTCGGGATGCCAAGTTAATCTTTTGGGCGACCCTCCCTCGGCGGGCAGGACGTACACATCAGTATTGCCACCGTATTCGGCGGTAAAAGCAATCCATTTTTCGTCGGGCGAATAGTGCGGAAGCGATTCGTAGCCTTCGTTACTCGTCAATCGAATGGCGTCGCCTCCTGCTCGCTCTACTTGCCAAAGGTCATTAGCATAGACAAAAACGATGTGCGTAGAGGAAATGGTAGGTTGTGGTAGTAATTGCGTTCCTTGACTAAATAAGGAATAGCTTCCTAGTAAAAGCAGAAATAGAATCGGGTAGTAAATTCTCATAATGGGTGGTTTTAGTAGTGATTTTCACAAAAAATTAGGTGAAATAATTGGTGAAAATAAGTATAAGTTCTCAAAAACGGTGGGGCTTAGAAAACTGGCCCATTCATTAAATAAAAAGCGGCTGCTAATAAGCTGTTCCGAACAGTCTATTTTCGCATTAAAAATCAAAAGCGATATGGACTCCTTAACCCAATTTGTTTTAGGTGGCGCAGTTGGTGCCGCATCTCTCCAAGATACTTCTAAAAAAACCATTTTATGGGCGGGGATTGTCGCCACTATTCCAGATTTGGATGTATTGTTAAAGCCTTTTTATGCGGATGGGAATTTCGTCGTTATCCATCGCTCTTTTTCTCATTCCTTGCTTTGTACGGTCTTACTTAGTGGGGCATTAGCGAAATTTACCTTTAAAAAAGAGACTTTTTGGCGACGCTTCCAGTTTTACTTTATGATACTTTTTACCCACGCCCTCTTGGACTGCTGTACTACCTACGGTACGCAGCTTTTCTGGCCTTTTGACCGCCTCCTGATTTCTTTCAATAATATCCATGTATTCGAACCGATTTATACGTTTTTGTTAACCATTCCATTAATTCTTGTCTCTTTTTCAAAATGGTCTGTTTCCAAAAAGTCAGCTTGGATTTATCTAAGCCTTTTCTTGTCAACTAGCTATTTAGGATGGACGTTTTTATCAAAAACCATAGCTCATCGGGTCATCACCAAAAATTTAAAGCAACAAAATATCATCTACGATAAATTACTCGTTACGCCCACTCCATTCAATAGCATTCTTTGGAAAGCCATCGTCAAAAGTGAGGACGCTTACTATTTTGGCAGTTACGCACTGTGGGACGAAACGGAACAAGTAACTTTTTACAAAAAACAACACAAACCAGCGTTACTTAAGAGAATTGATAATTACTGTGATACCGAAACAATGCTGCGTCATTGCGACGGTTTTCCGTTCGTCGTTGGAGATAGCAGCGAAATTAATGTATATGCCGTTAAATTTGGACCAGTAAACTATTTTAGTTCACCGCAATTTATTATGCCCTTTCGGGCAACTAAACTAGGCGATGATTACAAATTTAAAATTGTGGATAATCGTTTTGAAGAAGGAGCTGTGCCAGCGTTTAATCAAGAATTATTTAACAGACTTTTCAAATGAAAAAACTAACGAATCTACTGTTGCTA
>JBCCQK010000736.1:0-3134 GCA_039024375.1 Bacteroidota bacterium
CAGAGTGTCCCTAATCAAGTACATATCTCTGTTTAAAAGATTGTTTTGTCACTTAGACTTCTGTTCCGGCGTGGTGCCATATTAATATTTTTTCAATCAACTTTTTTGCTTTTATTTACCTCGTTGCAAACATACGAGTAATTAGTTGACTAGTGACTAGTTAGGCAATGTAATGATTTCCAAATCTTCGCTCTACTTCAAAACTGTCACGATTACAACTCGAACCACTAGTTGATATTTTGTTCGTTTTGTTCGGATTTTTTTAAATACAAAACTATAATTATCTAAACGCAGAAATACAAAAAAATTGCGTGTAAATAGGGATGATATAGGGTCAAAAAATATTTTCTTACCTAAAATTCAAGAAAGCCCCTATTTTTGTGCTGTTCAAGTTCAATCACTTCGTGATTGTCATATTTCAATTTGCGGGTTGGCACTCTACCATAAGTCAGCTTTCTTTTTAGAATTAGCTAATCGAATTGCATGAAATTAAGCTATATTTTTTCCTTTATCCTATTTATTGTATTGGGACTGACCCAATGCGTTCCTCCAGAAGAAGTCGTACTGACGGAAGTGACTCGTGATTTGAAAGACTCCACTTTGCAACAAATAATCGTGTATCAAGATGAGCAAGCAACGCCCGAATTAATCGACTTTTTTGACGACAAAGACCCTTCTTATCGCTACGCTGCGGCGATGGCTTTTGGGTCTATCAAAGACGAAGCGGTGCTAGACAGTTTGGCCATTTTATTGAAAGACCCGATTCAAGAAGTGCGTGTGGCGGCGGCTTACGCCATTGGACAAATCGGAGCAGAACGAGGAGCAAATTATCTAATGGATGCGTTCGAACAGTACGATACGGCTCGTCAATATCTGAAGTCAAACAGCACCATTTTAGAAGCCGTTGGTAAATGTGGGCCAAAATCCACCTTGGATTTATTAAGCAGTATTTCAACTTATAAAGTAACTGATACGCTACTGCTAGAAGGACAAGCGTGGGGTATTTATCGGTATGCACTTCGAGGAATCACTAGCCAAGAAGGTACTTCCAAGATGCTCAGTTTTGTCAATAATGAGTTGTATCCTAGTAGCGTTAGAATGATTGGGGCCAACTATTTGGCTAGATCCCAAAACATTGATATTACGGAAAATGTGCAAGCGATAGGAGAAACACTAGCAAGGGAATTGTCTATAAATACGCAGTTACCACTTGTTTTAGCATTAGGCAAAAGCCAATCCTTAGAAGCACAAGGCCTCCTCCTCCAACAATTACAGCCTACCAAAGATTACCGATTAAAAGTAAATGCGCTCCGAGCGTTAAATGGAGCTAACTACGATAGTGTCCAAGCAACTATTCTAGCGACTTTAGATGATGAAAACCTCCACGTGGCAGAAGCAGCCGCTCGTTATCTTGTTAGAAATGGGATTCCTCGACAGGCGGCTAGCTACTATCGTCTTGCCAAAGAAGAGCGACCTTGGCCAGTACAAATAGCACTTTTGGAAGCAGCAAATCTCCATTTGCCGCCTTACATGACGGAAACCAAAGGAGCCATTAATGCCGTTTTGAGACGAAAATTTGTCCGAGCATCGGATAGCTACGAAAGAGCGGCGGTATTGAGAGCAGCGGGTGATTTTGGTTGGAACTACCAATTTATGCTACAACAAGCACCTAGTTTGCAAAGTGCCGTCGAGAAATCAGCGATTGTAGAAGGCATCGGCAAGATAATTCAGAACCCCAATTTTGATAAGGTATTTGGCATTAGTCGCCGTCGAGTGACCAGAGACCTTGCCCAATTTCTAAATGATGTTTTCAAAAGTGGGGACGTTGGGGCAATGGCTGTTGCAGCGGGATTAGTAAATGGAATCAACGACAACTTCAAACAAGTGTTAACGGACAGCTTACCTCTTATTGAATCGGCGCAAAAAGCACTGCCACTACCAGAAGCAGTAGAAACTTATAACGAATTACAGAAAGCAATCAATTACTTAGGAGGCAGAGCGCAAGCTACCCCTGTAACCCCGGCCTTTAATCATCCCATTGATATGAATCTATTAAGTCGGGTGACGAATAGTGCCGCAGCGGTGATGCAAACGGATAAAGGTAAAATTCGCTTAGAATTATTCCCTTTACTAGCGCCAGGAACGGTTGTTAATTTTATCCAATTGGCCGAATCAGATTTTTTTAAAGATAAAACCTTCCACCGAGTAGTACCCAACTTTGTTATCCAAGGCGGTTGCCCTCGTGGAGATGGCTACGGTAGCCTAGATTACTCCATTCGCTCCGAACTACCACTGGCGTATTACGACGACGAAGGATACGTTGGTATGGCCTCGGCGGGAAACCACACCGAAGGTACCCAGCTTTTTATTACCCATTCTCCAACCCCTCACTTAGATGGGAATTACACCATTTTTGCCAAAGTTACGGATGGCATGGAAGCGGTTCACCAAATGGAAGTAGGGGATAAAATACAAAGTGTGGCTATTCGTTATTAATTTACATTGTTGAGAAAGTTCTGCATTATCATCCAATAGTGACGATTAACCTTTGACTCTTTTTTTCGTATCAACTATCTTTGCATAAAGCCGTTATAAAACAGATTAATTATAACTACCAAAATATAACCACATGTTCAGAATTTTCCTATTATTTTGCTTGTCTATTTCCATTTTTGCTTGTAGTTCTACGCCCGAAGGTAAGGCTCAATTGGCCGATGATGGTACGGTTGAAGCGGTCTCTTTTGGAGAAGAAATCGACCAAACAAACGCTATTTCTTACGATGAAATGGTCGATAAAATGGCGGGCTCTGATTCGTTGAATACCAAGGTAGTCGGTACGGTTGAGGGCGTTTGCCAAGTCAAGGGTTGTTGGATAAATATTGTTTCAGAAAATCCCGACCAACCGAGTATGTTTGTTAAATTCAAAGATTATGGATTTTTCATGCCCAAGGATATTTCGGGTAAAAAAGTAGTTATGGAAGGGTACGCTTTCAAAGAGGTCACCCCCGTGGAAGAGCTGCGGCACTATGCCGAAGATGAGGGGAAATCCGAAGCTGAGATTGCCGCTATTGTGGAACCAAAAGAGGAGTTGAAATTCTTAGCTTCTGGAGTATTATTGTTGAAATAGATTAAAA
>JBCCQK010000737.1:0-3128 GCA_039024375.1 Bacteroidota bacterium
AAAAATAGTTGTTCCTTTTCTTTACAAGGATGTCACTAGTTTCAAGGAGGGCGTCGCTTTTGTTCGGCAAGCAGATAAATGGGCACTTATCAACCAAAATGGAGATTTTTTGTCCGATTTTGTTATTAACCAACCTGGTACTTTTCGAAATGGGAAAGCAGATATTGACCTAGGAGAAGGACGCATTGTAACGATTAATGCACAAGCAGAAGTTCAAACCAATAATGGCTGGGTTCCTTTACCCGAATTTTTGAAGCAATGAATAATGGGTAATTAGCAGTAGTAGTAGCAGTAGCAGTGACAGCTAAAATCAAAAGAGTAAAGTCAACGTCTAAATCCGCTGTCCACGTCAAAATCAAGTACAGTATCCCCATACGGGCAGGCAGTTGTCCAAAAAGCAACACAATAGCAATAAACAACTGGTAATGAACATTGAACAATGAGTAAAATTTTAATTAAAAGAATTTGGGGGACACTATTTTTGTTGCCTCTAGTTCTCACCATTATCTTCGGACAGACCCCGACCAAACCAAAGAGTCAAAGCAGAGATTTAGTAACCTTCTCTCCTTTTGAAAAAAAAGATAAAAAGCGTCGCACTAAATTTCGAAAATTATACAAAGGTCGAATAAATGGGCAAGACAGAACGCTATCTTTTTCGGAAATAACGGACGGAGCGCAAATTCGATTACGTATTGAGTTGGGCGGTTGGGAAAATGGAGCCATATGGGTTGGAGAAACAATCATAATGTCGCAGACGTACCAGCTAAACCAGGTCAAATTACTGGATGGTCAAGGGAAAGAACGCTACATTAGGCACTTATTCCTGCATCGGTACAATCCTAACTATTTAAACTTAGTAACCGAAGAAAATGGTGTGGGTTACTTTGCTTTAGAGGATTTGGAAACGCCGAACTCGGAAGGAGAAAAACGACAAAATATTGAAAATTTTGCTGGTTTCTACAATGGTCGACTAAACGGTCTAAAAGCAACACTAGACATTCAAAAATTAGAACGAGGTGTTCAAATCGTATTGAGAGACATAGAACAAAAACAGACTTATTGGACTTTGCTACCCGCTCTTACAAAAGCTAGTAGTGCATTGAATTTATCAAATATACTTTTACAATCGACGACCAGTGCCAAAAGTATCTTTTTGGAGGAATTGCTACTCGACGCTGTAAATTACCAAACTATTAGTGGAATGTACACGGAAAAAAATCAAAGAAATGGTTTATTCTTCGTGAAGGATTATCCACCGAAACGGGAAACAATGCCTATTTTTCCTTGGCCGCCGCCTGATGCTTCTGCTCGGGTGAACGTACTAGAAGATGATTTAGCTAGTATTAAAAATCTGGGACAGCTTAACCAATTAATTATTGAAAAATTACAACGAGCGGGTTCCCCAATGGAGGTGAATCGTTATTTTTATTTACCAAATGGTTTCGTCTTGGTTACGGGACTAGAACGGATTGACGAAAGTGTACAAACTTCCAGTCAAATCGAGCGATTTAGGATAGCTCTAACAAACGAATCCGTAGATTTTCGTTTGCTAGACTATTTAAAAAGCCTAGTCGGTGTCGAGGAAGGGATTTACCGATTATCTGCGTTCGTTGTAACGGACGATTTGACGCCAAACATTCCTCGAATACCCACTTCGAGAGAAAAAAGTCTCTGGAAAGGAAATAGCTTTGGAACGCTACCAAAAAGAGTCGGTAAAATTCCATTGAACCGTCAGCACTACTGTCGATTATACGTGTACGAGTTCGAACAGAAAGAAGGCCAAATACAGGCAAAACTGATTCGGTCAAATCAACGAAATTATTGGTAATGAGCAATGAGCAATGAACAAAAAAGTCAACATCTAAATCCGTTGTCCACGTCAAAATCAAGTAAAGTATCCGTTGTCCAAAAAATAGAATAGCGAAGCAAAGAGTAAAGGTCAACACCTGTCCGTATTTCCTAAAACCCCCGTTAAAAACAATGGGCAATGAACCATTAAGCAGTTTGTACTACTTTGAATTGCACATTGATAATTGTACATTGCCATTTGTTAAATTTTACCATTTTAAGTAAGATTATGTTTACAACCATTATTAACGCCGCGGAATTAAAAAAGCTATTGAATCAGCCCAAAGTAATAATTATAGATTGTCGATTTTCCTTAGCCGATAAGGAGTTTGGCCGAAAGGCTTACGCAGAATCCCATATTCCAAATGCTCAATACGCTCACTTAGATGACGACTTATCGGGGCCAATTATTGCAGGGGAAACAGGTCGTCACCCCTTTCCCGAAGTAGCTACTTTTGCTAAAAAACTGGGCGACTGGGGAATTGACGTCGATACGCAGGTGGTTGCCTACGATAACAGTCACGGCGGAATTGCGGCTCGTTTGTGGTACCTACTAAAATGGTTAGGGCACGAAAAAGTGGCCGTTTTGAACGGTGGGTGGAAGCATTGGGCTGAACATGATTTCCCTACAAATAACGAGGTGCCTGACGTTAAGGTGACTACCTTTCATCCGAACCCCAATAATACACGTTTAGTGGATGTACAATTCATGGAACAACACGTCGCAGATGATAACTTGTTATACGTGGATTCAAGAGCAGCCGCTCGTTATCGTGGCGAAGTGGAACCAATTGACCCCATCGCTGGACATATTCCTTCGGCCATATCTGCTCCGTTTGCCGAAAATTTGGGTGCAGACGGCTTGTTTTTGGATAAATCTGCCTTAACGGAAAGATTCGAAAAATTACTAGGTGGTCACTCTGCTGCTTCAACTATCTTTTACTGCGGTTCAGGTGTCACCGCTTGTCATAATCTATTGGCGTTGGAACATGCAGGTTTTGAAGCGCCGAGATTATTCCCTGGGTCTTGGAGTGAGTGGATTGTCGATGAAAATAGAACTGTGGTAGTAGGTGACAATTAGCCCAACTCTTTGGAGTTGTGTCTTTTGGGGGTTGTGTAAAAAGGGTATAAATAAATGAAATTTTAATGTGTAATCAAGTAATTCTAGTTGATTGTTGTGTGTTAGCGTAATATACTGTAAAATAACAATTTAACAATAAAGCAATACGACAATTATCCCAAATATACCTAACAATTGCACAGATAAGTTTTTACATATA
>JBCCQK010000738.1:0-3127 GCA_039024375.1 Bacteroidota bacterium
CGCCTATAAATGGTGAGCAAAGCTAGAAATTAGGTTACGCATTACATTTTAAAATATATATAAATTCAAATTTTTCCCCATCAAACAATCCTTTATCACTCAATTTCAATCTCGGAATCACTAAAAGCGCCATAAAAGAGAGGGTCATAAAGGGAGCTGTTAGTGAACTTTCGAGCGTTTTTTTAGCGAATCGGTCTAAATCAGCGTACTGCTGCGCCACCACTTTCCCATCTTTATCGGACATGATGCCTGCTATGGGCAAGGGTAATACCTTTTCCGTTTTTCCTTGCACCACCGCAATTCCACCTTTATGTTCAATAATTAAATTTACCGCTTGGCTAATCTGCTCATCGTTCGTCCCCACTGCAATAATATTATGAGAATCGTGTCCCACGCAAGAGGCCATTGCGCCATCTTTAAGACCAAAACCTTTGATAAAAGCCACGGCGGGCAACTCGTTTTGGTAACGATTCACGACGGCTATTTTTAAAATATCGTTTTTTATATCAGAAACTAAATAGCCGCTCTCAACTCTTGGAGGAAGTAGTATTCTATTCGTTACAATTTCTTTATCAATGGCCTCAATGACGGGAATTTCTCCTTGATGAGTAGCCGCTTTTTTCACAAAATCTTGCGGCCGCTTGGCAGATGTACTAAACTTATTCACTATAGTTGGCGAAATTTTAGGAAATAGGGCTACGCCGCCACGTGCTACACACTGGCCATCAATGTAGGTCTCTACTACCTCAAAATCTTTCATATTATTAACCACCACAAAATCTGCTACGTCTCCGACTTTCAATTGTCCAATATCCAGTCCATAATGAACGACTGGATTGATACAAGCGGCCCGTAAAACATTAAATAAATCGTGACCATCTTTAACTGCTCGTGCTACCAGTTTATCAATGTGACCTTCCAGTAAATCGTCGGGATGTTTATCATCGGAACAAAGCATAATTTTGTCGGGAAATTCGTCAATTAACGCATGAAGCGCTGCGTAATTTTTAGCTGCACTCCCCTCTCGAATCAAGATTTTCATACCATTTTGCAGTTTTTCCAAGGCTTCCTCGTAGGTAAAACATTCGTGGTCGGTACTGATTCCATGTTCGATATATTGTTTCGCCGCTTCCTCTCTAAGCCCCGGTGCGTGTCCGTCGATGGGCTTTCTGTGTTTTTTGGCGGCGGCCAATTTTGCCATCACCACTGGGTCTTCGTTCAGCACTCCGGGATAGTTCATCATCTCCGCCAGATACTTCACATTGGGCTGCGCTAATAATTGGTCAATTGCAGTAGCATCTATGGTTGCCCCCGCCGTTTCGAAGTCGGTAGCGGGAACGCAGGAAGGTGCGCCAAAATTAATCTTCAACGGCACTTTTTCGGCATTATCAATCATGTACTGTACGCCTTCGACGCCCAAAACATTGGCAATTTCGTGCGGGTCGGAGACGGTTCCGACGGTTCCGTGAACGACCGCCAGACGGGCAAAAGCAGAAGGAACCAACATAGAACTTTCAATATGGATGTGCGCATCCACGAAACCTGGTAAAATAAATCGGTCACTTTCTCCCGAAAGCGGCTGAATTGCCGTTATCCTATTTTCTTCGACAAGAATCGCAGCGTGGTAGATTTTTCTGTTGATAATATCTACTAGATTTCCGATAACCTTATGTGTCATATTTAGTAACTGTTTGTAGTAATGTTTTTGAATGAATGATGAACGATGAATGATTTAGCGATATTAATGTGTAGGGCTATCGGTACACGGTTGACGGTAAACGGTTCACGGTCAGAACAAAGCAAGCTGAAAATCAATTAGACCGTCAGATAATAAATTGATAGCGAGACTAGATATGCCAAATCTTAGAGATTTGGCATATCTCAATATCATTTATCACTCATCAACTATCATTCATTATTTTTTCTCAACCTCAACAAATCACGTAAGATAGCAGCCCATTTGTATCTCGAAAAGATTTTATCCGACCAGCATCTTGCAAAATATCCAAAAAGCCAATCGTCATAAACACGGTCGCATTATTGACTCGGTTGGGGTAAATCTTATCCACTAACGGTAACGTTTGCTGGACGCCAGATTCGATTAGTTGAAAACATTTTTCGGTCCGTTGCCAAATTTTGTCCACCTGTTTCTCGATAAGTTCTGGAGCGTTATAAATGGCCTCAAAGTGGCCAGGAAAGGCGACTTTAATGGGTAGCTGGGCAATCTTTTTATAAGAGTCTAGCTGCACCAATAAACTTTTCTCTCTAGTAAAAGGGGCTTCTATTCCAGCATCTATAATCGGGTTGGGTATAATTTTAAGTAACATATCAGCAGACAAAAAATGGCCACTTTCTCGCTGGAAAAAACAAGTTTGATTAATACAATGACCAGGGGCATAAATAATCTCCCAAGTAGTTCCGCCAAATTCAATTGGTCCTTCCATGGGAAAAACGGCCACTCGGTCGGCGGGTATTTCGTCCCAATAAGGCGCCAACATTTCGTAACCAAAACCAAAATATTTTTCTAAGTGCTTTTCGGGTAGATGGTCTTTCATCACGCCGACAATCGCCTCCGTTCTACGGTCTAACATCGTTTTCAAATCAACGGCCCACGGATAGGTATATTCGTTGACCCAAATCGTAGCGTCACTTTCCTCCGTAATACGTTTCGCCATGCCCATGTGGTCCAGATGGGCGTGGGTGATAATCACTTTTTTTAAATCTCGGACGGTTAATCCATTGTCCTTGAGTCCCTCGACCAATGCTTCCCACAATTTATCCGTCTTCTCTCCACAATCAATTAGCGTTGGTTCGGGTTCTAAGAAAAGCCAAGCATTGACGGTCATTCCTTCGAAGATAGTAGGTAGTTTTAGCTGTATGGGCTTCATGAATGTTATTGAAAGATTGAAAGGATTGGGTAATCAAGATTCAATTTTGCATAATACCCAAAATTTTTATAGTTTAGTAATGTAAATGTCTAGCATTTAGTTACAATTAGGAACAGAATAATTTAGCCAAGTGGAGTGTAGGATATGGCTGAATTACCATTCTTGGCAGCTAATTACTTTATTTTAGCCAATTTTTTGACTTTAGGGATGAGGAATTAAATAAACTACGCAAAATGACG
>JBCCQK010000739.1:0-3114 GCA_039024375.1 Bacteroidota bacterium
ACGTATCACGACTCTCCAGAGTCGTAAAAATCAGCGTGCATCCACACTTTTTATCGCAGTACCAAAAAACTAATTATGAAAAATCAATTTCAACTTTTATTCGCCCTACTGTGCTTCGTCCAAATGCTAACGGCCCAAAACCAATTGTCGGGAACGATTTTGAACCATCAAAACGAACCCGTTCCCTACGCAACGGTGGTCTTGTATCAACAGCAAGATAGCGTTTTTGTCAAAGGAACGGCCACTGATAATGATGGTCAATTTGAGTTCAAAAAAATCCCCAACGGCACGTATTATTTGGAAGCATCCATGCTGGGTTTTGCGACGGAATGGGTGACCGATTTGACTTTTCCCAAAGACGACCAGCAAGCCATAAAAGTGCAACTGTCCCCCGATGCAACTTTATTGACCACCGTAGAAGTGACCGCTAAAGTGCCACTGCTGGAACAGAAAGCAGACCGATTAGTGGTCAACGTAGCCGACAATGTAACTAGCCTAAACGGCAGTTTATTGGATGTGATGAAAAAAGTACCGGGCATGATTGTCGTGGGGGATAAGTTGAAAATGGCGGGGCAGAATAGCATCACCATTTTGCTCAACGGAAAATCTACGGAGTACATGGATATACAGTCCTTGCTCAAAGATTTACCGGGTGATAATATTCAAAAAGTAGAGGTCATTCACCAACCGGGGGCAGAGTTCGACGCTGAAGGTACAGGGCCAATTATCAACATCGTTCTAAAGAAAAATAGCCTTTTTGGAACGAATGGAACCATTACTGCTGGTATCGCCAAAGGTTACGATTGGAAATACAAAACGGGCGTATCCCTCAGTCACTACCAAGGAAAAGTAAACGTTCAAGGTAGCATAGGGTGGCGTGATTATCCGTATTACGACGAGATGCGGCTAACCCGTCGAATTGGCGACGACGTTTACGAACAAGTGAGTATCGACCCCTACGCCAATCAATCTTTCAATGCTAATCTGGGACTAGACTGGCAAATTAGCAAGCGACAGACAATTGGTTTCTCTGGGCGCTACTTGGATTGGTCGTCCGATAATGTGATTACCAATACAACCGACATTGACTACGCCGATACGGAGTTAAAAGACTTACAATTGATTACAAAAAATACCATGGAAGAAACGTGGAAATTACGGACGTTCAACCCTTACTATCGGTTTGAGATTGACTCCACTGGTCATAAAATTGACTTCGATTTTAACATCGTGCAAGCCAAAACGGACGGAGGAAATACGCTGCGGTCCGAAGAGCTGAATTTTGGTGTCCCTTTCCCCGACCAACGGTACTTACAGCCGGGCGCAACGGATATTTATACGATGCAGTTGGATTACGTAAAACCCATTTCGTCAGCGTTTAAATTCAAACTAGGCGCCAAATATAGCGACGCCAATTTGGACAATGATTTGCAGGCGTCAGAATTAGATGCGTTCGGGGAATGGCAAAATAATCAACTGCAAAGTAATCATTTTTTATTCGATGAAACGATTTCGGCGGCTTACGCTAAAATCGACTTTAATCGAGGAAAATGGTCGGGAACGGCGGGACTGCGCTACGAAAATAGCCAGTCAACGGGCTATTCCGTTACGTTGGACACTACTTTGACGAGAGACATTTCGAAACTATTTCCTAGTTTTAGTCTGAGCCGCACCTTGACTTCCGAATTGGCCGCTACTTTTGCCTATAGCTACCGTTTGGACCGACCGAACTATTCTTCGCTCAACCCTTTCGTCTATTACCTTGACCCCTTCACGTCCGAAAGAGGGAATCCCGCTTTGGCCCCCGCTTTTACCCACAGTATGAAATTCAATTTGGCCTACGAAAAACAGCCTTTCTTCAACGTGGAATACCAATCCACCAGCGACGCCATGGTCGAAGTAACGGAACAGGATGACGCTACGGGCGAGACCTATCTAACGATGGTCAATTTAGAGTCTTTCAAAAATCTAAACATTAGTCTTTTCTTTCCCCTAAGTTTCGGAGGTTTAGACGGCTACGGTGGCTTCATTGCCAACTACGGAAAGTTCGATTCCAACTATTTGAATCAGTCTTTTTTGCGTTCCAAATGGGATTACACGGCTTTTGTGCAAGCAGAGTTTACCCTTCCGGGAAAGATTCAATCGGAGGTTTCTGCTTGGTACAATAGTGGTGGTCAGGAAGGCATCGTTAATGCCCAATGGTTGTACGGCGTAGATGTGGGTTTTTCCAAAGAAATACTGAAGGAAAAAGCTAGAATTAGCTTCGGTGTCGAAAATTTATTAGCCCGTTTTATGCACGCCGAAATTCGCTACGCCAATATGGATATTGACCTCTACAACCGTTGGGATGGTCCCGTTTTTAATCTACAATTCACCTATAAATTTGGCAATCAG
The DNA here is from genome assembly GCA_039024375.1 of Bacteroidota bacterium. Classification (GTDB taxonomy): domain Bacteria; phylum Bacteroidota; class Bacteroidia; order Chitinophagales; family Saprospiraceae; genus JAFMDF01. Next base: position 2,395 of record JBCCQK010000739.1, read on the forward strand.
CATTTAAAAACGAAGGAAAAAAGACGTAGTAGTGCTTCTGATGAATTGAATCGGGCGCAAAGGAATTAAATTTGGTATGAGTTTGATTTTGATGATGGTTTTATATGGGATACGGAGATGAGTCGCATACTTTAACTTTACGGAAAAAACGCTTATTTTTGAAAGAAAATGAATATATGAATACAGCATTGTTTATGGAAATTCTAGAAAAATTACCTTTCAATAGACAGAGGGAAGTTTTTAATTATCTACAATTTATTTATAAAAAATCGATAGAAGAAGATTCGGAGGTTTTGACTAAAGAAGAGATTCTAGAACTAAAAGAAAGGCGTAATGCTTATTTGAAGAAGCCTGAATCAGGTATCTCCCTATCAGAAGCCAAGAAAAAATTACTGTCTAAATATGGCTTATAGCACAACTATCACTCCGGAGGCTTATGCTGATATTAATGATGCATCGGAGTGGTACGACCAACAAGTTTCAGAGTTAGGACTTGACTTCGTACTAGAATTCTTAGAAGAGACGAATTATATTTCGGAAAATAGCCAACTTTTTCCCTATATCGCAAAACCTGTGAGGAGAAAACTCCAAAATCGTTACGTCGTTGCGCCGGGTACTACCACGACGCTGCCAGAAGCTGACATCGACTGGGGCGTCGAAGAGCCGATTGGAGGGGTAGAAACACTCCTCATTTGCAGCACAACCCCCTTCCTGCAAGCG
>JBCCQK010000740.1:0-3087 GCA_039024375.1 Bacteroidota bacterium
AAAAGAAAGAGATGCTAATAAAGTATCTCTTTCTAACCGTTATCCTAACTCCCCTATATTCAACTAATATACCTTCCATTTGTTAGATTAGAAAAACCTATGTTTTTCTCGAAAAAAATTAGTCCAACCGAAAGAAATAATTGGTTATACGAGCGTTTGGCCAAGCACTGCGAACCCAAAGGGTTTAATTTATTACCTAATAAACATCAATTTCGTCGTCGTACCGAGTTGGGGTTCCAAACCCTCATCCTTTCCACTAGTCATTACGACGATATCACTATTTTCGAACTACATTTGGGCATCAGAAATGAAGTTATTGAAAAAATGGCTTTTCAGTTCACGAACGGATTGCCTCTTTTCCAAAGAGATAGTATGACCTTAGTGACCTCAATGGGAAAACTGCAGGGATTAGCTTTTCAGCGGTTTGATATTAAAAAAGAAGCCGATGCGGAAGGGGCGATGCGGCAAGTTGCTTTATTTCAGGAAACGGTAGGGTGGGGATGGTTGGAAAAACACCAAGGTGCGAAAGCGATTCACGGGGCACTTAATAAGTTACCGCTAGAGAAAACAATATTAATGTCCAATCAGATTTATCGTTGTTTTCGGGGGCTAGTTGCTGCTAAACTTACGAATCAATTCAATTACGCAGAGTTGGAGTTGGAATATCGAGACTATTTGAAATGGCTGCGAGCACCTGATTATCAATTATTAATTTTTGACCGATTACGCAGATTTTTGAAAGATTATTCGGCTAACTAAAATGGTTTAGGTTGAGTAGCTTAGTGTTTATAAAATCCGCAGCATCTTGCCTGCTTTCTACGATTGTGTATGGACAGGGCTGTTTTTGTAAGGCGAAAATACTGCGTAAAATACCTCGGACCAGCCCGTTAGAAATAATGTAAACAGTTCCCAAACAATACTGGGTAATTAAATCATTATTTTCTTTTAACCAATTAGCTTGCATCATCTGGTGTCTGAGACCAGGTAAACTTGCATTAGTAGCATCAAAAATTAGAAGGAAAGGAGTTTGTTGGTCGTAGATAGTTCGAATACGATTTAGGTATGCTCGAAAATTTTCATCCGTAGACTTTACACCCGTAAAAGTTACAGTCACAACAGGAAAAGTGCTTTCTTCAAAAGTTGCGTAGTCCATTTTTAGGAGCGTTTTGTAGGGGGTAAAAAGATGATACCAGCCGTCCCTTGGACGGCTGGCACCTTATCAGACAAATAGAACTCCGATTAGGAGTCTTTCAGGAATATCAGTTTATTGATTTTTGTTTGCGATTTATCACAAATTTAGCTAACGGCAGACTTTTTGCTTACCGTTGATGTTGCCATGTTTTGAGCCGCATTTCTACCCATAGATTTAACAGCCAAAGAATAGATAACTAAACCGAAACCAATCTTGTTAATGGCATCACCAATGTTGTAGAAAATATCTAAACTCTTAGGACTTAAGATACCGCTCAACCAGCCACTACCTTCGATAGCCATGTAGCCGATTGGATAAATAGCCCATCCAGCAAAAATAAACCAACCCAAAGCACCAAAAGCAGATTGTAAGATTGGGTCATCAGAGTTGCTTGCTAATTTTTTAGCCGAACCGAACCATACTTCGTACAAGATACCTACGTAGCCAAGTGTTGAAATCATACCCCAGATTGGTGAATTGTCACGGAAAACTGTTTCACCCAAGTACCCAGCAACGAGCATCCATACAGAGTAAAAAATCATCTTCCATAGCAACGACTGCTTAGCACCGAAAGACCGTAGAATAAGGTAGAACTCAACACACATCAATGGTACAGTTAGTATCCAGTCAATGTACCGAAATTCGGTTGGTGACGTTCCAGTCTCTGCCCAAAAATCTCGCATATAGAAATAGTGGACAGCGGCAATAAAAGTAATTAACCCAGAAACCAGAATAGACGTTTTCCACTTTCCCTCCATACGGAAATATTCCATAAAGAAGAAGACAGAAGCGGCCATCATGGCCATTGAGCCGATGAAGAAAGTGAAGCCTACGTAGTCACCCGACTCTAAGCTTGCACCGATTAAATAATGAAATCCCATGATTATAAGTTAGTTAGTTTGAAAATAAGGTTAATGCAGGTCTGATAATTCAGACCAGTCGTTTTTTTCCTGAAATACTTTGAACTGATACAAATAGTGCATTAACAAACTGTGCGGTACGGTTATTACCGCAATAAAAACAAACAACTTTCCTAAGTTATATCCTTGATTCATGAGGTTGTGGGCACCGATATAGAGAACCCCAACTCCAACGAAAGAAATCAGTGAAATCACTAAGACCTGTCGTATATATGCTTTTTTCCTTTGGTCATTACGGGCCAATTCTAGTAAGTTGAACTGGTCTTTTACTGCATAAATAGAGTGCCAGAAGACAAAATAGACACTAAATCCAATCAGTAATGGTGTACAGAAAAATAATAACATCAATAACAAAAAGTGTCGTATCTCTCTGTAGAACTGGTGGGTTTCCAGATGCTCTTCTTCCAGTAAAGTAGTTATTGCCACCAGATTACCAAAACAAAGCAAGAAAATCAAAGAGGCTCGAATTGCTGTGCTTATGACAACATGCGTACCCGTGATTTCTTGAATAATTACTGCTGCCTCCTCAAAGTGTAATAAAACGGGAACTCCTAAAACGGCTGCGCCCCAAATTGAGTAGATAGCAGATTTCTTCAACCTCGACTCTATTTTTAGATAGTTCCAATTGGATTCACCAAAATGGTAAATGGAATTAATTAAAAATAGTAGAAAAGCGGAAAATGGACTAATCCACCAAACACATAAATAAAGAACGGTTATTGTTGTATAGCCTATTCCGAAGTAGGCTATCTGTTGGGTGATTTTACGCTTGTCAAGCAACTGTTGGAATATGACAAAATCAGATGCTCCATGTGGTATGCCTGCCAATATTAGTAAGAAAGCAATCGGGGTGAGCAGGTCATCAATCCAAATTTTTGGTAGTACTAAGCCAAGTACAGTCACAACAACGGTTACTCCAAGAATTATTTTGTTTAACGGTCGTACGTGTTTGTTGGCATTTACAGATGTACTTAC
>JBCCQK010000741.1:0-3086 GCA_039024375.1 Bacteroidota bacterium
TATTTGGTCAACTATTTTGCGCTTGTTAGAGTGTAGGAAGCGTCTTTTTTTCATCAAACGACTAAAAAATAGAGTAATTGGCTACCCAAATTTATTTAATCTATGCTAAAAACTACTTGATACCCTCGGGAATTATCTCTCTATTGACCTATTCTATTCTCATTGTGCAGGGGACTTCTACACTTTCCGTACTTTTTTGGTTGAAACTAATCACAAGCCCCATATTCTTAGTTGACCATTCTCGAAGAAAGCAGCAAGAATTATTTTTTTATTTGAATATGGGTATTGGTGGTCGACGTTTGAATGGTGTGGCTATTCTGATTGATTATGCAATTTGGTTAGTGGGAATGATTACGCTTATAAACTTACTATCGTGACCGATGCTATTTCCATAGACAGTGTGTTTTTGAACTACGGTAACCAGCTAGTTTTGAACGGCGTTCATTTAACCTTTCATCGACATCGAATAGTAGGTATTTTGGGTAGGAATGGTTGTGGAAAATCTAGTTTTCTGAAAGTACTTATTGGACACCTCAACCCAACTTCGAAGTATATCAAATACGATGGACGGCTCATTCAACAACCATTCAAACACAAGGGATTGATTAACTATCTGCCTCAGCACCATTTCCATCCAAAGTTATTATCGGTTAGTACTATTATTCAATACTACGGTTTAAGCGTTGAGTCTTTCCTCGACGAATACGCTTTTTTCAAAGAAGAAATCAACCATGTTTTTGGAGAATTATCGGGTGGCAAAAAACGATTACTGGAAGTACTTTTAGTCCTGGAAGCACCTACGAAATTCACCATTTTGGACGAACCTTTTTCTCACATCATGCCGTTGCACGTCGAATTGATTACCGAAAAAATCAAACAATTTCGAAGCAGAAAAGGAATTTTGTTGACGGACCACCAACACGAATTTGTTACGGAAATTGCGGACGAAATCTATTTGATGACGAGCGGTACCTTGAGACCCGTGGAATCGGAAGAGGACTTGAGATTTTTGGGGTATGTTAGATGACTTTAAACGAATCTAGCTGTTGTTTGCTATGCCCCGAATTAAGGTATTTTCTTCCCTTAAAATAGGCTCGGTGAAACCAAGGATTATCGAATCAGAAGGAATTCCTTTTTCGACTAATATTTTAGCCATGCCAACGCCCGTTTTATCTTCTTGTATCCAGATTTTTGTTTTTCAATTGTTACAGTCGATTAAAAACAAAAAATCCTAACCATTTTCTCCTAAATTTGTTAACTACTTTTTCGTTTCCAATTCGCTTACTAGCCAATAAATTTCAATAAATGTCCAAGCAGTCCCAAGTTCTCATCGCTAACGATACGGTTTCTACGCTTTCCGTTTTAGAAAATAACCAAGGTATGCTCTGGATAAAAGCAAGCAAACTCAAAGCAGCCACGGGGTTCGAACTCAAAGCAAGCGGTGCTTGTTACGACCCACTGAACATTTGTATCCCTATTTTTGAAGATGACTTTATAAAAGAAACAGCTAATGGAAAATGGCTGAATGTTTCCAAGTTAGCCGATAAGCTAGGTCAGGCCTGTGTAGCGGATGAAAGCAAGAAGGTTTGGAGTTTAGGCATCCTTCCCGAAATACGAAAAACCATGTTGGAATCGGCCAATGCGCCCGATTTTGAAATAGCCGACATTCATGGACAAACTGTTCGTTTGTCGGATTTTCGGGGTAAAAAGGTACTAATCGTGACGTGGGCCACTTGGTGTGGCTGTCGTTTTGATGTAAAAGTATGGCAGCGTATTTACGAGGAATTGAACGACCCCAATTTTGAAATTATTTCCGTAGCGGAGGATTCGGAAGGACCAACCGTAGCAAGAAAGTGGTTTACGGACGCCCAAGCAACGTACAAATGCGTGGTGGACCCTACCCATAAAATCAGTACGCTTTTTGGTTGGGTCAACGTTCCGACGGCGGCGTGGATTGATGAAACGGGTAAAATTGTACGCATCAACGAAGCGGCCTACGCGGCGAAACACACCGTCCCCACCGATAAGAAGCCGTACACTTTTGGTGGTACTTTGTTTGGTAAAGCTACTATTGATTGGGTGAAAAATGGATTGAGTAGTCATTTGAAGCAGTCTGTCGAAAATAGGATAGCCAATACTCGGTCCCAGTCCGCTGATGACCTTTTGGCAGATGCTTATTTCAAGCTAGGACTTTATTTTGAAAAGCAAGGTGATTTGGCTACGGCGCAACAGTATTGGGATAAAGCTATGACTTTAGCGCCTCATAATTGGAACATTCATCGGCAAAGTTGGACGTTCACGGGAACAGATTTTGCCATTGCGCAGTGGAAACGCAAGAATAAAGAGCTCTATCTGGAAAACAAGGGGTACGAATATTACAAGCCACTAGATATAGCGCTCAAATAGCTGGTGGAATAAGATTGGCATATTTTATGCAACATGTATTGTGTCTCCCCTTTGTTCACCACTGTACTGTTTAATTCCTCCCGCCTCACATTTTCCAAATAACCACAGATAACTACAGGTAAAAAGTTGTTGGTGAACTACTTTTCTCTAACCTTTCATTTCCCAGTAGTGCAGCAATTATTAAGGCATCCAAATGTTTCCTCTTTCCTCTTTTTTTATTTTTTCTTATTTCTACCGCTTCGTGCAGCTCCGATAGCTGCCCAACCTTCTTATCAACAAATTGTAGATAGTCTTGGTCAGACTTTACCCTCCATTCAAACGCCGCTCCGTAAGGTGGATGTATTGAATGAAATTGCTTATACCTACAGGCGGATTTCGGGGGACTCTACCTTAAAGTATGCTAAACTGGCGAATCAATTAGCAACGCTTCATAATTATGTTGGGGGACAGTCCATCGCTCACAAAAATATGGGTATTGGCCACTATAAATTAAATTCGCCGAAGGACAGTATGGTATTTCACTATAAAAAAGCCATCCGTCTTGCCCAAGAAGTGGGCGATTACTACACACAGGCCGCTTGTAATAATAATATTGCTGTCTTGTCCAGCCATTTTGAAAATCCCTACGAAGCCATTAAGCATTACTTGCGGGGTATCGAAATTTTTAATCAGCACATCGA
>JBCCQK010000742.1:0-3062 GCA_039024375.1 Bacteroidota bacterium
ATCTGTAATAATTTGTTTGAAATCCATAGCTAATCCTAATCCGTAGCTTACTATTTTTTAGCTGTGGATTTAAGTTAGCTACGGATTTTATCACTTTTTTATCTGACGCTCTAACAATTAAACGCTATTTGTATTTGTACAACTTATTCATGATTGATTTCGTTAAATGTTTAATTTCCATATATCTTGTCTTAGCAGGTAGAGAGTCAAAAGGTATTGCTGGCATATTTCCATGCCTCTAGGTACGGTATATGTTGTACCTACGGCACAAAATAATACGTTCAATCGACGATTTTCTACCAATATATTGTCTCTAACGGGACAGGGGAACAAAATCCAATTGCGCCCTTTACCTTTTCACCCCTTGACCTCTTAGCCTTTCCGCCTACACCCTTTTCCCTAATGCCCACAACCAATCGGCGACCCGTCAGGCAAAGCGGGCGCTTTTGGCAACTCAAACCCACTGGGGTCCTGCTTAAATTGACCAATTTGGTGCAGTAAGTAAGTTCGGTGCGCCAATTCTTTCACCCCTCCATTTGTATTATTAGTGGCCTTAAATTTATTTTCTAACTGATTGATTTGGTACAACGCCGTTGCCGCAACTTGCTGATTACCACCCGTATTTCCCGCTAATTCGAGCAATTTTCGAACGAACAGTTTTTCGTTATTGCGACCAATTTCGGCGGCCAACGCACCGTCTGCTTGTTTGCCTTGCGCAATACTTTGTTCCACCATCGTCATCATTTCCACCAACGTCATTTGGGAATTGTCCCGAGCATTTTGCTCAATGACCCTCGCTAATTTCGCAGGATTCATTAATAAATCCAATGTGGTGTTGACAATGGCTTCTGATGCCCCGATAGGGTCAAAAGTCAAGCCCGTGTGAATTTTAAATAACTCTCGGTCTCGCATAAAACCCATAGGTTGTGGAGGAATCATGGCGATAATCCGTTCTGGTAGCGCCAGATTTTGGGGTTCTAAAGTAGTCAAAATGGTCTCTAACGCCGCTCGCTGCGCCGCTGCGGGCACCACTGCCGTGACGGTTTGGCCGTCCCCTTTCGTAGCGTAACTATAACTAACACCTCCAACCACCTTAGTAGCCGCTTCCACCTGATAACGATGAGCTAAATACAAAGGAACTAAGACATTTTCGAGGGTCGCCATTGGAGCGCCCTTGGGAATACTGTTCGTGCCAAAACGAGCCAGTGCATTTTCTCGAACGGCCATTAATCTTTTCAGTTCTTCGGTTGGATTGATGCCTCCATCCCACAAATGCGCTGCGGGATGTGCGCCAGATTGGGGCCGAGCGTCTCTATCCGAAATGTACTGAAAGCCCATCTCGTGATTGTCCGCTAAAATTTGTTGTAGTGCCGCCGCTTCGTCCGTTCCTTCGAGAAAGTCTTGGTAGCCGTACAACACCGTTCGCTTGTCCCATTCACCAATACCAACGGCGTAGGATTGGGAAAAATCAATTTGTCCATTATCATCCAATTGAATATACGGGTGTGGATAATCCATAACCGACGCTCGGTCTTTCACACTCGCCGCAAAATTATGTGCCAAGCCAATGGTATGCCCAACTTCGTGCGCCGATAATTGTCGCAATCGGGCCAAGGCCAGTTCTAACATTTTAGCATTGGGATTCGGAGCGCCGTCTTCGTAAGGCGACAGTAAACCCTGTGCAATTAAAAAGTCCTGTCGCACGCGCAAGGAGCCCAACGAAACGTGTCCCTTGATAATCTCTCCCGTTCGGGGGTCTCTTACCGAAGCGCCGTAGGACCAACCTCTAGTTGACCGGTGTACCCACTGAATTAAATTGTACCGAACGTCCATCGGGTCGGCATCGGCGGGCATCTCTTTTACAATGAAAGCATCTTTATACCCCGCCGCTTCGAAGGCTTGATTCCACCACGAAGCGCCCTCAATTAGCGCTGACTTAATCGGTTCGGGCGCTCCTCGGTCGAGGTAGTAAACGATTGGTTCGACCGCTTCGGAAACAGCCGCCGATGGGTTTTTCTTTTCCAAACGGTGTCGCACGATGAAGCGCTTCACCAACGGAGATTCGATAGGCGTAGCGTAATCGGCGTACATTAGGGCATTATAGCCGCTTCTTGGGTCAAAAACTCTCGGTTGGTAATTATCATCAGGTAATTCGATAAAAGAATGGTGCATTCTCACCGTAATGGCGTTAGGCGTTGGTACGACCGACCGAATATAGCCGCCTTTTGCTTGCCCCGCAAACGTAATGGTCGCTTCCAATTCCGTATTTTTTGGAAATCCTTTGCACATCGGTAGATACACCGCCGAACGATTAGCGTCCACTTTATAGTTGCCTTGTTTTTGTCGTTGCAACCTCGTCGCTACGCCGTGTACATCTTGCATTAAATATTTGGTCATTTCTACCAAGTGGCGTCCTTCAGTGGAAGCTACAATTTTAAAACCGCCCAATACTGACGAAGCAAAAGCCTCGGCCACCGATTTGGCTTCTTCTACGTTATCGCTAACCGCACGGTAGTCGTAATTTGGTTGAATCATCAAGATTTTGGGCCCTACTTTTCGAAATTTAACGACTCGGGTGTTTCCCAATTGTCCTCGGTCGAGGCCAATATCGTTCGAACCGACTCCAGCGGGCAAAGAATTGACATACAGGATTTCTTCATCCAATTTGTCTATTTCCAAATATAACGCTCCTTTTCCTTCGTCCCAGTAGAAGTTCAGATAGCCTTCAGTTTTAGTCATGTTTTGAGTAAAAGCGGCAATTGGGTCATTAACGGAAGTAATTACTTTTTCATCCGTCACTAAGGCGGAAGTGGCGCTGCAGGCGCCTAATAGTAAACAACAGCAAAGGGTTAGTATTCTCATGTTATAGTTATTGTTTGATTGTTTCTTGTTAACGATTTAGCGTTTAATTTTTCACCACAAAGGTATGGAGTTCAGAGAGTACACAAAGTTCTTTTTCGAGCGCAGCTTTGATAAAGTAAATAGACTTTATTTTAAATGGTTTAGTGGTTTCAGAACTTCGAGTGCTGGAACTACTTTCTCTGCGAAAAACTTTAGAATAA
>JBCCQK010000743.1:0-3056 GCA_039024375.1 Bacteroidota bacterium
ACTAATAGTTTAGTAGTTAATGAGTATATCAATAAGGTGTTGCGACTAGTAAAGTTGTAATGCCTTATTGTATAGTTAAGGTATCCCTAAGAGGGTTCTTACTTACGTAGCGTACCATTTGTAACACACTTCAGTGAACTAACTTTCACAATGAAAAAAATAAACTATCTTTTACTCGTCTGTATGCTGCTTGGCTGCTTAAACAAGGATAATTCAAATGAACATGAAGTTACTTATTTGGACTATAGGATGCAGTTTAAATTTGAGGATGGGAAGACCACCCCTTATTTATCTTATTTTGTACAGCTAGAAGGATGGGAAGGATTTGACGAAACGTTGGATAAGCTACATTCAACGATAAAGACTATAAAAAAAGAGCAAAAAATAGATAAAGTGATAAGCCCAGAAAATGACCACAGGAATGCGACTCAACTGGGACTGGCACTAATCGTAAACAGTTTGGAAAATGCTCAGTTGGAAAAAAGGGAGGATATTGACCTGACCGCTTATTTCCGTGCTTTCAACGGTTTAAGATTGTCCAACCAAGAAATAGCTATCCAATTAGATGAGCACGTAAACGATGTTATTGAATATAATTTTATTGCAGTTAATCTTGTAAATCCAATACTAACACTCCAACAAGAAAATTTTGAAATTTCCTCTTTTTTGGAAAATGGAACCAATCAATACGTCTTTAATTATTCGGACGAGTTGGGTAATACCGTGACCGAATGACTTATTATTACACGGAACCTTACGACTTATCTTTTTGAGTGGCCATCTGAGGTGGTAGCCGATGGCTGCTTTAGCCCATTAATGCAGTTACTGATGAAACGTTGGTAACTGCGTTTTTTTTGGAAAAAATAGAGCCTTTTTTGACCCGTCTCAATTTGTGAGACGGGCGACAGCTACTTTTGTGAGGAAATCAGTACGATTCTTATTTGCGTTGGAACGATTGATTTTAGCTGTTGGTAAGCTTACCCTTTTACTAAAAAAGAGCCGCTACCGAAATTTTGGCGAATACACGGTAACGACTCTATTTGTTAATTTTTAACCTTTCAAAATTATGAAATCTTTTTCATTATGGAAAGCAGGCTTGCTCTGTTTATCCAGTTTATTTTTTGTGCTGGTCGGTTGTCAGCAAGAAAATCGAGAAGAATTTTCCGAATTTCAGTGACTGACCGTCGAAACAGGCACCAATGGATGCTTTTTTACGAATACCTGCATCACGTCCAATAACCCCCATATTTCTGCATCGCTTCCCGATATTGCGCCCGCCGACGAAGCATTTTTGACTTCGGTAAAGAATTACTTCGGAGAAACGGAACAGCGGCCGTTTGTGCAACTCGTGGAGACTACTTACGGAACTCCTTTTTGGCAAGGTGCTAAGTTGTTGCCGAAAGAAGAAGATGGACGGCAAATTGGCTTAATCCCTATTCTAAAAGAGGATAGTCCGCAGGTGTCCAGTATTATGTTCGTGAATTTGGATAAAGGCGGAAAAAGCCCGATATTTAATTTTGTCGATAGGGCGAATATTGAGCAGTACAAAGAAGAAAAGTCTAAAGAACTTTCTTACGGTGCGGTGGTATTGGCTTTCTTGAATTTGGATAAGCGGGTTTTTGGAAATATGGATACTAATCTAGTTCATCGTTATCGAGTATTGGAAAGTTCGTTGAGGAATGAGGAGTCGGATAAGGCCACTGCTAGGAATGATGTGATTTGTTATGCTGTTTTATACGAGGTAACAACTTCTTGGTATGCCTACAATCCGATGACAGGAACACTTACTTACTTAAGTGATACTCACAGTTATCAGTGGGAGGATTTGTGTATTAACCAAGGGATTGATGTGCCTTTGCCCTCAAATCCTAGTGGTGGTTCTGGTGGTTCTGGTGGTTCTGGTAGTTCTGGTGGTCCAAATGATACATCTCCTCCATCTTTCACAATTTGTGAAGTTAAACTTCATCCTTTTCAAAATGCTTATTATATTAACGTAAATAATCTTCGGATTGATTTTTTACATAGAAGTACTGGGAATATAGTCAGGCAAAGTGTTAATGTTTGTATTCAGATACCCAGAGTCCTAGGTATTCCAGGCTCCAAGAGATTCATTAAAGAAAAATTCAAAATCGCTGTAGCAGGAACAGAGAACCAACTTAGCGCACTCTATCCTCATAGCCCAAGTGTCTCTTCTAGCACTATTGATATATTACTAAGGCAGCAACTAAAAGGTCAAATAGAAGGACGATTTGGAAGCAAGGCATCTGTCAGTACTAACTGTCCAGGTATCCCTTCTTACAGCCCTACATGGGGTTGTTAATAATAAACTCAAATTTTTGTAAATAGCAGATTAGGAGGATGATTAACGTAAGTTTTGGATAAGTAAAAGCTATTTATAATTAGGTATATATATGTAAGATAGAATTATCCTTGTAAGTATTACTGAAAAAATAAATTTACCAGAAGAATTTTGAATTGAATCTTTTTTCTATGCTTGCAAAGCATACAAAAAAGTATTCATTTCAAAATTGGTAAATTTATTTTTTCAGCGTTCCTAAGATTCGGTCATTGAAAAATTAATAGACATTATCCGAAACTTACGTTAAATAAAAGCGAAATTGAAATACGTTTGTTAAGTTAATTGTTTGAAGTTGCTCCTTCATACTTATACTGTAAGTCATTTAGATTAGCTTTTGATAGATAAAATTAGAAAGTTATTAGTAAGGACTTTATTATCATACTATGTTTAAAAATATTTTATGGCATTAGCATTATTCATTATCCTAAAGTTTAGTGGTGTAGATTATAAAGTAATTATTACAGATGCTTATCACTTAGTTGAAGTGATTAGCGAGCCTAACGTATTGCCTTTTAAATTTATTTTTATTGATAAAAAACAGAAGGAATGGTATTATGTAAATCAAGGGTTTGAGTATCGTCTGAAGGTTAAAATTCTAAATAGAATACCAACTGAAAATTCTTGGATAGCAAACAGTAAAGCCTATTTAACACATAATTTAGTGCACAAAGATTCGAATAGTAGATTTACACAGATA
>JBCCQK010000744.1:0-3055 GCA_039024375.1 Bacteroidota bacterium
ATCAGCCAAAATTATTTAATTACACATTCGTATTTAGTTTATTTATACCCTTTTCACATAACCCCAATCCGATGGTAAGCTGTGAAAAAATGGACGATACAAAGTTGTTATTAATCCTTTGACAATTTTGGTGACACGCAATCTCAAGTGCGAAAATACGACGAAGTAAAGGATTTTACCAAACTATTTAGAACTAGTTTAAATAAAAATAATAGCCATTTGTTCTCAAATGTGCCAAAAATCTAATTAACGGACTCATAACTACCTCGCTTCTGAAATTCGATTATATTTGCAGTTATTTTTGAACGAAAGTTCTCATTAAGTTAATGGCAACTGAAAGACGACGAAAAAAGTGGTTTTTGCTTATTGGAAACAATGGAAACATACTAGAGATATTTCGATGTATTTCTTCATTTCAACTTATCTCCGACTTTTCAAAATCACTATTTCACTCAGTCCGCAGTGCAATACTATTAAATCAATTCGCTAAATGAGTGTTCTAATTTTTCTAATCATATCCTACGTACTTTTAAGTATCAGCCTTCGAGGGGTTTTTGAGAAAGCGGGTGTTGCCGCAAATAAGGCCTTAATTCCAGGCGTCAATTTTATGGAATGGTGTTCTATCATTGGTCGGCCAAAGTGGTGGGCCTTACTCCTCTTAATCCCAATTGTGGACATCTTCATTTACGCAGGGATGTGCGTGGACATGGTGCGGTCTTTTAAAAAATACGATTTTAAGGACAGTGCATTGGCGGTGATTTATGCGCCCTTGTCTTTTTTCTTAATTGGGAAAGACAACGGTGCCAAGTACGACGGTCCGACATTGGAGAAAGAAGCTGCTTACCAAGCAGAAATCGAAGCTGCCGTGAAAGCCGATGACCGTTTGAAATTGAAGCGATTGATGGCCAAGAATCCTTACCAAAAGTCGCAGGTACGGGAATGGGTAGAAGCCATTGTTTTTGCCGTTTTTGCGGCCACCTTCATCCGAATGTTTTTGATTGAAGCCTACGTGATTCCTACCTCTTCGATGGAAGGCTCTTTGTTGGTTGGCGATTATTTGTTTGTGAGCAAAGCGCATTACGGTATTCGAACGCCCGAAACCATTGCAATGGTGCCGCTACTACACAACCGAATTCCACCGCTCAATACAGAATCTTACTTAGAAAGCCCCAGTATTCCTTCTACTCGATTGCCCGCCATTGAAACTATTGACAAAAACGACCCCGTCGTCTTTAATTATCCTGAAGGGGACAGCGTTTACGTTACCCCCGGTCGCACGTGGAGTGTGTACGATTTGCGCCGCCAAGCCATACCGCCCCAAACGGCGCAAGCTATCCAAGCAGGACGGTTTGATTTAGTAACCCGTCCCGTCGATAAGATGGACCACTACATCAAACGTTGCGTAGCGACACCGGGCGATTCTCTACAAATCATTGACCGACAATTGTACATTAACGGGCAACCTGCTAAGAATCCAACGAACGTCCAGTTTCGCTATTTAGTAAAACATAATGGCCCGCTAAGTGATAGAAACTTCGACGATTGGGGCATTTCCCCCGAAGACCGTATCTATTATAATGACGGCACGAACCCCGAATCGGACCGCCATAAAATGCTCGTTTTGTCCGAGGAGCAGAAGGAGAAAATCAAGTCCATGGACCCCAGCATCGAAATCATCCCCAATGATATGTATTGGGTTAATTTGCCCGAAAATTTGAGTCCCGAAGTAATGATTGTTTGGGGAGTCGATAATAGCAATTTTCGTTACAGCTTAGGCGGTCGCTTGATGTACACGCTTAGAAAAGACCAAGCAGATTCCTTACGCGCCAACGGCATCGGCGTCGAATACAACTACGAAACGGAGCGCCTCTTTCCCCACGACCCCGAAAATTATAAGAACAATTCTGTGGATAATTACGGCCCTTTGTACGTTCCAGCCAAAGGCGCTACGGTCATCGTCACGCCCGAAACCATCGCTCCTTACCACCGCATCATCAGCGTTTACGAAGGTAATGACCTAAAAATTGCCAACGGTCGAGTTTACATCAACGGAGAAGAAACGACGCAATACACCTTCCAACAAGACTATTACTGGATGATGGGAGACAATCGACACAACTCGGAAGATTCCAGAGTGTGGGGTTTTGTGCCACATAGCCACGTGGTCGGAAAGCCACTGTTTATTTGGTTCTCTACGCAATACGGTAATGCGTCGAATGGAATCAATTGGGATAGGATATTTAGTTCGGCGGATAAGGAGTGAGGAAAGCAAAACACCAACAGGCAATGGATATGGCAACTTTTGGTGATATAGCATTTGCCAAAGGGTCAATAAAAGAAGCAAATGAATTCTATAATAAGGCATTTAAGTTGGAGTATGAAGCAGCATTAGAATTTCCAAAAGAATTAGATGCTCGCACCAAATTTATCTGGTTGAGAAGTGCTGCTGCTTTAGCATATAGAGCAGGATTTTTTCAAAAAAGTAGAGCCTTGATAGAAGTATGCCGTTCTGAAAATCCGCCTAATTGGATAGAGCGAGAACTACAAGATATTTTAGAATTGATTGCTAAAGCTGAATTTGAGAAAGATTGATTGTAGGACTTCATAGCATTTGAAGTTCCTGTTATTATTGCTAAATTTAGCCTTTTGAAATAGCAATTATGGAGCATAAAATCGTAATTTATAGCATTAAATGAAAACTATTGAGATTTTTACACTAAAAGAGATAAGCTACGTTCCTTCTGCTAGAACTTGCGACTCTTATGCTGAAGCTGCGGCTGTTTGCTTAGAGAACCAAGGTCACCAAAAGGGCGTTGCTTTTAAAATTGAAGGAGAAAAAAACGTTGAAATCCAGTTGGATTGGTTAGATATTGACCAAAAAATAAAGGATGTGGTTAGATTTGCAAGAAGCCACAGAATATGGGGCGATTTGTCTAGCAATTTGGGCGGTACATGAAACAACTGATTATAAGGTGATTCGACGTTCTCCAAAATTGACAGGATTTGATTATTGGTTGGGTGATAAAGCAAGTGATTATCCGTTTCAAGACAAGGC
>JBCCQK010000745.1:0-3022 GCA_039024375.1 Bacteroidota bacterium
ATTATTGAAATAACATATCCAAAAATTAAAAAGTGAGGAGAAGATTGGCGGGATAAAGGCAAGTTTTACAAATGTATTTTATGTTGGTAAGTAATTGAAAATCATGGTGATAGCCTTTGATTTTTAGTTCTTCTGCACAGCTATGCCTACCTCTAAGTTATCTATGTTCTCTTCGTTATTACTATCACAGAAACGTTGAACGACAACGCACTAATTGCTTTTTTTAAACCATGAAAAGACTACTAAGCACCCTCCCACAGCTAGTCAGCCTATTCGTATTTAGTCAATCTATTTTTGCTAATAATACGCCAAATGATGTTAAATTTTCTACTGCTTCGACGAAGACCGAAATGGAACAACGATTGCACCAAAAATCTGGTGTTTTTGACCTTCGGTTTACGGCGGACGTTAAAAAAGAAATTCAAGATTACATGGTCGGTGGCCGTAGGACGACTCAAAGAATTATCGGCCGCTCTCAAATCTATTTTCCCATTATCGAAAAATATCTGAAAGCCTACGGTTTGCCCGATGAGTTAAAATATCTGACGGTGATTGAATCGGCGATGGACCCGAATGCCAAATCAAGCGTTGGGGCAGTTGGTTTGTGGCAACTCATTCCCTCGACGGCCCGTCGTTACGGTTTGGTTATTAATCAGCAAATTGACGAACGTCGAGACCCACATAAGTCCACGCAAGCGGCGCTGAAGTACTTAACGTTTTTGCATAATTTATTAGGTGATTGGACCCTGGCGGCGGCGGCTTTTAATTGCGGTGGTGGCGGCGTTCAAAAGGCCATGCGATTGGGACAAGGGCGAGATTTTTGGACTATAAAGGCGCACTTTCCTAGCCAAACCCAGCATTATATTAGCCGCTTGGCGAGTGCCGTTTACGTGATGAATTATTATCATTTGCACGGGTTAAAAGCAACGGATAATGACTATTTTATGAAGTTTACCAAAGTAGCAACCATTTACACAGAGTTGTCCTTCGCTCAAATATCTGAGGCTTTGGATATTCCCGTTTCCGTTCTAAAGCGACTGAATCCTTCTTACCGAAATGCTATTCTTCCCGATAGTACGGGGGGGAATTATTTAGTACTACCCAAGTTGAAAATGGACGGATTTATTAACTACTACAATAATATTGTTGCTAGTGCAGACGAGGCGTTTCTTCAAGTGGAAGGATAGGAGGTGAGAAGCCAGACCGCTTTGCTGTCAGAGGTCAGAAGTCAGATTTGTCAACGTCAAAAGTCTGACCTCTGACAATGAAATGGTCTGACGTCTGACCTCTCGTTCTATACAAACGCGTAGAAAATAATTCAATACAACATCCCCGCCACACAAGCCGTCAAAAAGCAGGCAACCGTTCCACCAATCAAAGATTTTAAACCCAATTCCGTTAAATTTCTCCGCTGATTGGGGGCTAGTGCGCTAATGCCACCAATCTGAATACCAATAGAAGCGAAGTTGGCGAAACCACAAAGTGCGTACGTCGCAATGATAAGTGATTTGGGGTGGAGTTCGATACCCGCTTGGCGAAAGTTGTTGAGTTCTCCGTAGGCAATGAACTCGTTGAGGACTGTTTTCTGACCTAATAATTGTCCGATTAAAACTACGTCTTGAGAGGGTGTGCCCAATAGCCAAGCGAAAGGAGCAAATATGAGGCCCAGCAGATAGGTGAAGCTAAATCCTTCGAATCGGTTATTGGTGTAGGCTTTAATATTTTCGTTCCAATCGCCAACTCGGTCTCCGCCAATAGCGGCAAATCCTCCGTTTACTAAGTCCGTCAACCATAGAAAGGTTGCATCTACCATGGCGATAAGCGCTGTGAACGCCAGTAGCATGACCCCAACGTTGACGGCCAATTTTAAGCCGTCGGTTATTCCATTAGAAATGGCATCCAGTAGGTTGTCCCCAACGCTTCCCGACATTTCTAGCTGTCTTTCCAAATCTTTTTTCTCCGTTTCGGGAAACAACATTTTGGCTGCAACGATGGCGGCGGGCGCCGAAATGATAGAGGCTGTTAGTAAATGCTTAGCGAAATACAATTGTTTTTCGGGGTCTGTTCCCCCCAAAAAGCCGATGTAAGCCGCAAAAACGCCACCCGCAATGGTGGCCATTCCACCAGTCATCAAGCAGAGCATCTCTGAACGGGACATTTTTTCTAAGTAAGGACGCACAACTAAAGGGGCTTCTGTTTGCCCAATAAAAACATTGGCGGCGGCCGCTAAACTTTCGGGACCCGATAAATTCATCGTTCGAGACATAAACCAAGCCATACCTTTGATAACCCATTGCAAAATGCCAAAATAGTAGAGAATAGCAGTGACTGCGGAGAAAAACACGATGGTTGGTAGCACTTGGAAGGCGAAAATGTAGCCGAAGGTGTTCATATCTGTGACGAGTCCACCAAAAATGAATTCTGCTCCTTTGTTAGAAAAGGCTAAGATATTCTGAAAAAACTTGGCGGCGTAGTCAAAAAGCTGCCGAACGCCCGGTACTTTTAGTATCATCAAAGCTAAAACAAACTGTAAGCTAATGCCAATCCCCACGATACGCCAATTGATAGCCTTTCGATTACTGCTCAATAAAAAGCAAGCAAAAAGTAGGATGGCGATGCCCAAAAATCCTCGAAGTATATCCATTATTTTAGATGATGAATGACTAAAATTTTCTCATTTGCGAGCAGCTAAAAGAGCATAATATATGTTGGCTGCCTCACTTTCGTCCAAATGTAAGAAAATTTTAAATTCTGCCTTTTAAAATGCTCTAATTCCTGTAATTTCGCCTAATATTTTCACTTTTTAGACGGCTGTGATTGACTAGATAATCGGATAAGAAATGAATAGTATGGTGGCACAATTTAGAGAGTTATGTTACATAGTCTTAAATAATAGTAAGCATTAATTAATCAGTAGACCTTATTCCAAATGGGTTTAGTGGTTTCAGCAAAACGAGTGCTGGTACCAAGAACACAAGAAAAAAATAAAGATAAACACGAAAAAAATATGTAAAAAAAAGTG
>JBCCQK010000746.1:0-2998 GCA_039024375.1 Bacteroidota bacterium
AAAAAGGCCTATATGAGTGAGTCCAATTTTCACCGAGTGTTTAAAAACGAATTGGGGATTTCTCCAATTGATTTCATCAATGAGAAGCGGTTGGAACGGGCGGCTACTTTGCTGAAAAGTTCGAGCAAAAAAATTAATGATATTTGTCTAGAATGTGGGTTCAATAGTCGGTCTTATTTTACGAGATTGTTTAAGCGGAAGTATCAAGTGTCGCCGAATGCCTATCGGGGTTTGAAGCATTAACCTTTATCCTCAAAGTACTCAATTCGCAAGTTGTTACACCAAAATGCTTATTTTTGTCCAATGAAGTACTTACCAATCGGCAATCAGAACTTTGAGGAAATTATTAAAAAAGACCTCTTGTATGTGGATAAAACTCGTCAGATTTACGAGTTGCTACAAAATGGAAAGTTATACTTTTTATCTCGCCCTCGCAGATTCGGCAAATCGCTGCTAGTTTCAAAATTTAGGTATTTATTTAGCGGCCGAAAAGACCTTTTTGAAAACTTGTACATAGGAAAAACAACCGATTATGCTTTTGAGAAATATCCTATCTTGCAATTCAATTTTTCGGCATACGGGTATAAGGTAGAAAATTTAAGAGAATTATTGGCTAATGATATTGAAAAGTACGCTGCTCAGTTTGCCGTTGAAACAGATAAAACTTCATTAGGAAATCAGTTTCAAACACTAATTGAAGGTATTTCCCAAAAAGATAAACCCGTCGTGTTGCTGATTGACGAATACGATACACCCATCACCAACTTTTTAACGGAGGTCGAAAAAGCTAAGAATAACCAAAAAGTATTAAAGGACTTTTTCTCCCCGCTCAAAAACTTAGATGCCAACGGGCATCTTCACTTTTTATTCATCACAGGGGTTTCGAAGTTTAGCAAAGTCAGCCTTTTTTCCGACTTAAATAATTTGAAAGATTTGACCGTTAATCGGTGGAGTCACGATTTAGTGGGTATTACCCAAGAAGAACTACTAGCATATTTTCCCGAACATATCAAAGCTACTGCGGACTACCTCGACCGTTCCGAAGACCAGCTACTAGCCGACGTAAAATTCTGGTACAACGGCTACGCTTACGACCCTAAAATTAAGCTGTATAACCCTTTCTCTTTACTCAACTTTTTTGATGCGCGGCGTTTTGCCAACTTCTGGTTTGCTACGGGGACCCCTACTTTTTTGGTGGAAACCATTCGGAATCAAGCCGTTTTTCCAAAAGAATTAGAAGAAGTAGTGGTCATGGAGACTTTCTTTGATAAATATTCACTAGAAAGATTAGATGCTATCGGTTTACTATTTCAAACGGGCTATTTGACCATTAAAGCGACCGAAACTCGACGAAATCGGACGAAGTATTATTTGGGTTATCCCAACGAAGAAGTGCGCTTATCTTTGACCTACAATTTGGTGGAGGCCTTCACCTTTAAGCGGTCTTCTACGGTGAGTGAAGCACTGGTTAGAATGGAAGAAGGACTGGAAGACGGAGAAGTCGGTAAGTTTGTTGAACAACTAACCATTCTATTATCAGATATTTCTTACCACCTATTGCCCAGAAAAAAGCATAAAAAACAAACTGCCTTCGAGGTTTGGGAAGGTTATTTTCAAACGATTATTTATTTGGTGACTTCCTTTATGGGTTTTCATGTGCAATCAGAAATTACGAAGCATAAAGGTCGGTTGGACTTATTCGTAGAAACGGACGATTATATCTATTTGATGGAGTTTAAGTTGGATGAACCCGCAAAAAATGCTTTGGAACAAATAAAGAATCGGGAGTACGCCGCTGCTTACAAAAACACGCCCAAAACACTGTATTTGGTTGGTATCAATTTTTCCAAAGAGGAGCGCAACGTCGAAGATTGGGACGCGGAAATTTGGGAGCGGTAGATAATAAGTACTCGGACAGAATTACTTTATATTTTCAAACAGGACGAGCAAACATCGTTTGTGAGCCGCAAAGCGGATGGGATGCCTTTACAGGATTCTGATTTCCAATACGTTAAATCTCCGATTAAAATACGGAGTTAAAAACATGTGAATCTTGAAACCCGCTCGACTGCGCAGCGGGCGAGTCCTGTCAAAAAGAAATCAAAACTAATCTTGTCTCGTCACTTATTATTCAATTTTTAAATACTCCATAGGCTTCCTACCCTCCCATTCTCCAAACGACTTGTACGGCTGAAAACGAGAAAAAAGTTCTTCCTTATACCAATTCAACTGTCGCGTTTTGCGAATGGCTTCTTGGTGTTCTTTGCTTTCGTAAGCAAATTTTTTGATAGAAGCGAGGTCTTTCCATAGGCTAAAAGTAGCCATCTGAATGACGGGAACTTCTCCAATACCTTTAGTGTAAATTAACCCGTTATTACTAGCTAAGGGCTTTTCGGAGGTGGGCACGTATTTCCAAAACTTTGCGAGTTTACTGAATTTAATCGTTGCCCTAGTAATGACCGCCACCATTTCATTATCCTTCGCAAGCGTTGCACTTTTCTCAAACGGATTTCCGCCTGACCATTCGCCTTGTGCCGTAATATTTTTCATGTAAAGCGTCCACAGTTCCGTCGTTCGCTTACGGTATTTTTTGACCAAATCGGAAGAGTCAAAGAACTGATTCGCCGCTGCTTCCGATTCCCAAACTTGCAATAAACTGTACACCGACCAATCGGGCAATGGGTTGAATCCCAAACCTTTACCACTGCCCATTAGTTTATAGAAAGCAAGTCCTTCGGTTCGCCCCAATGCGCCGTGGGCAAACTGCATCATTTGAAAGGCCCACAATTTATTAATGAATCCACGGTAGCGGAAGAAGGTGATAGTAGTGATTTGTTGGCTGGACTGTTGTTGATGCACGCTTATCTTTCGTTGGTTTAGTTGCTATTAAAAACAATGGAGGATATTCTCCAAAACATCCTCTATTCTTTAATTAAGTATAGTCAGTATTTTTAATAATGTCTTCGCCAAATAAATGATGAATGATAAGTGATGAATG
>JBCCQK010000747.1:0-2966 GCA_039024375.1 Bacteroidota bacterium
CGAAGAACTGGACGATTTTGGGTTAAACGTCAATCATGCTACTTTTCGAGTATTAGACCCTGAGTTAGGGCGGTGGTGGTCAGTTGACCCCGATGCTACCATGTTCGGTGGTTTATCCCCTTATAATTCTATGTTCAATAGTCCAATAGTTCATAGTGACCCGAATGGAGATAATCCACTATTGATTGGTGCGGGGATTGGCTTTCTGATGAATGGTTTAAACAATGTGAGTAATGGACAAAACTTCTTTCAAGGTGGCTTTGAAGCGGCGGTGGTTAGCGGATTACAAGCGGGGATAGCTTCGGGGATTGGGTCAGCGTTTGGCAATACAGGCAGTTTTGTGAAAGAAGCGGGTCGGGCAGCGGCTCACGGCTTAGCTGGAGGGGCTTTTTCTGCGGCACAAGGAAATGGTTTTGGTAGTGGATTTGCGAGTGGTGCTGTTAGTTCGGGGATTGGTTCGGGCATAGATGCTTTAGGCGGTGGAGCAGGTGCGCAAATAATAGGTGGCGGACTTTCGGGAGGAGTAAGTAGTGTCATTAGCGGAGGGAATTTCTACGAAGGATTCGGTACAGGACTGAGTGTTAGTATTTTGAATCACGCTACTCAGAATGTTTGGAGTAAGCTAAATGTTAGTAAAGCTACTGACCAAGAAATAATTGATAGGTTAATACAAGCATGGCAAGAATCTAAAGAATGTTTTGATTGTTCTAGTGCTTATTCTCCGCTAGATTTAGATGAATACTTTCGCAATTTTCCTATACCTACTGTTGCTGATGCTACTCATAAACCTATATTAGGAAACGGATATATTAATGGAAATATCATACCACTTGACATAGAATTTCCTATTCATAAACATTACAGACTAATAGATTGGGGCGGAGGTCATAGAACCAGAAATTTCGTAAAAAGTAGCGGCATACAATATGACTCGTTCATTGTTTCAAGTGCAAAGGCAAGTCAAGGATTAAGATATGCTGGAGGAATAACATTTACCACTCCCTCGAAATACTCAACTCCTTTATATAACTTTTTATTCCGATAAAATGAGATTAATTGTTCTACTTACTTTACTATTTCTATTGGGGTGCAGTTCTGCATCAAAGCAAAAAAAAGACAACCTAACTGCTACGCTCCACAGATGTTTAGTTGAGACAAACTCTTCTAACAGAGAGTTGCCCTTTAGTTTAGATACCGCAATAATTTTCTACAAATCAGAACTTGGGTTAAAACCTATTTTAAAAACCAGCAAAAAAGATTTTTTTTATGTAATACAAGAAAATAAAACCCCTGTGAACAGAATTTTTTCACACAAAGAAGCAGAGGTTCTAAAAGTTTCAACTATTAGCACTATACCATTCTGCTTAGATAGACTATCCAAAGACTCATGTAAAGGAGATAATAGTAAAAATTGTAATTATTTGAATCAGATTAACGCATATCTTAAAAATATTCCCCCTAATAAAATCAATACAGAATTTAAATCTCTCATTGAAAATTATTCGGAAGATATTTTTGTAGAAAAGGAAATAGTATATATTCTTCTTTCAATTTATTACGAACAAAATCTTAGATAATCAAAAGGAAAACCTTGATACTATAATTCAGGGGAATATCGTCCTTTGAATCTTGAAGATTGTTTTAGGAACTTCCCTATTTTAGGTGGGCCTCATATTTTTCCTAAAGGAGAGATACAAGGAGTACCAATTGAAATGGAATTCCCCGTTCGAAAATATAACAGAACATCGTTAAATTGGGATAGACCTTCTCAAATAACATATTTCAAGCATTCGAGTGGTGTAAATAAGGCTAGCTACTTTTATACACAGTACAATACGACTCAGTTTCGAATTAATTGGACGCTAACTTTTCGATACCGTTACCAATACAATGGGATAGAAGCGCTTGATGAGTTTGGCTTAAATTTGAATCATGCGGCTTATCGGTTGCATGACCCAGAGTTGGGAAGGTGGCTTTCGGTTGACCCCAAAGCGACGGCGTTGATGGGTTTGTCACCGTATAATTCGATGGGGAATAGTCCTATGGTGAATGCGGACCCAAATGGAGACTTGTTTTTTGCCATGCCCAGAATCAGTATTGGAAGTGGCGGCGTCAGTTTTGGACTAGAAGTAGGTATTGGGGTACCCGGTGCCTTCAATGCGTCCGTAACGGGTGGAGCGGGTACGAATGGGGCGTTCTGGTCCGTACAAGGTCAAACAGGTGCGTTATACGCTGGCTACGGTAGCAACGGTGCCTTTGCGGGATTAGGGTATCAATACGGTGGATTTAGCGGTGGCTACGACTTTGGTAGTGGCCGAGTCAGTATTGGATTGGGTGGTGGACTTGGGCATGGTATGAATGGTTCTGTTGGCGTTAGCTACGGAAAAGGTGGATTTGGTTGGAGTGCAAGTACATCGAGTATAGCGGAGTATGCGGTGAATAGTGATTTTGATGTGAGTCGGCGGTTTCGTCTGGCTGGAAAGGAGGAAAATGCTAATTTAAGTGAGGTTTATGCAATGGCAGAAGATTGCTGTCCAAAAACTATCCCATTGGATGACCCGAGGCGGCAAATGTTTAACGTTGCTTACGATGAAGATGGGAACATAGTACTGTTCTACAAAAATACAGGAGAACGATATATACCACCTGAAAATATCTTTGAAGCGCTAGGTAGGCATTTTTCGGCGGGAATCGGAGGGCTTTCTGGGAAATATCCTTGGAAAACCTTTAAAGGCATTGGAAAATTCAAGACTTTTAAGTTGCCTGGTCGGAAGACTGGGAAGTTAACTGTAAAGTTGCTGAAAGAGAATAAAACAGATTTTTCTAAGGTTAAGTATTCACGAGGTAAACCATTTATGCCAAATCAAGTAAATCCGCAACCAAAGTCTAGATGGGCTAAAGTGCTAGATTTATTTTTTGGAAATTTTGACCATCCTGGGATGTAAAAACTATTATGTTATGGAAAC
>JBCCQK010000748.1:0-2953 GCA_039024375.1 Bacteroidota bacterium
AATAATCATCATTTTTGAAGTGGCTATTTTTTCGTTATGCAAGACAAAAATTCTTTGCATAGCACCGCTACGGAGATAATTTTTAACGCAGCAGAACGGAAAAAGAGACCTTCATAAAATGTGTCGATTATTTGTGGTTAGGTACTTAAAATACATGTCCCGCCCAAATAAAATCAGTAAATCCGTCTTTCGGAGGATGTTTACTGATTAAGGCGTAGTCTTCCAATTCTAACGTAGTGGCACGACTTTTCACCGTAGCATATTGTTCATTGCACATTGTCCACTGCCAATTGACCTACCAGTTAAACACCACGCCAAAGAATAACACCCGCCGATTCAGATACTCCGCAAAGGGTTCGCTGTAATCTTCGTTATAATTATAGCTACGCACATTTTTAATGTCTAATAAATTATTAGCGTTCGCATAGATGATGGCCGAACCGTAGGGCAAACCAATAATTCTGGAAATACTCAAATCAAAGCGGTGATAGTCGGGAATGCGGTCACCTTCGTTGAGGGGGGCATAGATGGGTGCAAAAGTATTCGATTGTTCGTCGAAATAGCTCGAACTAACGGGGCGGTAGTAGCGCCCTTGCCGTTGCCAATAGACGATGCCAATATCCCACAAACCGTTGATTTTGTACTGTACCATGGAGCGGAAAAAATAGCTCAAATCTTGATTAGAGGGATATTCGATTTCGCCGTTTTTTAGCGTGGACTGAATACTCGCTATACTGACACTTGCTACTAATCGCTGGCCTTGATAGGCGCCAAACAACTCCGCACCGTAGATGATATTGGGTTGATTATTCCGAAGCGCATCTTTGTGATACACGGCCGCACTCCATTTGAACTTTTTGTGATTTCCTTGATAATCCAAAGAATACTGTCGTGAAAATAGCTTCTGAATTTGACTAGATTCGCCGTTGGGCAATTGAAATTTGTGGTATTCGCCAACCGACGCAATCAATTGGTGATGTTTATTCAGCACGTAGGAAAAATTGGTTTG
Source organism: Bacteroidota bacterium (assembly GCA_039024375.1). Taxonomy (GTDB): domain Bacteria; phylum Bacteroidota; class Bacteroidia; order Chitinophagales; family Saprospiraceae; genus JAFMDF01. The sequence continues at coordinate 1,010 of JBCCQK010000748.1, forward strand.
GTAACTGGCGTAACTTTCCAATCCGTCCAATTCGGGATGGTAACGCCCGCCGAGACCAATCGTAAAATCTTCTCCAAGGGTCCATTTTGTAAACACAAAGGCCTCGGGAATCACCACCCACGCTTCGCTGGAAAAGGGCGTCGTCGGATGCGTGTCCGAAAAGCCATTATTAAACAACGGAGCGGTTCCTTCGGACGCAATGCGGTGGACATTGGTGTTCAGTCCAACTTTAACGCTTCCATTTTCGGGGTACCAAGCGTAGTTCAGCCCACTGAAATAGTCAAAATTTCGGGTATGAATGTCAATATTGCCCACTTGATAATTGGCATTGGAAAAATTGATGCCTTGATTCCATTCGAAGCGAGTCGTTTCTTTTTGTTGAATCAAATTGAGAACGGAGATATTTCGCTTTTTATTTTGTTGGAATTGGTCGCTAAAACTCGGAAAGCGTGTCTGATATTGGTAGTCTTCGATAATGGCGTAATTAAAAAATTTGAACTGCCAGTTTTCGTTGAACTGGTGGACACCGTAGGCACCAAAATCCAAAGTCGTAAAATCATTTAAGTCTTTTAAGGATTCTTGATTAATCCCTTTTAGTAAATAAGGATTATTCCAATTCGTAAACGCCGTCAAGGACGTTTTTTTGGTCAATTGCCGACTTATGGAAGCACCTAACCCAACCAAATTGACACTAATGGAATTGGCGTCTTCGAGTATGTCATCGTCGGTGTAAAGCGCTACAACGCCCGACGTAGCGTTCCCAAATTCCAACGGTGGATTGCTGGCAAAAACGTTGACCGATTCGAGGGTGCTCGTGTTAAAAATACTGAACTGTCCGACGCCGTTGGATTGGTCCAAGCGGACGACATCGTTGATGGGCACGTTGTTTAAAAAGATGCCCGTTTCGCTCGCTGGACTTCCTCTTAAACTGATGTTCGCCGTTTCGTCCACGTTAGTAGAAGCGGGATTGGACTGTACTGCCTTCAAGGGGTCCGCCTGCGCACTCGGGTTGAGATACACATCTAATTTATTCAATCGCTCCACCGCAAAAACCTGCCCGCTCAGTTTATCCCCTTTGACGACTACCGTTTCCAAGGCCGTTGCCTTGGCGACCATTTTTACATCAACGTCTTGGTCAGTGGACTGAAAATCAATCATTTGGTCTTCGTAGCCGATGTAAGAAATGACTAACGTTCCTTGTTCGGCCGTTGTTTGAATGGCGTAGGTGCCATCAACGTCCGTTTGCGTACCTACCGAAAAATCGGAAGCTAAGAAAAGATTGGCGCCAATGAGGGTTTCGCCCGTTCCTCCGTCGGTGACGGTTCCTTTGAGGACATTTTGGGCGAAAGCTGTCGTACAAAAAAGGCAGCAAAAGGCGATTAGGGTGCATTTAATTTTCACGTTGAGGTGCTTTTATGAGGATAAAATAGTTAGTTTTCAGCGGACTTTATTGGTAGCACAGCCTTCAGGCTATCCTGTTCAGCGGTCTTTAGGCCGCTTTTATAACGCCAACTTGAAGGTCAGCGAACCCGACAGCCTGAAGGCGTATTGATTACCCATATCTTTTTTAGGTATAAATTAGGAGCTTTAGCTTCGAATCTGTCTGTAGATTTAGTGATTTTTCTGGTATTTAGAGGGGCTTTAGCCTCGGCACCGTCAGAATTACGGTGTCGGAGCGATGCTCCTTTAGGAAATTCACCTAATGTTCAGCATTTCTACAGACAGAGCCAGGGCTAAAGCCCCATAGCCGTCAGGCTAAGTACAAATGTGGTCGGTGCGATGCACCTTTCGCAATGACCGATTCAGTTGTCAGATACAAAGGTGGTCGTCCCGATGGGACTTTAGTACCAAGATGCAGAGCATCGACCACATTTGTATCAATTTCGGTGGAACATTTACGTATCAAAGGTGCATCGCACCGACTACATTTGTTTAATTTAGAGT
>JBCCQK010000749.1:0-2952 GCA_039024375.1 Bacteroidota bacterium
AAAATATTTTACTTTTTATGGAACAAGATGCCTCAACCGAACTAGCGGACGCCTTTTTAACTGAAATAAAGCGACGATTATTTAAGGAATGTGTGCCCCGCTTAAAAATTTGTTTAGCAGAATTAACGGACGAAGAAATTTGGTATCGTCCTAATTCGGCTTCGAATAGCGTAGGTAATTTAGTTTTGCATTTATTAGGAAACGTTCGCCAGTGGGTCGTTGCGGGATTAGGTGGACAAAAAGACATTCGAGAACGGCAAAAAGAATTCGATGAGCAAGGTCCCATAGCGGTAGAAGAGATAATAGCCGATTTAGACATCTTGATGGCAATCGTAGCGCAAATCATCGAAAAGACGACCATTGAAGATTTATTGACCGTTCGGAATGTCCAAGGCTATCAAGAATCGGGATTGAGCATTTTAGTACACGTCACCGAGCATTTTTCCTATCACGTTGGACAAATGACGTATATCGTAAAAATGTTGAAAAATGCCGATATAGGCTACTACGAAGGACATGATTTGAATGCTAAATAGCTTTTAAACGGTTGACGGCACACGGTTGACGGTCTGCTCAACAAGCTTTTACAACATGGCTACTAAGTGGTTGGGCAGGACTGCAAGATTTACATAATTTTAATTATTATATGTCAAATCCTGTTTATCCTGCAATCCTGTCAAAAATAAATTTAACTTGTCTAGCTACTTACTAAATTCAGTTATCAGTTTCATACATACAATAGAACGCTTCGATTTCTTCACTTTTTGAAACTTAACTTTATGCAAAAGACACACTTATTTTACGGCATTTTTTTAACAATTTTATTGATGGCTTGTCAAGAAACTACGGTTCCCGTGTATCAATCTTTTGACGAATACCCAACTTATGACGGTACAGATTTAGGATTAACCTTCACACCTGAGCAATCCATTTTTAAGCTGTACGCTCCGCCTGCTTCCGAAGTTGTCCTCCGTTTCTACGAAAAAGGAATAGGTGGAGAACCGTTAGAAACCGTAGCAATGAACAGAGAAGAAAACGGTGTTTGGTCGGCTAAAGTCGATAAAAATTTGGAAGGCCAATACTATACTTTTCAGACTCATATCAACGGACAATGGGGAGACGAAGTCCCCGACCCCTACGTCAAAGCCGTTGGTGTCAACGGACGCAGAGGGCACGTGATTGATTTTGCAAAAACAAATCCTGACGGTTGGGAAAATGATACAAAACCCACGCTGAAAAATCCGACGGACGTCATTTTGTACGAATTGCACGTTCGAGATGTCTCGATGCACGAAAATTCGGGCATTCAAAACAAAGGAAAATTTCTCGGCTTGACCGAAACGGGAACGACCAATCCAGCGGGACAAGCGACGGGCATCGACCACATCAAAGAATTGGGCGTAACGCACGTCCACCTCCTACCTTCTTACGATTATATGTCCATTGACGAAAGTAAGTTGGAAGAAAATAATTTTAATTGGGGCTACGACCCGCAAAATTACAACGTTCCCGAAGGGAGTTATTCCACAAACCCTTACGACGGTGCAGTGCGAGTTCGAGAGTTCAAAGAAATGGTTAAAACGTTTCACGATAACGGGATTCGGGTTATTTTAGACGTTGTATATAATCACACGGGCGTAACGGAAGGGTCGAACTTTAATCAATTACTGCCTGGCTATTATTATCGTCAACGGGCTGACGGTAGCTTTTCGGACGCTTCGGCTTGTGGCAACGAAACGGCGTCGGACCGACCGATGATGCATAAATTCATCAAAGAGTCCGTCAAATACTGGGTAGAAGAATACCATTTGGATGGATTTCGCTTCGACTTAATGGCTATTCATGATATTGAGACGATGAATCAAATTCGTCAAACGCTACACGAAATTGACCCAACCATTCTTGTTTACGGCGAAGGTTGGACGGCGGGAGATTCTCCGTTGCCCGAACCTAATCGAGCTTTGAAAAAATATACGTACCGAATGCCGGGCATTGCCGCTTTTAGTGACGATATTCGGGATGGTCTGAAAGGCAGCGTCTTCGAACACGAAGACCGAGGCTTTGCGAGTGCCAAACCTTACATGGAAGAAAGTGTGAAATTTGGCATAGTCGCTTCCACGCAGCATCCACAAATTGACTACCAAAAAGTCAATTATTCCAACGAACCGTGGGCAGCCCAACCGAACCAAGCCATTAGTTACGTGTCTTGCCACGATAATCATACGCTTTGGGATAGATTGCTTAATTCGCAGCCCGAAGCGAATGAGGCGGACCGCATCAAGATGGATATTTTGGCCAATACGGTCGTTTTGACCAATCAAGGTATTCCCTTTTTACACGCAGGCGTAGAATTGTTGAGAACGAAAGACGGCGAAGAAAATTCCTACAAATCACCCGATTCGATTAACAAGATTGACTGGTCGAGAAAATCGACTTATCCACAAGTATTTGAGACCTACAAAAAGCTGGTGCAACTCCGTAAAAACCACCCCGCTTTCCGAATGAAGAGTACCGAAATGATTCAAGCGCATTTGAAGTTTTTGGATTTTGAAGAGGGAAGTTTATTGGTTGGCTACACCATTAGCGATAATGCCAATGGAGATGATTGGAAAGATATTTTAGTGCTGTTTAATGGGAATCGAGTAGATAAGCCCGTGAAGTTGCCAGCAGGCGATTGGACCATGGTCGTTCGAGGTGGAGAAGTCGATGAAATCAGTAAGACTAAAGCTAGAGACGAAGTGAAAATTCCCGCAAGTTCGGCGATGATTTTCTACAAATCGTAAAATCTGACAACATCTACTAGCGAACCGCTGTTTAGGTTTTTACGTGCTCATTTTTAAGAAAAAGTAAAATGAGTATCTAAACTACTAACCTAAAATTATAGAGATGCGAATTGCTGCCTACCGAAAAGCTCATTTCAACGCTGCTCACCGATTGCACAATCCAGATTGG
>JBCCQK010000750.1:0-2934 GCA_039024375.1 Bacteroidota bacterium
AAAGATATATTGAACAAATTAAAAGATATCGACGTTAAAAAAAGAGATGGACTTGAAAAATTTATTGCAATAATCAAGAATTTAAAAATAGACCAAAGCGAACATAAAATGCGAATTCCTATGATTAGACAAGTTTGTTCGGATTACGATGGGAACACTTGGTTTTTTACGGCAAATGAGCCAAATCTCATTTGGATTTTTGACTGCAAGAAATTTCAAAAATATGAAAACGAAAAAAAGGAAATAGAAGAAAACAAAGCGTAGAAAAATAATTCATCAATGCGGTTTGCGTACAGTAGAATGGTTATAAAGTCTGTATTAAGATAGTAGAAGATTTTCTTGTAGAACTATAATTATTGCACAAATATTGATTGAAATGGGTATCGAACCCATTTCAATCAAAAAGGGGTTTTTAAAGGGTGAACGAAAACAGATTTTCTTTGAAAATCTGTTTTCGTTCACCCTTTAAATCCCCTTTTTACAATTTTTTCCGTTCGATATGGAAAAAATTGTTAGGAACGCTTAGAAAAGCAGTTTTATAAGAAAACCATCTTCGATAATAATAACTCCTGTTTTACTCCGCTATTGTTAGGGAGTTTCGAAAAATTGAACCGAATGGCGTTGCCAGAACATTTCATTGGTCATTAGTCATTAGTAGTGAGCGTCAACTTCTAAATCCGTGTTCCCATGAATCCGTGTTACAAAAAACAAGTGGCAGTAAGCAGTGGCAGTACAAACAACGAAAGAAGTATCAACATCTGAACAAATAGCCAACTAGGCTTAAACCATATACAAATCCTCCCCAATCCGTTTCAGCCGATGAATGGTATCTTTCGGGTTTGTTGCTTTAAAAACCGCACTTCCTGCGACTAATACAGTTGCGCCCGCTTTCAATAGTGCCTCCGCATTTTGTAAACCTACGCCCCCGTCAATTTCGATGTGTGCGTGGGCATTTTTTACAATCAGCATATCCTTTAACTGTTGGGTTTTGGGAACCGTGTTGTAAATAAATTTCTGTCCGCCGAATCCCGGATTGACGGACATTAGTAAAAAAAGGTTGGCTTCTTCCAATACGTTTTCTAATACGCTTACGGGGGTGTGTGGATTTAAAGCAACGCCCGCTTTGGCGCCCGTGGCTTTAATTTGTTGAATCGTTCGGTGTAAATGCGGACAGGCTTCGTAATGTACCGTTATAATGTCCGCGCCCGCTTCGGCAAATTGCTCAATAAATTGTTCGGGGCGCTCTATCATCAAATGCACGTCGATGGGCTTTTGACAAATCCGTTTACAGGCTTTCAGCAATGGAAATCCAAAAGAAATATTAGGAACAAACTGCCCATCCATAACGTCAAAGTGTAGCCAGTCCGCTTCGCTTTCGTTAATTAATTGCAAATCGGGAGTTAAGTTGGCAAAATCGGCGGCTAGTAAGGAAGGTGCGACTAAGTGATTCATCTTTCTTTGTGATTTGGATAAATAATGGGCAAAGATAAGGGAATATTGTAAGGGGATAGGGGGATGAGGTTTAGAGGTAGAAAGGTTTAGAGGTAGAAAGGTTTAGAGGTAGAAAGGTTTAGAGGTAGAAAGGTTTAGAGGTAGAAAGGTGAAAAGGTAATTTCTGGGTGTATGGGGTTAATGGGGTGAATCAGGCATTGCCACTGCATACCGCCACTGCCTACTGCTACTGCCTACTGCCATATCCTTCCAAAATTGCAATAGTTTTACAACGTAGTTTTACAAAGAGAGCAAAATATCAGATATTTGCAAACTTATGACGTCCTTTACGGGTTTTTAGGACAGCTTTTCGAATTTAAGGAGTCAAAGAAAATGGCGGTATAAGTATTTTACGCTATTGATATTTGACAGCGAAGCGGTCTGACTTCTGATAATCTGCACGGACGGACTGACTTCTAACTAACAAAATATGGTTTCACAAAAAAATACACAAAGAGAAGATTTTTACTGGGTTGACGATAGAGAACCTCATTTCGAACGGCGAAAAGCGATTTTGAAAGACCACCCTGAGGTAAAGAAGCTCTTCGGAATTGATACGAATTTAAAATACTGGACAGTACTGCTGGTGGTTGTTCAACTGACAGTTGGTTTGTTCGCTCATCAGCTTTCGTGGATTCCCTTTTTACTAGTGACTTATATAGTGGGAGCAACTATCTCGGGTGCTTTGTTTCTAGCGATTCACGAAATTACCCACAATCTAGCTTTCAAATCGAAAAAGCATAATAACTGGTTAGCCATATTTGCCAATTTTCCCATCGTAGCACCTTACGCAATGTCTTTCAAAGTTTATCACGGCCTGCATCATTGGCACCAAGGAACCGATGGCGTTGATGTAGATATTCCAATGGTGAAGGAAGCTTCCTTTTTTCGAGGGTTGATTGGAAAAATGACCTGGTATATCAATCAGATTTTAGTTTATGCGTTTCGACCTATTTTTGTAAAGAAAATTGAATTGGATAAATGGCAGAAAATTAATATTGTGGTTCAATTAGTAGCAATGGCTATTTATCTGCCCTTTGCTGGCTGGTCAGGATTGTTGTACTTGTTACTATCCATGTTTTTTGCGGGTAGCATTCACCCTACGGCGGGACACTTTATTTCCGAACATTACGTATTTGAAGAAGGGCAAGAGACTTATTCCTACTACGGCCCGTTGAATAAAATCACCTTCAATGTCGGCTACCATAATGAACACCACGACTTTCCCACAATTCCAGGTAGTCGATTACCTCAGCTAAAGAAGATGGCGCCAGAGTATTACGATAACTTACATTCCTATAACTCTTGGGTAGGCGTAATCTACGGTTTTCTATTCAATAGAAACGTTAATCTATTCTCTCGAACGAAACGGAAATGATAAGTAGCCTTTGTCTTTTTGCTATTCTTTTATTTTAAAATCCGTAGCCGACTCAGTAAGTCTTC
>JBCCQK010000751.1:0-2889 GCA_039024375.1 Bacteroidota bacterium
ATAGGTCTCAAAGGTGCAGCGCACCGTTCGCATTGAACCTTATTTTTAACAAATGTGGTCGGTGCGCTGCACCTTTGAAGCATTTTGACCAACTTTCGATACAAATGTTAGCGGTGCGATGCACCTTTTCATCTCTAAAAACTTGTGGGGTGTCAATAGACTGGCAAAGTATCTCCTGCTTAGGTAGCATAGATTACAGTCCGTAACTTAGGTATAGCTATAAACGCAACACTCGCCGCACATCCTCTTCCGAATTGATTTCTACGGGTTGCAAGTCCATTTCGAAGGCATACTCGCCCGTTTTTTTATCAATCCGACTAAAATATTCGGGGTAAAAAACGGCCAATTGATTGTCTTCGGCGACTAACCAAAAAAGGTTATCGCTATTGGTGTTGTACTGGACGTCGGCCACATCTTTTAGGTAAAAACGGCTGACGGTATTGCGCGTTTTGTCGGTATGATAAACTAGCTGATTTTGGTAACGATTGTAGTCTTGGTCTTGGAAAGTGCCTTTTAGTGTGGCTAAGTACGGTGGTAATGGACGGTCACAGTTCCACGTGCCAAAACGGGTGATTTGGAAGCGATTTGTAACGGTTCGTTTGACGATTTCGTTGGTAGCGTAATTGTCGTAGCCTCTTGCTTTTAAGGCGGCAATTTTTTTCGCAAATTCTTTGTCAAGCATTTCTTTTTCGATGGCGGCTTGTTCTTGAATGGCTCGTTTCTGTTCGGCTATTACTTTGGCCACTCGCTGCTTTTCTTTTTCATAATTGACTAGCTGCTGTTTGAATTGCCGTACAGCTTTATCATAATCATTGCCCACCAAAACGGGTTTTACTAGCAAATTAGCAGCAATAGCACCCGATGTTAGGGCTAACTCGTAGCTTCCATTGGCTTTTTGTTGCAATTCTTTGGAGGACCAAACCGTATTGGTCAGTTTATCCATGTCGGCAATTGGTTCTATTACTTGCCAGATTGTTCCATCGTACACTGATTTTGGGGCGTTGTCGTTGATTTCATCGAATTCAAAAGTGATGGAATTACCGTCGTATTTTTCGGGACGTCTAGGCTTTTTAGGAGATGGATATTGCCGGCGCAAAGCGGCAATTTTTTGGTCCTTCTGTTCTACAATTTCTTGTTCCCTCTCTCGCATTAACTTATTTAGGTTATGGGATTCTGACGCTTCACCTTCCTTCCCAACCATGTAAAATGAATCTAGAATTTTTCCAGAATTAGCATCTCTAATAATATTCACAAACTTTAAATCTGAATTGACAGTGCTATTATTCAAATTTGCCGAGGTGCTTTCTACTATTTCCATTTCATCCTTCCCCTCCAACTGCCACGTCCGTTCTTTTTCATTTAGATAGTAGATATTAAAATCGGGCGGCGTATCTCCTTCGAAAGCCAACTGACTTCTCAATTCAATATCAATCGGTTTGTCGGGCACCATTTGTAGGCGTTCCCCGTCTTGGGTTGCATAGACTTCAATCATCCCCGCCGATTCGAGGATTCGGTTTTGCCCATCGACCTTAATTTCCATCGGAATGCCGCTCAAAAAGAAATCGACAAAATCGTGATATTCTTTGTAATGAATTTGAACTTCTCCTTGAATCAAAGCGCCGTAGCTGTTGGCGAAAGCTGCTTTGGGAACGACCATTCTTGAACCCGTTGGAAAGGTGTAAGTGCCTCCTTCGTTGGCGTCAACTTGGATGACCATTTCGGATTGAGCGACTTTTTCAATGGGCGGCTGAACGTACGGCTGACTCGCTAAGTATGCTAAAGTAGCGGACTCCGATTTTTGTTCAGATAATTGGCCAAGTGCTAAAATGGCCAGTAAAAAAGTGGCGGCAATCCCTCCTATCCAATAATACCATTTTTTACTGGCTACTGTCAACGGAGTGTTCGTAGGTTGTGGGGACGCTTCTACTCTTTTGAGCAAGGCGTCGAAGTCCTTGTGTTGTTCTATCGACTCTTTATCGAGCGCCGATGGATTTATGTTGAATTGGTAGTTGTCTTTCATAAATGCAATTTTTGTATCTTTTTAAAGTTGGGAAGCTAGTCGTTCCAGCACTTCGAGTGCTGGAGCGACTCCACCAACCAATATTAAAATGACGCCAATTTTTTCAATACTATTTTTTTAAGTCGCTCCAACACCCGATACGTTCTCATTTTACAACTGCTTTCGGTGATTTCTAAAAAATCGGCTATTTCTTTAAAAGGTCGTTGTTCAAAAAAACGCATTTCAATCAGCTCTAAATCCTTGATTTTCAACTCGTTTAAGCAGGGAATTAAGAGTTCCTGTAAAGGTTTCTCCGTGGTCGTTTCCCAATCACCCATTTCCACCATCAAATTGGGCAATGTTTGGGTTTCTACGCTCACTACCCTATTTTTTTGATTATTTCGGTAGTGTTGAGTGACTTCATTCGAAGCAATTCGATAAAGCCAAGCGGAAAATGGGACACCTCGAAATTGGTATTTGGGTAGTTTTTGCATGGCCTTAAAAAACACCTCGGACGTCAAGTCCCCCGTCAACGATTTGTCCGCCGTTCGACGATGAATAAATCGAAAAATGGGTTCGTAGTAGCGGTCGTACAACGAGCGAAACAAGGCAGGATTTTTTTGGGCTGCCTGGATTTCTGTCCATTCTTCTTGCATGGCCAATTGACTAATCGATGATGTTTTAGCGTTCAAAAATGATGGATTGATTATTAGAGACTTTTGCATGCATTTGCTTTATTCCAATCGTAAGGTGTTCTATTTTTTGGAGGTTTTCAATAGCATAATGCAGGAAGGAGGAAAAGTAACAGAAAAATAGGTAAATACCCGATTGAATTTTCGTCTTTTGCTCCGTTTCTTTAAAAAGTCAAAAGCTGGAAGAAATCGAAAAAT
>JBCCQK010000752.1:0-2887 GCA_039024375.1 Bacteroidota bacterium
ATTTAAAAGGTATTATTTTTTATTATGAGGTAAATTTATAAAATAGGTTGACTTTAGATTAAGCAAAAATGAGGGAGTTACTTATCGGTCTTGAAACTATATTTAAAGTTGTTATTAGAGTTAAATAATTGTTTATTAGTTTTTTATGAAAATAAAAATATAAATATGTTTGAGCTTTTGGAAAGGGTACACTTGCTAAAGTAATCTTATTAAAATAAGAAAAATAAAAAAATGTGACATTAAAATTTGACTTTATTTGAATTTATTTACAAAATTACGTGTCATAGATACTGCTTACACTAGGTCAACAGTTGAAAATCTAATTTCATAATCCCTAAGCAAATCATGTTGTTCCTTTCTTTATGAAAAACTTAATCGAGATAGCTAAGATTGTCACCAAGAAAAAGGTGCGGAAGATAGAAATATTTGATGACCATTCTTTGAAACATAAGAACAGTAAATTCAATGATTTCTACGACGCTTTACTGGCCAACAAATTTAAGAATGATAGAGATGCTTCTACATTTTTGTATGGCTGTAGTCCAACGGATGATAAGTATCGTCAATTGAAATCTCGTTTCCGAAAACGATTGCTCAATACGCTTTTCTTTCTAGATGTCAATTTACCCGCTACGTCTAATTACGAGCGTGCTTACTTTTCCTGTAACAAAGATTGGACATTGGTGAAAATTTTGCTTTCCAATAATGCCAATTATACGGCTTCTTCCCTAGCAAGGCAGATACTGACAACGGCATTGAAGTTTAAATTTGCGGATGTCATCGTGAACTGTTGCCGAATCCTTCGAAAACATTCGGCAAACATTGGGGACGAAAAAAACTACGAAGAGTACGACCAGCACATCAAACAGTACGAAAACGTCTTAGATGCAGAAATCCGCTCCGAGGAACTGTACCAGCGGGTCATTATGAATTATTACAAACCGCCGTCGAAAAATCAAGATTTACAGGAGCGTATTGATACCTACTGTGACGCTTTGGTGGGGTTATCCGAAATTTACGATTCGCCCATTGTCATCTACAATATGTACTTAGTGTGGGCGTTTCGCTACGAAATGCTGCACGATTACCAAGCCATGTTGGAGGTGTGTTCGAAAGCAGAAGAGTACATTGAAAAAAATCCGACGTATTATCAAAGCGAAAAACTGGCAACTTTTCAATTAAAAAAGATGTCCGCTTATCTTCATCTACGGGACTACAAGAATGGAAAAAATAATGCTGAAAAGTGTTTGCGGTCGTTTCCAGCGGGTAGCGACACTTGGTTCCTATTTATGGAATACTATTTATTGTTAAGTATTCATACGGATAATTTTATTAACGCTTTAGCGATTTATAACCGAGCGACGAGTAACACCAAATTCAAAAAAATTACGGGAGACGACAAGGAAAAGTGGAATATCTATAACATCTATTTAAACTACATTATCGAAAGTCAAGGCGAACAAAACCCTATTTTACAAGCACAACGCAAGAAAGTTTTTCGGACGTCTCGTTTCCTCAATGACCCTTTATTGTATCCTAAAGACCAACGGATTTTTACGGTTCTATTAGTTATTGCTCAAATTTTATTTTTGATTGAGAAGAAAGGCTATAATGCTATCAGAGAGCGGGTGGAACGATTGAAGAGTTACGCTAATCGACAGTTAAAAAAAGAGGTTTACTTCCGATTAATCCAATTTATTCGATTATTGCAGCAATTGGATAAGGCAGACTATAAAGTCGAAAATCTATCCAATGTTGATAAATACTACGACCGATTGATTGACACCCCTTTTGCCTATCGAGGACAAATTACAGAATTGGAAGTAATTCCTTACGAAAAAATGTGGAATTTTATTCTGAAAAGACTGTAAGCAATTAACAATTATCAATGAACAATGAGCAATCAAGAATGAATGGACTAGCGAAGAATTCTAAAATTATCATAGCTATTGACGGGTTCTCAGCTTGTGGAAAAAGTACGTTGGCAAAAGATTTAGGGAAAATTTTGGGGTACGCTTACATTGACACGGGAGCTATGTACCGAGCGGTGACACTCTATTTTCTGGAAAATCAGGTGGAGCTAAAAGATGAAAAAGAAGTGGCTACTGCGTTGGGTCAAATTCAAATTGAATTTGTCAATCGAGACGGACAGAATAGAACGTTTTTAAACGGCAAAGATGTGGAAGAAGAAATTCGAGAAATGTACGTTTCGCAAAGTGTAAGCCCTGTGGCGGCCGTATCCGCGGTTAGACGCGCTTTAGTAGCACAGCAACAGCAAATGGGTAAAAAGAAAGGCGTTATTTTGGACGGTAGAGATATTGGTACGGTGGTCTTTCCCGAAGCAGAACTGAAATTGTTTCTCACCGCCTCGCCAACCGTTCGAGCAAAGCGCCGACAAGATGAGTTAGTAGCCAAAGGGCGTTCCGTTGATTTTGAAGCAGTAAAAGCGAATTTAATCGAAAGAGATAATATAGATTCCAATCGAGCTGACAGCCCTTTGAAACAAGCAGAAGACGCGGTTGTTATCGATAATTCAAATTTGACTAAAAAGGAACAGTTAGCGATGGTTTGTGCTTTGGTAGAGGAGCGAATGAAGCGGAAGGATAAATCGGTTAGCGCATAAAAAAGGGAATGTCAGACTTTAGGAGACTATTTGAGAGCGCTCAAGGTAGAAGCGATGGCCTGCTAGTAAGACGAACATTCCCATAAAACGGCATTAGTACTTTTGATTATCTTTTGTTAATAATCTGCCTGCAAATTAAAAGTTTTGTACCTAAAAAAAAAGTGTTTCAACGGCCTACTAGTTGCATTTATATTTCAGAAGTTACGAAGTACAATTTTTGATGGATAAGTTGATATTTTCCTTTGATGAACGAATTTGGTAAAT
>JBCCQK010000753.1:0-2859 GCA_039024375.1 Bacteroidota bacterium
ATTTTCCTACAAAGTAGCGAAAAATCAGCACATTAAAGCAGCAATTTTATTAAAAACGGACCTCTATTTCCATTTTTTAACAAAATCTACCTTTTTGTTTCAAAATAAAATATCAAAAAGTGACTTCTTAGATTCAGCGGCGTCTCAAGAGTGTAATTTAATTTGAAAGGAATCAACGATTCATAAAAATTTGGTTTTTTGGGGTTTTTAAGGGTCTTCTGCACAGCAGAGGCCCTTTTTTGTGGGTTAGTTATTGGTTACTTGTTATTCGTTATTAGTCGCTGCGTAAACCCAATCTTAATAGCCCTAAGTAACACCGTCGGTCTTATCTTGCTTTTACTCTCCCGAATATCACAAAATATCCGCTGTTTGTTCCAATTGGAACGGTCAACGTCTAACCGAGTAACCAATAACAAATAACGAATATCAAACTACCCCACTTTCTTTAAAGTAAAACCAAAAGTGGACCCCATATCGGGTGAACTTCTCACATTAATGGTTTGCTGATGCGCTTCGATGATGTGTTTGACGATGGAAAGGCCGAGACCCGACCCACCAATTTGGCGAGACCTACTTTTGTCGGCGCGATAGAATCGGTCAAAAACGTGATTGAGGTGTTGTTCGGGAATCCCGATGCCGCTATCGGCAATTTCAATGAGAATACGAGAATCCATGTCGTAAAATCCTACTTTGGTACGTCCGTTCTTTTTACCGTACTTGATGGAATTTTCGATGAGGTTGACCAGTACTTGTCGGATGGCTTCCCGGTCTGCTTCCACCGTAAAGTTTTGGTTAGCACCATCTTTAAAAGCCAAGGTGATAGATTGTTTTCTTGCCTTTATTTCCAAATCTTCAAATACCTCAGTGGCTAAGTCTTTCAAATCGAACGGCTGCATATCCATGGATAAAGTACCAGACTCTAATTTATTGATAGCCTCCAAATCGACGACGATGGTGTTTAGTCTTTCCACATTTTTTGCCGCTCTTTGTAAATATTTCATATTGATTTGGTCATCGTACAGCGCCCCTTCCAATAAGGTGTGAATAAAACCTTGGATGTTAAAAATAGGCGTTTTTAATTCGTGGGAAACGTTTCCTAAATATAGTCGCCGATAGGATTCCATTTCTTTGAGGGAATTGATTTCGGACTGTTGCTCTTGTGCCCATTCAGCTACCTCCTTTTCTACCTCTTGGATAATATCCGCATCGACATCCAAATCCTTATTTTTAGCTTCAGGTTTTAATTTGAATTTATGAATGCTCTTGTAAATCAGTTTTATTTTTCGATAAATGTATTTTTTAACGTAAAACAAAATAGCAAAATAAGCCGATATCCCAATTACCCCAATACCCACTAATAGAGACCAACTTAATGGGAGAAAACCTAGCCCTACCAGTAGTAACCAACAAAGGCCATTGAAAGCAACAATGACCCCAGCAGCGTACAAAGCAATCTGTCGTGGCGTTAAGTTTTTGAGCATTTTGTTGTGGTTAGTGACTGATGATTGGTGATTAGTGACTAGTCCAGATGTTGACGCCTAACTAGTCACTAATTACCAGTCATTAGTCACTAATTTCTAGTCACTAATAACCATCAAAACTCATATTTGTATCCTACCCCTTTTATCGTTTTGATATAATCACTCCCCAGTTTTTCCCGCAGTTTTCGGATATGAACATCTATGGTTCGATTACCAACGATAACGTCGGTTCCCCAAATTTTATTAAAAATTTCTTCGCGAGTGAACACTTTTCCCGGCTTGGAGACCAATAAGCCGAGCAGTTCAAATTCTTTTTTGGCCAGTTCTATCCGTTCTTCTCCACGCATAACTAAAATGCGCTCTTTATCAATGATTAAATCACCCGCAGTGATAATTTCGGCAGCATCGTCCGCATCTTTGCGAGCAGAACGCCGCATTAGTGCATTGACTCGGCTTACTAAAACACGCGGCCGAATCGGCTTGGTAATATAATCGTCTCCCCCTACGTCAAGGGCCGCAATTTGCGAATAATCCTCGTCTCTCGCCGTCAAAAAAGCTACTACGGTATTATCAAATAGTTGGTCGGAGCGCAACTGCCGACATACTTCTACCCCGTCCATTTCGGGCATCATGATGTCCAAGATAATCAAATCTGGCTTCACTCGACGAGCTTCCTCTAACCCTTGAACACCGTTTTCAGCCGTGGCCACTCGGAACCCCTCTTTTTGTAAATTATATTTGATGAACTCAATAATATCGGGTTCGTCATCTACGACCAAAACCTGTGGATTATCATTCATATTGACGCTGTTTTAGTTTTTTCGTTCTTGGAAAATTTGGGCGGGTTAGGGTTTCAGTTAAACATTTATAACGATAGGAGCTAAATCTTTAGCTAAACCCCTAGCTCTGAACCACACAAATTGTCAGAGAACCAGTTTTTACAAACATCACAAACATAACACTAAAACTGTACAGATAGATTTAATGGACATTAATTTAGTGTTAAGAAAAGAGCGTTGGTTATTCGTTTAGATGTTGTGACCGTCGACAACTATGCAAATAATGAATAATGAATGACCAATATCGGTTCTTCGTAACTATTTAGCACATTAGGTAATTGGCTGATTGGCACCTTGATTCCTTACGACTCTGGAGGGCTTCGTTACAGCATCACGACTCTCCAGAGTCGTAAGGAACCTAATTAAATGAATCCTGGCTATCCCAATCTGCTAACACGCTAATTTGCCAAATACCTAAATAGTAACTACACAGGTATCTAAATAGCGACAATTTGAGCTAAATACTCTAAAATATTGAGTTTTCTCTTTCTCAAAGTATCGATAATGGAGCGCAAGACACAAAAGGTGTCCTGTCCAGA
>JBCCQK010000754.1:0-2835 GCA_039024375.1 Bacteroidota bacterium
AAGTCTCCAGACTTGAAATGACTATCGGCTCGTCTCCGACGAGCATTTATTGGGAATTTACGATATTAACGACTTCTGTAAACGAATGACGGACAAGTTATCTATCCTCTTTAACGGAGGTGTCTTCTAATATAGTTGAATAATTTTCCACCTTTTCCTTAGCGGGCAACTACTAATTCTCCGTCCACTAGGTGTACATCTACTTCCGCAAAAGTGAATCCACAGGCCAGAGCATCTAATAGCGGTCTTTCATTCCAGTAATCGTTATGAGCATAAGCATGAGCTAATGAGGTTGGAATTTCCTCGAGAACTGGGGCTAAGTTTGGTTCGGTAGAAGAAACTTGGAGAAAAAGTAAAGGCAATAGTAATAGCCCTACTACAGAATAAATTTTCATTTCCTTATACTTTTTTAAACTGATACTTAATTTAATTTGGCACAAGTTCCTAAAAAAGTAGTAGGAAAGTGGAAACTGGAATTGAAGTTAGTCTTAATCTTTAATAAAGATAGAATCGGCTTTTTGACAGCAAATGAACTTTTAGTAAAGTAGAAGTTAGGCGTTTGTTATTGGTCACTCATCAACGTCCAAACGAATAACTAATAACTAACTCACCGCTCTGTTTTCCAATTGAACATCGCTCGATACGTATCGCCAATATGCGTTGCCGCTGAAGGTTTGATTTGGTTGAAAGGAAAAATTTTGGTGAGCACACCGTCCTCACTGGTGCGAAGCACCGAGTCTTTCTGATTGAATGTTTCAAAAATAGTGGTCACTTGCGCTATGTAATTTGGTGGATTTACCGTTTCGAAAATACCAAAATATCGGTCTAAAGCTTTTTTAAAGCGAACAGGGTTAGAGATAGGTTGATAATTAGTTAAGTCGTATAGTGTTGATTTGAAATAGTGATAGACTAACCTAGCCTTTATCGCTTTTTGATTGGGTAGCGGTTGCAATGTAGTTGGTTTAGTAGAAGACCAATCTTTCTGGTGAGTAGTAATAATTGGGTATTCTACGGAAAAATGGACAGGCTGCTCAACGGCAGACGTAATGGATAAGGTGCTCATAATGTGGTCAATTCTGGTTATACAATTAAGGTTGCCAGAACGAATTAACGACCTAATTATGAGGTAGTTTCACATTATATAATTTTTTAATGTTAAGTTTTCGCCAAACTCCCCCCTAAAAGAAAGAGATACTGACAAAGCATCGCTTTCCAAACGCTATTCGCAACTTGAATTACCCAAAAATTTGGTACACACAAAAAGCACTCCCGTAAGCCAACGCCGTCATGAACACAAATTGCACAATCGGCCATTTCCACCCACTCGTTTCTCGCTTAACGACGGCCAGCGTACTCATACACATCATGGCAAATACGTAAAAAACGAGTAGCGAAAGCGAGGTCGCAAAGTTATAGACAGGTTGCCCCGTAACGGGGTTGACCTCTTTGGCCATCCTATCCCGAATGTTCCCTTCATCTTCGGTGCTGCCGATACTGTAAATGGTGGCCATCGTACCGATAAACACTTCCCTAGCGGCAAAAGAACTAATGAGTGCAATGCCAATTTTCCAATCGTAGCCCAACGGCTGGATGGCCGGTTCGATGAATTTACCTAGATGGCCCGCGTAGGAAGCCTCGATTTGTTTACCCGCAATTAAGTCATTCGTAGCGTCTTCGTCTAAGTTATTTTGCTGAGCAATTTCGATAGCCTCTTGTTCGGCCAAAGCCATTTGTTCACCCGGTCCGTAAGACGCCAATACCCAAAGAACGATGGAAATGAGGAAGATAATTTTACCCGCTTCCAAGGTGAAAGCTTTGACTTTTTCGAAGACGGTCAAGGCGACGTTCTTAAATACGGGCGGGCGATATTCGGGCAATTCTAACAGTAGAAAACTTCGTTCTTCGGTTTTTAGTATCTTTTTGAACACCCAAGCGGCCCCCAAAGCGGCGGCAATACTTAACAGATATAAGCCCATAAAAGCCAATCCTTGTTGGTTCAAAAACCCCCAAATAGTACCAGTGGGGACCACAAATCCGATTAATACAGTGTAAACGGGAATCCGTGCCGAACAGGAAATAAAAGGCGATACGAGTATAGTTATCAAACGTTCCCGCCAATTGCTAATTGTGCGAGTGGACATCACGGCGGGAATCGCACAAGCGCCACTCGATACCAAAGCGACAATGCTTCGGCCGTTCATGCCAAAGCGTTGCATGATATGGTCGAACATAAAAACGGCTCTCGCCATGTAGCCGACTTCTTCCAAAATGCTAATCAGTAAAAACAGTATCGCAATCGGCGGAATGAAGACCAAAATACCGCTAAGTCCTGCTAGAATGCCATCCGTCAGTAAACTCCGAAACCAACTATCAGGCATGACGCCGTTAATCCAATCGTTTAGGCTGCCAAACCCCGCCTCAATCATATCGGACGGATAGGCCGACCAAGCGAAGATAGCTTGAAACACCAATAACATCAACGCAAAGAAAATAAGCGGCCCCCAGACTCGATGGGTGACAACATTATCTATTCGTTCGGTGGGTGTAATTTGATTAGTTGCTGTACGATGAACCGCTTTTTTTAATAACGGCGTAAAACGGTCAAAACGCTGCATCACTTCTCGGACTTGATTGCTTAGGCGCTGAAACTCCGTTTTTTCGACAATCTCGTCCAATTTTGTTCGGTCCTCGGGGGGTAAAAAAGTTAGTTTTGGCGCATTTTGTGCCCACAGCAACATTTGAAAATCGTTCTGCAAAGGAAACACTGCTTTAACGGCGGCTACGGTCGTTTTTTCTGATTCCGATAATTGATAAAAAGGCTTGGTGGGAGAAGAA
>JBCCQK010000755.1:0-2809 GCA_039024375.1 Bacteroidota bacterium
CTACTTCGAATTTATCATTTCTGAATAATCATCTCGACTACAATTAAAATGTTCTTTGACTCTTTGTAGTAAGATAAAAAATAAATTTACATTTTTCCAGAGTCGAAGATTTAGCTAAAACACTTAAAATGGACCGTCTATTCAGCTAAATCTCCGACAAATGATAAATTTATTTTTATCGCATTCCTTTTCGAAGGATTTGTCAAAGAATCTAATAAAAAGCACCTTATGGAATTTAATGAATTGAATAACCTACGAGAGGCCATCAAAGCTACTCCTGATAATGTCCCTTTGCGCAAATTATATATCAATGCGTTGACAAAGGCGAAACGCTACGAAGAGGCTTCCGTGGAAATCAAAGAAACGCTTCGACTAGCACCGAAAGATGCGTCGCTGAAAGTTTGGTTAGCAACCGTCTATCATCAGTTGAAAAAGACTTCTCTCGGGTTGGTCGTTATCGAAGAAGTGATTAGTAGTAGCACCCCACCTGCGGATGCTTGGTTGGTGTATGCTAAATTACTATTTCAAGGCAAAAGTTACGAAGCAGCGAAAGACGCGTACCAAAAAGCCATTATAATAGATGCTTCTTTGAAAGATAATTTCTTGGAGTCGGACATCAATTTACAATTACAAAAAAACAATCCACCCGAACCCGAAAAGTTAGTTTTAGGAAACACCGTTGGTCCTTCTGGAGAAGACTCCGAGAGCTCCGTCGAAATTGAACGACCTAAGATTACCTTCAAAGACGTCGGAGGAATGGATACCTTGAAGGAGGAGATTCGTATGAAAATTATCGCACCGCTCGAACATCCCGAAATTTACAAAGCCTATGGCAAAAAAATTGGTGGCGGTATTCTCATGTACGGTCCTCCCGGTTGCGGAAAGACCCATTTGGCTAGGGCAACGGCAGGGGAGGTGAATGCGAATTTTATCTCCGTGGGTATTAGCGATATTTTGGATATGTACATCGGAAATAGTGAGCGCAACTTGCACGCTATTTTTCAAAAAGCTCGGCAAATGAAGCCTTGTGTACTTTTCTTCGATGAAGTAGATGCACTGGGCGCTAGTCGCACTGATATGCGTAATTTTTCGGGTCGCCACGTCATCAATCAGTTTCTTTCGGAAATGGACGGTGTGGAATACGATAACGAAGGGGTTTTGATTTTGGCAGCGACCAATGCGCCGTGGCACCTAGATTCCGCTTTTCGACGACCAGGTCGGTTTGACCGCATCATCTTTGTGCCACCACCAGACGATATGGCTCGACAAGCTATTTTGAAAATAAAGTTGGAAGGAAAACCCGTAAAGGATTTGCGATTGGATAAATTGATGAAACGGACGACTGATTTTTCGGGAGCCGATTTAGAAGCAGTGATTGACATCGCCATCGAAGCGAAGCTGGAAGAAGCAATGCGGAAAGGCGTCCCTCAACCTATTATCACCGCCGACCTAGTTAATGCGGCTAAAAAGCATCGACCAACGACTAAGGAATGGTTTCAAACGGCGAAGAACTATGCGTTGTTTGCCAACGAGGCGGGTCTATATGATGATATTTTGGCCTATTTGAAATTGTAGAATAAGAGTATTGAGGAAAGAGTTCGTTATACATTGAACTGAACTAAAGATATAATTTTTGGAAAAAGGGAAATAAGTTGAAATTGAGAAATACGTAGAAATATTTCTATTGTATTTCTACTTATTTCAAATACACGAAAGCCGTGTTCGTCTCATGTTTTTTTGAATGGTAGTACAATTCTTGGGGTTGGTTCAGCTACTTCTACTTCAAGTTTAAAATATTTCCCATGTTATAACAAGTACGGCAACGAGCTTCGTAAGTCTCTTTTTCTCCCAATACGACTGTTCCGTCTTCGGTAGATAAACGATAGGAATGGGTAGCCAAGTTGCCGCAATGTTGGCAAATAGCGTGCACTTTGGTGATGTACTCAGCTACGGCTAGTAAGTTAGGTATCGGTCCGAAAGGTTTGCCCATGTAATCCATGTCTAGTCCGGCAACAATGACCCGAATCCCCTTCAAAGCTAAGGCCTGACACACATCAGGAAGTCGCTCATCAAAAAATTGCGCCTCGTCCACGCCCACTACATTAACGGAATCAACTAATTCCAACATCCTGCTAGAATGACTAATAGGAGTGGACAAAATGGAGTTCGCATCATGCGATACAACGGCGGTTTCGTCGTAGCGCGTATCAATCTTAGGTTTGAAAATCTCTACTTTCTGATTGGCAATTTTAGCCCGTTTTAATCGACGAATCAATTCCTCGGTTTTACCCGAAAACATGGAGCCACAAATAACTTCAATCCAACCGCTGCGCTGGCCTTTAAAATGAGGTTCTAGAAACATATTGAGTGAAGTATGAAGTATAAGTTACGAAGTAAGTCCTTAGAAGAAGGGGGATTCTTTCAAAGAACTTTTCTCTTCATATTTGCAAAGAACTTAGTTTTTTGGGACAATCTGACCAATATGAAAGATTAAAAAAACGTTTCTATTGGTCAAACCCTACACTTGAAAGAAATTCCTTTTTTGGGATTATTGAACAGAAATCGGGCATAACTTCTTACTTTTTTATAAGTTTGGGTGAATCGTATTCATCAAAACCAATTTGTAACTATTTGGAATCTAGAATAGGGAAGCGAGCGCAGCAATTTATTACGTTTGACAGATGTCAATAAAATTAGAAAAATCCCTGCTATTTCCAAGATTTAATTCTCTATTTTAAGTGAAACTTAAAAATTAATCTGTACTAATTTAAAATGTAAATTATTGGTTTCCAGTACTTTTAGATTTTAA
>JBCCQK010000756.1:0-2806 GCA_039024375.1 Bacteroidota bacterium
CCGACAGAAACAGCGGGTTTATACTAAGCAGTTTTATAAACAAAAAGAGATTGAGGACTTGGAAGAAGGCTTAGAATACTAGAAGTTAATTAATTTCTCCAACTTCTCTCGTAACCGCTCTACGGGCAAAAATTCTTTTTCCAAAGTCTTTGCAAAAGGCACGGGCGTATCCAAACTACCTACACGCATCACGGGCGCATCTAAATAGTCAAATAAATGCTCCGAAATGTAGGCTGATAATTCGGCACCAATTCCCCCTGTCAAGGTGTCTTCGTGCAATAACAACACTCGATTTGTTTTTTTGACGGTTCTTTCAATCGCTTCGTAATCTAAGGGCATCAAGGTTCGTAAATCTAGAATGTCAATATCCAAATTGAGTTCTTCCACTAATTGCATGGCCCAATGGACCCCTAAGCCGTACGTGATAATCGAAGCAACGGAACCTTCTTGTACCAAATTGGCCTTTCCAATTTCCAAGATGTAGTAATCCGTCGGTACTTCGGCAGTCAAGCTACGGTACAACGCTTTGTGTTCAAAGAACAGAACAGGATTAGGGTCTTCAATACTTGCCAGTAGTAACCCTTTGGCGTCAGCAGGGGAGGAAGGATAGACGATTTTTAAACCGGGCGTGTGAAAAAACCACGCTTCGTTAGTTTGCGAATGAAAAGGTCCCGCACCGACGCTACCACCGCAAGGCATGCGAATAACAACGTCCGCATTTTGCCCCCAGCGATAATGTGATTTGGCCAAGTTATTGACAATTTGATTGAAACCACAAGTCACAAAATCCGCAAATTGCATTTCAACAATCGACTTAAATCCTTTTAAACTCAATCCTAAACCTGCACCTAAGATTGCCGATTCGCAAAGGGGGGTATTCCGAACTCGTTCTTTGCCAAATTGAGCTACAAATCCGTTAGTAATTTTAAAAACACCACCATAATCCGCCACATCTTGTCCCATAATCACCGAATCGGGAAATTTTTCCATAGCCAAAGCCAGCGCATTCGAAATTGCGTCAATGAAACGAATAGATTCAATATTTTCCGAAGTAGGGGAGATAGGTAATTTCTCCATAGGCGCATAGACATCTCTAAGTTCTTCATTGGCACTTCGAACAGGCTGTTCTTCCGAAAAAGCCATATCCAAACCACTACTAATTTCCCGCTTAATATCCGTTTGAATTTTTTCTATGTAATTTTCCGTCAAAATACCTTCCCCCATGAGGAAAGTTTCGTAGTTTTTTAATGGGTCACGCTTGGCCCAGTACTCCATCAATTCATCGGGAACGTATTTGGTACCACTTGCTTCTTCGTGTCCCCGCATTCGAAAAGTTTCACATTCAATTAAAACGGGTTCGGGCTTTTTGCGCATGGCTTTCGCCAATTTTTGAATCGTATTATAAACTTCTAACACGTTATTTCCATCAACTCGATAACTTTTCATCCCATAACCAATGCCTTTATCTGCCAAATGCTTGCAAGCATATTGTTCGGAAGTCGGTGTAGAAAGTCCATACCCATTGTTTTCAATCAGAAAAATAACGGGTAACTGCCAAACGGCGGCTACGTTCAACGCTTCGTGGAACTCTCCTTCGCTCGTTCCCCCTTCTCCCGTAAAAGCTAGCGTCACTTTGGATTCTTTTTTCAAAATATGCGCTAATCCCACACCATCGGCCAATGATAATTGTGGTCCCAAATGAGAAATCATTCCAACAATATGGTGTTCCATCGTGCCAAAATGGAAAGAACGGTCTCTCCCTTTCGTGAATCCCAAATCCTTGCCTTGCCATTGCCCAAATAATTTTTCTAAAGGAATGTTTCTGGAAGTAAAAACGCCCAAATTTCGGTGCATTGGAAAGATTATTTCATCATTGTCCAAGGCCATGGTTGCCCCAACCGCAATCGCTTCCTGCCCAATTCCCGAAAACCATTTGCTAATTTTCCCCTGCCGCAACAAAATCAACATTTTTTCCTCAATCATTCGAGGTCGAAGCATTCCTTCGTGTAAAGACAACAAGATTTTTTTGGAAAGGCGACCTTTGTTAAACTCCATAACAGACTCAACGGTATTCTTCATAATATTGGTGATTTAGCTTACGGGTTAGCGTATAAAGAGTAATGCTTAGTACACACTACCGCTTTCGGAAACAAATTTAGCTAAATGACTAGCAACTTTTTTATCTTTGCCAACGAAATTTTATCCACCAATCAATTCATCGTTCAACGTTTATCGTTCATCATTCAACCATGCGTGTAGTCATTCAACGAGTTAGCGAAGCGTCCGTTACCATCAATCAGCGAGTAAAATCTGAAATTGGTCAGGGGTTTCTGATTTTGTTAGGCATTGAACCGAGCGACAGCGACGAAGATATTCAATGGTTATGCAAAAAAATTAGCGGCCTGCGGGTATTCGGTGATGAACAAGGATTAATGAATGTCTCGATTCGGGATATTGGTGGCGAAATTATTGTAGTAAGTCAATTCACTTTGCATGCCAGTACCAAAAAGGGGAATCGTCCTTCGTTCGTCAAAGCAGCTAAGCCTGATGTTGCTATCCCATTATATGAAAAGTTTGTTAAACAATTGGGAGTAACTTCGGGAAGACCCGTTTCTACGGGGGAATTTGGTGCGGATATGAAAGTTGCACTAATTAATGATGGTCCTGTGACTATTTTAATGGATTCAAAAAATAGAGAATAATAGTACTTATTCTGAAATTTTTCGTGGGAAAAGTGGTTACAGCACTTCGAGGGGTGGGAAAACAAAAAACAATTAGAAAAAATTAAAAAAAAAAAAGTAAATAA
>JBCCQK010000757.1:0-2785 GCA_039024375.1 Bacteroidota bacterium
CGCTTTTCATAGAGCAATTTAGGTACTACTTGACAACGAATTCGAGTGACTAATCCGATTAAAAGCCAAAGTCAAAATTATCACGAACAGCACCGCCGTTATTCCCAAAATGGCATTCACAAATGGCGGGGCGGTCAGAGAAATTCGAATAAATACGGTAGTCAATACAAAGGCGGAATAGCGAAAGATTTTGGCGTAATCAAAAGTGTAGCGCATGGCCACCAACACAATAAATATATCACAGAAAATAAGAACAGTGTAGAAGATATTGAAAGAGCTATGATACTCGCCCTGCGAAAACAAGTCCCAAACGTCTCGCCACCCGATAAGTACAAAAATAGCCAATAGTAAAAGGGCCGTTAATTTCTTGAATGCCTTAAATTGTTCGTGGTCGGCTTTGTTTTCGGTGAGTTTACTTTTTTCCAAAATACGGTAGTAAATACCTACTAAAATAAAAACAATGACGGCTCCAAAAGCGTCGGCAATCATCTTGAAAACCGGGTCACTCAAGGTATCCCACAAAATGGGTTCTTCGAAGTGGCTAAATTCTTTGAAGGCAGACCTTAGCAAAATAAGGGAAAGAATCTCAAATTGCTTCCCCACGGCCACGGCAATGGAACGGGGAATAATAAAAATCAGGGCTAGTAATTCCGTTAATAACAATAAGGTAAAGGCGAGTTCAACGGCAAAAAAGTGGTTGTGTATTTTGTGATTGAGCTGTTCAATGGGTAGCAAATGGTGCCGTGCCAATTCTGCTAAAATCAAGCCTAGTAAAAACGCCCACACCATCAAAGAACCAAGTCGCTTGTGCGTTCGGTGGTCTTTCCAAAGCACCAATAATTGGTTGTACACCAAAGTCGATTTGGAGAGGAATTGTTTGAGCATGAGTTAATCAAATTGCACTTGATGAATCAGCAATTCCGTCCCTTTGACCACATTATTATTTGGCGTACCACAACTTGTACAAGCAAATTTATAGTTCTCAATTGTTGAGTTACAATCACATTCTTTACAGTAAATTTCTATCGGAACGGTTTCGACGTTCAATTGAACGTCCAAAAATTTTTCTTCGGCTTCCGTTACGGCGCTAAATGCATTTTGCATCAACAGTGGTTCGACGTTGGATAGTAGGCCAACTTTTAGATTAATGGCTTTCAGTGTATTTAATTCCTCTTGCGAAAATTCTGACTCCAGACTATTAAAGATACTTCTAACTAAGGATATTTCGTGCATGGTGGCAAGGATTGAAAGATTGAAGAAATGAGGGATTGAAGGCCAATCATTACACTACTGCCATTTTTAATTGCTTTAATAGCGCTAGATGCTTCTCCGCTTCTTCTAACATGTCTGCCTTTTTTACTAATGTTCTTACCTCCTCCGCTTTAGCAATCATATCTTCGTAACGCTCTTCGTTGAATTCCTCCGAATCGTTGCGAACCATCCAACTTGCTTCTAAGAAATTAAGTAGAGTCATGGCTCTTTCGTGGGGATAAGCGGGTGTTCGGACATCCAATGCCTCTTGATAATAAAAAAGCGCTTTTTCAAAATTATCGGTCAGGACTGCTTGTGGAAATTTAGTGAACGCATTCCCGTAGTTATTGCAAATCATACTGTATTCGTAAGGGAATCTATCTTTGGTGTAATATTCCAAAGCCTCGTTGAAGGAGGAAACAGCGACACCCGCCCAAATGCCTTTTTTCTTTTGGTCGGAGGGCATATCCGTAAAAATATTGGCCAAATTATGCTGAATATCGGCAAAGACATCGGGCGCAACTTCTTTCCTAAATACCTTTAGCGCCGCTTGGTAACTGTCAATAGCGGGTTTGAAAAATTGGGGATTGCCGTTTTGTGCCCAAGTGTAAAGTAGCGTACCTTTTCGTAATTGCGCATTTCCCGCCAACTCCTCTAGACCTTCTCCTTTGAAAATATTAATTGCCTTGGTGATATATCCTAACGATTCCGAAAAGCTCTCGGAAATATTGGCGATATGCGCCGCATCAATCAATAACAAACCCGTTTCTGCTTGACGGTCTGTCGCTTCGTACTGCTGCAAAATTTCCCAAAGACTAGTTTTTAATTTAGCTAGTAATTCTTGGTCGTAGGGAACGGTCAATTGCCGCATCCACGTTTGACAAAGTGTATGCTGGATTTCTAGCTTGGCGGCCTTGGATAAATTGGTTGGGTCAACCGATTCTAATAGGTCAACGGCTTGGGTAGGCTTCTGCAAATCAATCTGCAATAGCGCAAACTGTCGAGCAGAATAGGCGGCGTACTCCTCATTTGGCGCCGTTTTGATGGCTTCTTGGAAGAAATAAATCGTTTTCTCTAGGTCAAAATTGTCGGGCGTGGCCCCGTAATAACGTAAAATAGCTTGATTGTGCATCAACCTATATTCCTCAAAAGGCGAATAATGCGTCGTTAATTCTCTTGGGTCAATTGAAATGCCTTGTTGTAGTCGATTGATAAAATCTAATTCTACAAAAAGCGACGGATTGGCCGTTTGTAAGTACGCGTAAGCCTTTTCATAATTATTCAATTTTGAAAAAATAACCGCCAACAGGTTAGCCTCCGTTAATTCCACTGTTTCGGGCAGCAAAAAAGGAGGTTGAACATTGTACCAGTCAATGGGAAAAGCGATAGCCCCGTTTTTTATCAAAATGGTATTGGCACTCGGCGTAGGGCGCTTGGACAGAATATCGTAAATGTCCACCAACTCGCTCAGGCGGTCTTCTTGTTGAATGATTTGGTCGAGTTGAGTGTGGAATTTAGTTGTCGCAAATATGGA
>JBCCQK010000758.1:0-2759 GCA_039024375.1 Bacteroidota bacterium
ATGTATTTGTGTAAAATGTTGATAATGAGTATTTTGTAAATTTTGGCATAAGGTTGGTAATAGTACTAGTTGTGTAACTTTTCTATTAAAACATTAAACAATGTACTCAACAACACTCTGCTTTATAAAGAATGAGTCCATAGATTTACCAATCAACTTCGCAAAGGTAGAGTCGGCTTTGTTCTTTTGTAGAAGAGACTGTGAGTCACTGAGACAGCAACTGTTGTGGATGCAACTTTATGATGGTTGTAATGATACTCTAAGGTTGGCAAAGAAACAACTGAAAAGAGTAGAACTTACCAGAAAAATACTGCTGAGGGTCCAGATTAAAGTCCAGACTATAAAGTCTCAGTTTCTCGATAAAGAGGTGTCAAAGGAAAAACTTGCGTTTGTTTTTCAACAGATAGAGACTGAAGTCGAAATCTTTGTGGAAATGTATTTTCGGGTGAAACAGCAAGCACTACCTATCATTCAGTGTTGGGTGACTGCAACAGAAGCCGATAAGCCACTTATGGTGGCTTAGTGTCATACGACTCTAGACACCACTATCATATATTTTTTATTATTAAATACTTTGTACAACATGACCACCACCGAATTTAACGACCGTTACCAAGCATTAGAAAATTTATTGTTTGCATTTGCGATGAAATTGACGAAAAATAGGGTCAATGCCCAAGATTTGATGCAAGAAACGCTTTGCCGAGCTTACAAAAATCGAAATAGATTTAAAGAGGGGACGAACTTCAAAGCGTGGATAACAACCATCATGCGAAATAACTTTATCAATGATTACCGCAAGCAGAGAACTAGGAACAAGGTGGAAGCACCGATTGAGGATTGCGGTTACTTTGTAGAAAATAAATCGGTGGACGGAAACACTAACTCCATCATGATGATGAAAGAACTGAACGGAATGGTTAACAATTTATCGGATAATTTGAGAATTCCTTTTACCATGTTTTTTGATGGATACCATTACGATGAAATTGCTACCCAACTGAATGTGCCAATTGGTACCATCAAAAGCAGAATATTTTTCGCTCGAAAAAAGCTAAGAGCCATGATTAAGAGCAACTATGGTACCATCCATCTGAGACGCGCCTAAAGACGTAGTTTACAATAGTTTTTCCAAAATGTGCGAATTGAGAGTGTAGGATAACTGTGATGCCCTAATAATGATGAATAAGCTTTCTCATTAAAGTATCTACACTAACTTTCACTTTTCTCCTACATTTCTCAATTTTTGCTCACACATCACCAACTAATTTGACCCATAACCTTTTGAAAACGAGTCAAATACACGATTGCTAGTGCTTGATTTCAAAAGTTAGTGACGTTCAACTTATCAAAACTCTTGAAGCGTGGCAGTCGTATTGTTTCAGAAAAAAGCAGTTAGTGTTTTGGTTAATTTAAAGAGATAGAACAACACATTCTCATTGACAGCTAAAACAAGTGGGCTGTCTGTAAGTTACAGCCACTTTGTTTTAGTTACCCTAACGTGTATATAATTTGTTGACACCCCCTTGAGCATTTTTCTAGTGCGTTAACTTCCGGAATTTCAAAAGATTTTTCTGGAAGGGAAACCTTCTAGATTAATAGATTAATTAGGGTATAGTATTGAAGCCCTAACCTTTTTGGTTAGGGCTTTTTCATTTAATAAATCCTTCCATCAACCATTCTGCCAAGAGTTGCCGATTGCTCGCCAGTAAAAATCGCTTTTGGTCCAGTTGATTGGAGATATTACCTAATTCTACGTAAACCGAAGTACATTTAGGCTCTCGCAGCATGTGTAAATCTCTAGGCGTGACCGTTCCGCGGTAACCTCGGTTTTTCTGGTATTTTTTATATTTTTTAGCAAAGGTCTTTTTGATATTCTCGGCAATACGTTTACCCGAATCGCTACTTGGATAATGGTAAAAAAACACGTCCGTCTGAGCACTTTTACTTCTCGAATCTACGTGAATGGCAATCAAGCGTTGGTCTTTGATACCCGCCGCCGTATTTTTATCGAATAGTTCGTTCACTACATCCGACCGCTGGAACAGCCTGCCTTTTTGACTGGTCGATACCTTATAGTTGCCCCAAACGATTTCGTCTTGGTCAACGCCCAAATACTTTCCATCTCGGATACCATCGTTGGGGTCACGTAAAATCAAGTAGGCCGTTCCTGCTCGTTTGACAATTTCTCGGGCTAATCGCAGTGATACATCGTAGGCGTACTCGTCCTCGCATAATTGGTGTTTCCCTATTTTTCCAACGGCACCAGGGTCAATGCCACCGTGACCACTGACAATGTAATATACCCGACCTGCTAAAGACTTATTGAGTAGCGGAACTTTTTCGTGTTTTTTGCCGAAAATGGGAAACGAACGTAGTTTGACGGATTCGGGTTTTTCTGTAACGGAGGACTGCGTTTCTTCGGAACAGTACATTTCGTGATACGGCACCCACAAAATTGTGTCGTCGTTATAATCTTTTTTGCGATACCCTACTTTCACCATTTCTTGGTTGTAATCCCGAATGCGAATTGCCAAATCCCAATCGTCAATACCAATTGTTGAACGTATGCTGCGTCGGTTGTACTCGTAAATCAAAATGGGTAAATAATAACTTTTTCCTTTTGCTAAGTTAGCGTTGCGCTTTAACCCGTTTAGTTCGTAGAATCGCTCTAAGTTGCAAGGAGAATCCAGTAATTGGTAGCGCCGTAGCAAAGAATAGACCCCGTCGCCTTTTTTTGCCTCTGTTTTAAAAAATCG
>JBCCQK010000759.1:0-2736 GCA_039024375.1 Bacteroidota bacterium
GCCTTTTTCCCCCGCTGTATCATTATCAAAAAAGGAGAATATCTCGGAAAATTGACGTTGTTGTAAATAGGGAATAATGCGTTTGACCATTGAGGTGCTATTCAAAATAATAACCTCTCCGTCTAGGAAAACAATCCGTTTTTTTAATGACTCTGGAATGTAAAACGATGTAGGATAAATAGTCGAACATCGACTCAAAAATATAGAGGCGGTCTTTTGCTGACGGAATTAAGGTAATCGCTTTTTTGCCACTACAACCTTTGAAGGTAAAATCCTTGCCCGACCGCAATTCGTAACCTTCTTTGGTTTTCCAACCAATCGCCAAATAGTATTTATCTATACTTACCCCCAAAATTAAACCACGGAAGTCGAATACTTAGTTGGTAAGAAATAAGTTTTAGTTCCGAAATAATGTTCAGCAGGAGGGATTCGATTTAGGGATTGATACTTACGCTCAAAGTTGTAGAACCGAAAGTACTCTTGCGACTGGTCAAACAATTCTTTGCCTCCATTGGGTGCATTTAGGTACAGATATTCGTACTTGTAAGAACGCCAAAAACGTTCTATGAAGATATTGTCAATGGCTCGGCCTTTGCCATCCATACTAATCCGAATACCGTTGTTTTGAAGCATATCAACCCACAAATCAGCCGTAAATTGGCTACCTTGGTCGGTATTGAAAATTTCAGGCGAAGGATACCATTCGAGGCATTCTTTGAGGACTTGAATACACCATGCAGCGGTCATGTTATTGGAAATATCCCATGCTAAGATGTACCTAGAATACAAATCCATAATGGCAAATAAGTACATATAGCCGTGTTTTAGACCAATGTAGGTAATATCTGCCACCCAAACTTGGTTAGGGTATAAAATTTCTAAATTTCTAAGCAAATATGGATATTTATAGGCCGTCGGGTCGGATTTACTGGTATAGGGATTAGAGCCTAAAGCTCTGATGTCCATCACCTTATATAATCGTCTAACCCGTTTAGGATTAATCGCATGGCCTAATCCTCTTAGATAATCCGTCATTCGAGGTACGCCATAAAAGGGGTACGTTGGTACTGACGGTCTATTAAATCCATCAAATATTGATTCTGTGGACTTTCATTTCGAAGCTGGTAATAGTACTTGCCACGAGGAATTTTTAGCAGTTTGGACTGCTGTCGAATACTTAACTCCGCAGAGGAATCTAGCAGCTTGTAGCGTTGGGCTTTAGTCATCAGCAGAGCTTTTTTTTTAGAAAGTCCAACTCCATTTGAAGCTGGCCAATCTTGGCATAAAGTTGTAGCTTTTCTTCATCTGTTTGCTGCTTGGTATTGATGGATTTATGGGACATGTAATCTGCTGCTTGGGCTAGAAAAGCGGTCTTCCATTGAGAAGTTTGATTTTGGTGAAGTTGATATTTTTGAGCAATTTCACTCAAGGTGTTTCGCTCTTTGAGCGCTTCTAATATCACTTTTAGCTTGAATTCTGCGGTAAAGCGTCGGCGTTTTTTGGCCATCTTAATGCTATTTTTTGCACTAAGTTATCAACTTAACTCGTGGTTCGAAATTCGGGGGTAAACATAGTTTTGAATGCGCCCAAAGATGCAGACGGAGATGGCGAAGATGACTTTGATTTTCTGGATAAGTGGAAACATATCCAAGTGCTATTAGCTATCGCTGCGGAGGCAGATGGTATTTTTGATTTATTTCGGAATGTTATCGAAGAAGATTCCATAATCATGGATGATAAAGGACGCTTGACCTTGATTCGGGATGCTCATAAAGATGCTAGGCGTATTCGAGCCACCATTCGAGCGCAGCTTAGACGTATTAATCGAGAAGTTTATCAGTTCCGCAGACTACAAAAGGAAGTAGAGATTTACGAAGAATTTTTTCAAGAAAGCTCATAGGTTTTTCAGGGGAGCATTTGTTTGTTAGGTTCCCCTGCTTTTTGAATTTCACTTTTATTAGGTATGATTATCAAAAGATACTTATCGGTATTGGGGCTACTGCTACATAGTAACCTCATTCATGCCCCAACTTTAGAAGGGCAAATCTTAGCCTCGCCAGTTTTTGATGTAGCCAATAATGCTATTGGTGGGATTCAAAAAGTGGTCATGACCGCATCAAAGGCAATTCGGGAGGAAATTTTACCTTGGAAGGAACGCATTTCTAAAGTGCAGGATTTCTTTAAAAAAGCGTCCAAAACGGTGAATGTGGTTATCCGCAATTTGAAGATGACGCACGATTTGATTGAAACGGAAAAGATGATTAATCGGCTTTTTACTCGGTCGGTTGACCAGATTAATGAGTCGGAGAACGTGCTACAAAAATGGAAATATCAATGGATTTTGGGGCAGCTCTATTGGGAGTCTAGGAATATCTTTGGCGCATTTGATTTGGCTCATACTGAAGGGCAAGGGGTCATGGACGATGAAGGTCGGATTCGCATTATTCAAAATTCCCTCAAAGAGGCTCGAAGTGTTTACCGAGCTATGTTTGATAAAGCAATAACGGGGTTAAGTGCGCCCAGAGATTTAGATGATAACGGGGAAGATGATTGGGGTGGTGATTTGGATGACAAATTAGACAAGTGAAACATGAACAGGTACTTTTGGCCATTTCTGCCGAGGCGACTTCCGTTTTTGAAATCTTCTCAAATATCGTGGAGCAGGACGCTTTCACAATGGACGATAAAGGTAGAGTACAAATTATCAAAGAGACGTACCTAGAAATGCTCGGATTA
>JBCCQK010000760.1:0-2721 GCA_039024375.1 Bacteroidota bacterium
GCACCAGCCGCTGCTGAAGCAGCCACTTCTACATAATTAACCTCCGAAAAATCTTTTCCTTCTACAAGAACTTGAAAACCAATATCCAAAGCTGCTCCAGCAACTGCCCCAATAATCGGATTATCCCCATTCGGGTCACTCAATCGAACCGAATTCCGCATATTCAAATTATACGGCGACCAAGCATAAAACTGTTCAACTTCGGGGTCAATCTGCCACCAGTTTCCTCCCCAAGCATCTAGCGTTCTAAACTTTGCATGATACACATCTAACCCAAAATCATTGACCCGCTCGATGCTGTTATAGAGATATTTTGCCCCAGAATCTCGCTGCCAATTACCAACCATCAAGCCGCCATTTGGGTAATAGTGGCTCTCATTAACAATCGTCGGTGTGCCTAAACTGTCTCGGAAGATGACTCTTGCATTGCTAACGTTATCCCGTAGATAGAATTGATATTCCTCAAAATTCCCGCCATTAAAGGTTAGCTTCGCATCCTCCAAATAAATCCCATCCAACGTATCATTTTGGTACTCAATAGAACTAAGATAATCCTGCGTTAAAACCGCAGTGCCACCTCTTTTCGCAACTTTCTGCACCTTCGTTCCATCTCCCAAATATAACCATTCTAAAACATTGCCATTGGTATGCGTCACCTTGTGCGGCAAATTTAAGTAGTTATACTCGACCGTAATGCCTTTGTTCGGGTCAATCGTTTGATTGCCGTTGGCGTCATAGCCAAAGCTATTCGAACTACGCTCCACAAACCCATCCGTCTCAAACCCACTTTGCGGACAATCAGCAATCTTCGCTGTAAAATTCGTCCCCGTTTTCGCATGAAATCCCGCTTTCAACGTAATTTCCGTCCCCGCTTGGTAGGTAATCGCCGCATTTTCGTTCACCACATTATCCGCTTGTAATTCGGTTGCCACGGCGTGCATCTCCGTATTATCTAACGCTTGGTGAATCACTTTGTTATCGGGACAGGGCGCACTATCCGTTATCGTCTGGATTTTATTGGTACCGGCAATCAGAGTGAAGTTCATATTATCAATGGACTGCGGTAAGAAGTTGGTGCCGTTGCTATAAACTCCTCGTCTCGTGATACTCGTAAAATTGCCCCGTTTATCGTACCCATAAGTCGCTCCGTAGGCGTTGCTATTGAGGTTATACCTTGCTTCAATTAGGCGGTCTAATTCGTCGTAATGATAGCCGTAGATTTGACTCGGACCGCCTTTGACTTGCCACTGCAAACTGGTGATATTGCCGTTCTTTTGTCCTGCTCCGCTCAGTCCGACTACCTGTTGGTCGTAATTCAGATTGAGTTGAAAAGGTCAGCTATTTACAATTGGGGCAACCAACTAGAATAAAGAAGAGAAATTAACTAAGTCAAATAGCATTAATAACCCTAATAACACCATCAAAATACTCCCCTTAAATCTCCTTGCTGTATCAGCTAAATTATAATTCAATTTAGTTTCTTTATCCATATTTCTTTTTGCGAAAAAAAAATATAGAATACCTGAAAAAATTAATAAAATTCCTACTAGTTGTTGCATTCCTCTTTACAATTTTCTGTTTCTGCTATTTTTGATTGGCCCTCTATTATGGCAGAACACATTATCCGTTATCGTTTGCGTTTTGTTGTATTTTGTAATTAGCGGGAATCGCATAATAAAACTTATGCCAATCCAAGAAGCATTAAAAGTCCCAGCACTACTAATAAAATGCTGACTTTAAATCTTCTAGTTGTGGCAACCAGATTATAGTTTGGTTTAAGTTCTTTATCCATATTTCTTCTTGCAAAAAAGAAATACACGATTCCGAAAATGATTAATGAAATACCAATTAATTGTTGCATTTTTCTTTACAATTTTCTGTTTCTGCTATTTGTGATTGATTGTTACTAGTTGATGCCTCTATTACAACTTCTTTGGCCAAATCTTCGGTAGCTTTTAACAAAGCATCACGATTGGACTTGAATACCGTTGTAGCAGCTTCACCTAATTTTAGGTCATCAATTGGTTTTTCTAAAGGTTCAGGTAACATATTTAGAATAATATCAGCTGAAACGTCTAGTTTTGTTTCTGTTGATAAGCTATTTGTTTCTAGCAATTCATCAATAATGATTATTCCTGTTCCTACTAAATCCATTGCTTTACCCGCTGCAATGGTAGGCGCACTTACTTCCACGTTTCCCGTCGCACCAATAGCTAACCCTCCATACTCCACTACATCGCCACCAGTTTTTAGAGCGTTACCTACTTCACTTGTGAAAAACTCTCTTGTCATAGTTTTAGCACCTTCCCAAACATTATTCAACATTTTCATTGATAGTAAATCCCTAGGACCATCTAATCGTTGTCCTTTGGGTTTATATTTTTGTAATCCCCATAAATCTATGTGTCCGACAGGTTCATTTTCGGCATAATTGTACCCATTTACCCATGCGAAATTTTCACCGATTGGGTCAACCCCAACAAAAACGGGCACCGCCCCATCCGTATAATACCTCGCCCCAAAATCCATCCACCCCAACCCAAAGTCCGAAACCGATTCCTTAAAATTATACAAACGTTTGGTCTTAAAGTTGGTCGTAAAATCGCCTTTCATCGGATAACCAAACGGGTACTGCTGATGCTGTGAAACGACCTCTGCCACGCCACTGCCTCCGTCTTTAAACACCACTTGGGTGGACATCAGATGGTTTTTGAGAAAATA
>JBCCQK010000761.1:0-2665 GCA_039024375.1 Bacteroidota bacterium
ACAAAGATGGTCGATGCGATGCATCTTGGTATCAAAAAGTCCCATCGGGACGACCCCCTTTGTATTAAGCAGACTAATCAAGGTCTTCAAAGGTGCATCGCACCGACCATATTATTACCCGTTTATTTTTTGAACGCTAATAACTAGTTACGAATCACTACACGGATAAATCGAGACCTGAATTGTCAGAGAACCTCAATTTTTTCGATAATACTAGTTTAAAATGTGACTTTTTTTGTAGTGTACTAATTGTTATATTAAACGCTACGATTGTGTAACTAGCCGAAGAAATTCGTCTCGGAATGAAGGTTCGTTAAATTTACCACCATATTCCATAGTTACCGTGGAACTCTTATTGTCCTTTATTCCTCTTGCTTGAACACATAAATGCTCTGCATCAATGACGACGATTACATGGTCTGTGTTGAGTTCCTTTTTCAACTCATTGTAGATTTGGACAGTCATTCTTTCCTGCACTTGAGGACGTTGCCCGAAATAATCTACAATTCGATTTATTTTGGACAAACCAATTACTTTTCCCGTTGAGATGTATCCTACGTGAGCTATACCAGAGATTGGCAAAAAATGATGTTCACAAGAAGACCTAAGCGTTATGTTCTTCTCTATGAGCATCTTATCGTAGTTGTACTTGTTGTCGAAAACGGAAATCTTGGGTTTGTTTTTGGGATTCAAGCCAGAAAAGATTTCCTTAACGTACATTTTTGCCACCCGATACGGAGTACCTTTTAGACTATCATCTTTTAAATCAAGTCCTAGAGTTTCCATAATTACGGCAAAACAATCCTCAATAATCTCAATTTTTTCGTCATCACTCTTCTCAAAAGCATCGGGGAGCATAGGCGTTTCTATACTGGTCATAACGTGATTATCTCCCTCCAATTCAACTTTAATTTTTTCCTGTAATTCCATTTTTAGGTTTTATAAGGGTGCAGCCGGAATCTGCCCTCAAAGGTATTAGAGGTAAATATATGAACCGCGCCCGTTGTGTAATAATGAATGTAAACAGATAACATCACATCTATTGTTTTGTTTAGTTTTATCCTATCTATTTTCATCTTTATAAAATTTCCTTTCGGTCAACACCAAAAAAATCTATTCTTCTCAGTAATACAACCTTCCCATTTTTTGCCTTGCTAAAGAAAAAATAACTTCATCAACTTGTGCACTTTATTATTATTTTATTACTTACGTAGACTTCTAATAAAAATAATTAAAAATGAAAAATTTAACAACACTAGTACTAGTTATGACGCTGCTTATTAGCAGTTGCACAAACAGCCAACAGAAAATCGGGACAGATACTGAAAAAGCCAACTATTTTGATTACTCCAATAGCGATGACCAAGTTACGGGTGGGATTAAGATGATTCCAATTAAAACGCCGAAAGGAACTTTCAATGTTTTTACAAAGCGAATGGGCAATAATCCAACAATGAAAGTTTTATTACTGCATGGTGGCCCTGGAGGAACCCACGAATTTTTTGAGAATTTTGACGGCTATCTGCCTAATGAACAAATAGAATACATTTATTACGACCAACTTGATAGTTACTACAGCGAACAGCCAAACGATTCTACGCTCTGGACAATTGAGCATTTCGTTGAAGAAGTGGAACAAGTTCGAATGGCCTTGAACCTTAATAGTGATAATTTTTATTTGTTAGGACAATCGTGGGGCGGCATTCTAGCCATGGAGTATGCCCTAAAATACCAGCAAAACCTAAAGGGCTTAATTATTTCCAACATGGTAGCGAGTATTCCCGAATATGAAAAATATGCCGCCGAGGTATTGGGACCACAACTTCCACCGGATGTTTTTAAAGCAATTAAAGCCTACGAGGCAAATGAGGACTTTGAAAATCCTAAATACGCAGAGTTGGTTCAACAACACTACTACACCAAGCATGTCCTACGAAAACCTTTAGAAGATTGGCCCGAATTCATTAACCGTTCCTTCAAACACCTCAATCCTAATATCTACATCTACATGCAGGGATACAGTGAATTTGGAATTACGGGAAATGCTACGCTTAAAGGCTGGGATGTGTCCAAACGACTACCTGAATTAAAAGTTCCGACATTAATGATAGGGGGAAAATATGATACAATGGACCCTAAATATATGGAGTGGATGAGCACTCAAGTTCAAAAAGGTCGCAGCGTTACCACAAATGGGAGCCATTTATCTCAATACGATGACGCCGACGCTTATTTCTCTGGATTAATAAAATTTATTAAGGATGTAGATAAAGGAGCATTCAATTGAAACGAGGCATCGGGGTGTTTGAAGCACTCTAACTATTCATTATCCAAGAGAGCTGGGCAACTATAAAAAACATACTAGAAAGGCAAAACAAAGCGAAGTGTATCAATAAAATAGCTGTAAGTCACATATTATGTAAGGGTCTTTGGCTTCTTAATGTAAATTGAAGAACAGCAGTTTATGAAAATAGAAAGCTGGACAAGCACTAACTTACCCAGCTCTAGTGGTTCAAGACCTAAATTCTTGACAGTTTAAGTCGGCGTCTTTTTCCGCTATGCTACGTTATTTTTTTCTTAAAGAGCGACGGCTATTCTCAAAAAAAATGCCTTGCCTAGCGAAAAAATACGCTCGATTAAACTATCAGTTACTTAGGACTTGAAC
>JBCCQK010000762.1:0-2644 GCA_039024375.1 Bacteroidota bacterium
ATGATGAATGGAGATTTTAATTTGTTTTATCTTCTTGAAAATGCGGTAATTATCTTATCATTCATCATCAATCATTCATCATTCATTTATCATAATGAAGCAAAGTAAACTAACCATAACCCTACAAACCTTTTCCACCGCCGAATTAAATACCCTTGGCCGTTTCTTAGCGTCTCCCTATTTCAATCATCGAAAAGATGTCCTGCAATTTTTTGAACTATTAAAAACGACTCTCAAATCGAGCAAGCCTTTGCCCGATAAGACCTACTTTTTTAAAAAAATCTACGCCGAACCTTACGACGACCAGAAGTTTCGACTGCTCAAAAGTTATCTCACCCAATTGGTCGAAAAGTTTCTCATCGTAGAGGCGATTACTCAACATCCAGCCAAGAACCAGTTACAATTGGCAAAGGCCTATCGCCAACGAGGATTGACGCATCAATTTGAAAAAGTCATCAAAAAGACGAGTGACTATTTGGAAAAACAAGCGTTAGAAAACGCCGACGCTTTCGAATATCATTTTCAACTATTGTGGGAGCAGCACCAGTCGATAGTAGCGGATAAACCCGTCGAAAAGCAGTTACTGCAACTGACGTCGGATAAAATGGACCGTGCGTTTATCTCCTTAAAAATGAAACATTTTTGTCTGTTGGCGACCCACCAAAATGTGTACGGTTCTACGTTTGAAAAAGAATTTTTGGATAAAATACTCGCTACCATCGTCGAATCTGATTGGTTAGAAGAGCCGACCATTGGCACTTATTATTACGGTTACCAAGTGCTGACACAACCCGAGGAAAGTGACTATTTTGCCCAATTCAAGCGTATTTTGCTCGAAAAAGGCGGTTTATTACACCCACAAGAGACCCGATTGCTGTTTTTGTTGGGAATTAATCACGCTATTCAGCAAAGCAATCACGGGAAAAAGCAGTATTTGAACGACTTGAAAGATTTGTATGAGGAAGGGTTAAAAAAGAAGTACTTGTTCGAAAAAGGGAAGCTGTCTCGTTTCAGTTATTTGAACATCATTTCTACGGGTATTACCACTAAAGACTACGACTGGGTAGAGCATATCATCTATACCTACCAACACGCATTGGAAGAAAAGTATCGAGAAAGTTCTTTCAGTTTTAACTTGGCAAGATTGGAATACTGCCGCAAAAATTACGATAAAGCACTATTGCTTTTACAGCAAAACCCACCGCAAAATATTCTACTCAATCTAGCCAGTAAAAACTTATTGATAAAAATCTACTACGAATTAGACGAGTTCGAGGCCTTAGAATCGCACCTAGGAGCCGTCCGCAATTTTATCCGTCGCAAAAAAAAGATGGGCTACCATCGAGAAAAATACGTCAATTTTATTCTGTACGTTCAAAAGTTGATACGACTGAACCCTTTCGATAAACAGGCGAAGGGGCAACTGGAAAAACGAGTACAACAAGAAGCGGAGTTGATGGAAAAAGCGTGGTTATTGGAGCAGTTGGGGGAATTGTGACAAATGTTTACAGGTATCAAGTTATATACCATTCATAATTCATTTGGCGAAGACATTACTTATTTCTTACCCTTTTTTAAACCTATATTGAAGACCTAGACTGGTCAGACCCGTAAAATAGGGTAAATAATTATTTCTTGATGCGGGTGGCTGATTTCGCCACCTTTTTCGAAAGTTTAGATGAGCAGCAATAGTCCAGGATTCGGTTATTTCATAAGCTACGGAAAAGCTATTTTTAAGATAAAGATGTTGCAAAAGATAATCGTCTTCGGTATCTGCAAATAAATCCGTAAACTTTCTAAAGGAAGTGTTTATTTTCCAATTGATTTTCCATTGTTGTTTAGTCCACTTGAATGCTACAAATTGTGCTAGTTGTCGATAGCCAAATCGCTTATCCCAGACATCTTTTCTGTGCTCATAAGCTATCCCTGAAGTCATTTTTAAAGTCGAAGTCACATAAAACACAAAATCTATAGAAGCGCTAAAATACTGCCAGCGCCGATAAGTATTTGAGTCGCCTTCCTCGTCTTCCCAGTCTGCCGATTCAAGTATCTTTTCATTTTCTGCTGCTTCCCAATCTCCAGAATCGGTTACTTCCCAGTTTGTTTCAAAGACACTATTCGTATAATCTCTTTGCTGGAAACTTAATGCTAGCTTCAGATAGCTAGATTTTTTGCCCTTGCGTTTGAACCTTTGGGTTGTTTGAAAATTTCCTTCGAAGCCCCAATACCGTAGCTGGTCATTTGCAGTAGCTGCGTATATCCTTTTGGTCCATGCTGCCTTGAAAATACTTCTATTATATTTGAATGGCTGCCATTGATAGGCTAAGCGGCTGTTCCATTTTTGGTAAGCTGTAGGTATAGTAATGACTGCTGTGCCATTATCCTGTCGATTGGTTTGATAGAATAAATATTTTAGCTGCCATCGCAAAGATTTTCTTTTATCCCATTGATATTGATAGCCTAATCCCGTTTCCCAACGCTGTAGATTAGCAGCAGTCAACTGCCAAAAATGGTCTATCTTACCTTTAGTTGTCCAACTAAGTTGGTGTGTATTTATGATTTGCTTTACAGTACTAGCAAATCCTAATTGCTGAAATAAACCACTTTGAATAGCATGGGTACTGGTTGTATCTGTCCGAAGTGG
>JBCCQK010000763.1:0-2632 GCA_039024375.1 Bacteroidota bacterium
AAAAAAAAATTTTATTTTTAATTTATTAAAAATTTATATTTTTTTTTTTTTTTGTTTTTGTGTTTCCCCCCCGCCGGGCACCACACCACTCCTTTACGAAAAATTTCAGAATAAACACTAATCATTACTTCTTATTCAGCACCAATTGACAACTTTCCTTCACAATATCGTCCTTATCCATCAACTGCATCCGAAAATCGCCCTCCACAAATATCTTCGCTTGGTCATCGTAATGCGGACTCAATACGTTGCCCGAATTGCCCGTCGGCAGGACGTTCCACGAACGTTCCACATTCCCCATGTCGATAATGCGACGAATGGCGGGGCCACTGACGACTTCGTACTTACCCATACCGTTAATAGTGTAGCTCATGTTGTTAATCACCTCTTTATTCCCCTTGACGGGAAACGGACCGACGTTAAAATAGGGGCGTAAAGATTCGTTTTGCCCCAGAGCGTGAGGGTGTTCGATGGTGTGGACTTTTCCCCAAGTCCATTGCGAAATGTCGTCGCCCAGTTGGTCGGTAATTTCGTTCAAAGTTTGTTCGAAAGCAGCGGTGACGATTTGCGCTCGACTTTCTACTTGGTCTTTGGTCGTTTGATTGTCCCACCAAGGGGAGTCAGCAATATCTAGCAGAAAAGGTAAACTCCGTCGGGACATAACGGTGTTCAAAAACTCCTTAAAGTCTGCTTTACCCAATTCGTCCGAACAGGTCAATTCGAGCAATTTGTATTGCAGTTTGGCAAAAATGGTGGGCGCAATGTCGTCGATTTGATTATCGCCGTTCCAATTTTTTAACACATTGATGGCCACGTCGGCGTGTTCGTGCTGCATCTCCGAAAGGTCGAGCAGCCGAAGTACTTTATCAACAATTTGGGGCTTCTTTTTGGAAATCACCTCCGTTATCATGGCTTTGGTGTTGGAAATATCCCAATCGTCTTTGGCGGCAAGCAATTCTGTGATGCGAGTCGCACGGTCTTCGGGAATGTAATAACCTGCGTGTAAAATGCCGTTGGTTGTATCGGGCTGATTATTGGCGGAATAGACGTAGCCTTCGGGTGGGTTTTCGGCTTGTGGATTGTCTTTAAAGTCTAAATACCCCAAAATTTCGTCTTCGCCACTAGCGCCGTCTAAAAACAGTTTGGAATTCACGTGGTCGGCTCGAATGGGCAATTTGGCCATGGCCCACCAAGCAATGTTACCCTCCACGTCGGCGTACATTCCGTTGAGACCGGGAGCAATAACTTCCGAAGCGGCGGCTCTAGCTTCGTCGATATTCTTAGCGTGGGAAAATTGATAGGTTGTCTGTAAGTTGTTGGGAATGAATTTGTTGTAAATCCACCAAGCAGCGACGGGAGCCTCCGTCATTTTACCCACCGCATCAATGGCGTCGTTCATAATGGGGCCGTGCCGAGAAGTTTTTACTTCGAACGTAACGTCTTGGCCACCTTTGACTTTAATGACTTCTTGTCGAACGTCGAGGTCTTCCCAATGGTCTTTGAACCACACTTGGTTAGGATTGTCGGGATTCAGTTTTTCAATATAAAAATCAATATCGTCGTTTTCGAACATGGTTAGTCCCATCGCCGTGTGGCTATTATGCCCAATGACGGGAAATGGAACGCCCGCCATGTAATTGCCGTAGCCATTATGACCAGGATAGTTGATGTGCGCTTCGTACCACACCGATGGTTGCGAAAAGCCGATGTGGGTGTCGTTGGTAAAAATGGTCTTGCCCGACTTGGTTTTTTGCCCACTAATTATCCAACTATTACTACCAATCCACGGTGCTACCGGGAAGGATTCGAAGAGTTCGTTGACGCCAAATACTTCGTCGGGAAGGGCGTCGGTGATGGCCTTGGGCGAATAAACGGGAATCATCTGTGCGTCGGGATGCCAGTGGACATCCAAGTCGTTCAAATAGTTGGTTCCCCATTTGTTTTGAATATTCGTCACGATGGGGTCGGTACGAAAGGCTTGGGCGAAACTGAAAGCGGTATAGCCTAAAACGGCGTAGCAATCTTCGACCGATAGTTCCTCTTTTTCGATGCCTAATATTTGAAATTCAATGGGCGTCGGACCATTTTTGATAAACTGATTGACGCCTTCATAATAAGCTAAGGTCGCTTGTTTGACGGGGTCATCATCGGGCCATTCGTGAAATGCCTTAGTGGTCTTCTTTACCGTTTCGTAAGAATTAATGGTTCTGAAAAAGCGGTCGGTTTTGACGACGGGTTCGCCCAATATTTCGGCCAGTTGTCCTTTGCCCAAACGACGAATCAGTTCCAATTGCCAAAGTCTATCCTGTGCGTGCACGTAGCCCAAGGCAAACTGTGCATCCGTTTCGCTCTGGGCGTAGATGTGTGGAATACCGTATTTATCGAAGTAAACTTCTACTTGATTGTCTAACCCTTCTAGCGTCAAACTTCCTTTGTAGGTGGGTTTTAAAGATTGGTAATAAAAGTAACCGTAAATGGAACAAGCTGCCACTAGAAGCAGGGCAGCGATGGCAATATTCTTTAATAGTTTCATGGAGACGAAGATAGCAAGAAGTGGATAGATTTCTTGAAAACAGTAGTATTTATTCTGAAATTTTTCGTAGGGAAAGTGGTTCCAGCCCGTAGGGGCTGG
>JBCCQK010000764.1:0-2612 GCA_039024375.1 Bacteroidota bacterium
CATAGGAGATGAAATAACTCAGCTTTCAAATGAATTGGAAGTTTTTTTTGAGAAAAACGGAAATTACTCAAGCAACATCAAAGAAGTCCACATTGGTCTTATATGTGTAAATAAAAATTTTGAGGAATTTTTCCATCCAAGGGGAATAACTTACTCAGAAACAGAGCAAATTTTGGAAACAGAAGCAAAATTGGATTTTTCTATTTGTTCACTGGAAAGTAAAGAAAGGATAGCTAAAATTAAATCTACCGTATGTGAAGCTTTGCTTACTTTAACATCTTACTTTGATGTAAATTATGAGATTAATGTTAAGGAGGCGTTGGTTTGATGAAAGTGTATTGTCTTGACGTAAGTTTACAAAATACATTGTTAGAATCTGCAAGGAACACGCCCACCGACAGCGACAAAACGGCTGGATGATTGACAATTTCAAATTCGATTTTGCCGATAACGTCACGGAGCAACTACGTATTTTCTACCTAGATGACACCATCATTACTTACGAAGATACCCTACGAAACACCTTCGACGACCAAGGCCGATTGATTGATTCGTACCACACGTTGGCGGGTAGCGATGCCCAGCATTTAAGTCGAATGGCCTACGATTTCAAAGACTTATTGAAAACAAAATATTTGGGTGGAACGGGCAGTGGCTTTTTACAAAAAGTGGATTACACCTACCGTAATAATCGCTTTTTGAAAGGCATTAACGAGACGATGGAAACGGACGATTTATTTTCCTTGGCGTTGAATTAC
The DNA here is from genome assembly GCA_039024375.1 of Bacteroidota bacterium. Classification (GTDB taxonomy): domain Bacteria; phylum Bacteroidota; class Bacteroidia; order Chitinophagales; family Saprospiraceae; genus JAFMDF01. The sequence goes on from JBCCQK010000764.1 coordinate 759, forward strand.
GACCAAGATATAGTAGGTCTGACAACGGGAAAAAAGAACGGCAATATCGCTAGTTTGCAGTGGAAAGTAAAAGGAAGGCCGAGTCAGCAGTACGGGTATTCGTATGACAAATTAGACCGCTTGACGGCGGCGAAATATAACCTCAATAATAACGCCTACGGGACGGAATACGGTTACGACCAACGCGGCAATTTTACGAGTATCAAACGACGGGGCGTTTACAGCAATGGCCTTAATTTCTTACCGCAGGTCATTGACGAAATGCAGTTCACAACCGTGAACAACTCCAATAAGATTCAGACGATAATGGACAGTGCACCTTGTCCCGATAATAAAGTGGTGCATCAAACTTTGGATAACACCGAAATACACGCCGTGGCCAGTGAACTACAAGCCGACAACATTATTAACGAAACGGCGGATATTACTTTTCAAGCGGGGACGAGCATTACCTTGAAAGCGGGTTTTCACGCTAAGGCGGGAACGAACTTTGTAGCGAAAATTGCTGATTGTCCCCAAAGTGGTTTTGAGACGGACGGTTTCGTGGAAAGAAGTAGTAATTCGTACCAATACGATGCGAATGGAAATATGACGGTTGACCCAAATAAAGGGATTGCGATTTTGTATAATTATTTTAATCAGCCTTATAAAGTCATGTATGACAATGGGAATACGATTGAGTGGCTGTATTCGGGCGATAATGTCAAACTGCAAAAATTGACTCGTAGAAACGGCATCACTTTATTAAAGCAAGATTATTTTGGCGGCATTGAATTTAGGAACGATACGTTAGAGGCACTTTATTTTGATGTTGGGCGTTTGTTTTTTGAGGATGGTTCGGCACATTATGAGTATTCAATAGGTGACCACTTGGATAACGCTAGAGTGCTATTTTCTGACAGTAATAAAAACGGCACCATTGAGGATAACGAAATTTCTAAAATAACGGCCTTTTACCCATTTGGGATGTCGATGAAAGGGGCGGAACTACGACTGAATCCTACTTGTGATTACTTATTCAATGGAAACGAGCGGCAGGCAGATTTTGGGTTGAATACGGATGATTTTAATGCGAGACATTACGATTCGGCTATTGGGCGCTTTTGGCATTCTGACCCTTTGGCAGAAATAATAACGAGGTTTTCGCCGTATCACTTTACTTTTAATAACCCTATTTCATTTAATGACCCAACTGGCATGATGGGGAATAACGTTACAACGAATGTAGTGAACGAGGAAACAGGAGAAGAATTAAATATCGATGATAGCTATGATTTTGATTTTGTAGTATCGGACGCTGATTTTAATACAATCAGAGATAACACGGATGGAAGTACAATTCCATTCCATGCTTTGTCGGGCAGTACTACTGCGAGATGGATTTCGGAAGCATTTACTTCTGAGGTAGAGAAATTTAAAAAGGATTATGGACTGTTAGGACGAGGGCTTGGCTTTTTCGGATTGGATGATGCGAGTGAAATTGGAAAAGACCTTTCGAAAGGTAGAATAAAGTCGGCTTCGTTTAAAATAGGTACGGGGAGGTTGAAGATTCTAAAGAAGTTTCTGAGGAAGTTTAAGTTGAATAAAAAACAGCCTCCTAAAGGATACAAAGGCGGAAGAAATTTTGACAATGACGGTAGAGGTGGTGGAGAGATATTGCCTAAAAGAGATAAGAACGGAAACCCAGTGACATACAAAGAATATGACATTAAACCTAATCCCACTGGTGGAGCTAGTCGAGGAAAAGATAGGGTAGTTATTGGAAGTGATGGTAGGAGATATTTTACTAAAGACCATTATAAAACATTTATAGATATAACTGATTTAAAAGAATTTTAAAACTAAGTAGTGTTC
>JBCCQK010000765.1:0-2585 GCA_039024375.1 Bacteroidota bacterium
ATTGCATTGAGAAAATTAGTGAGTGCTGTTGATGCTTTGAGCGTCTCAATAAAGACTTTCACGTTATCATTATCAGGTTTGGTCACTTGGTCATAGGCTCCTTTTAAGAGGTCAGAACTAGCTTGATACAAGCTATCATAAACCATTTGATTGGACGGAGAAATATTGCTGTATAACCCATCCAACAAAAGTTGAAAGCCCGTCCAACTGTCTGTTCCAATTGCCACGAGTGACCAGTCGTTTTCAACGGCTCGTTGTACAAATTGCGCTGCTTCTACCGTTTTAAAATCGGGAATGGGAACTAATTGGTTGTCGGATTGTCCACAAGCGTATTGTTGGTTCAATTGTTTTAATGACTGAGTAAACTGCTTGGGTTGTAGGGCCAGTTTACTCAGGGTTGCGTTTGAACCGAAACCTGTTTCTAACACCATATTGCGGTACTGATTTCGATGGAGTTCTTGGAGTAAGGCGCCAGTGAGAGTTGATTCTAACTTTGACCGTTGGTTGTCTCCCAGCATGGTTATGTGGGATTTAGCGATGGCTTCGGTTAAGATGGCTGCGCCCTGTCCCCGCAATTCGCCGTCTGTGATGGAAAAAGAGTGGGCAAACGGTCGAAGGTCGGATAATTGTAGAGAATCTTGTGCCAAACTGTAGTTTGCTGATAGAAAGGCTAATGATAGCCCAATAGACTGAATGATTTTCTTCATAAGATAATGCTTTTGGTAGTCAATAGATGGTTGATGAAATAGTGTGGCTTTTGTGACCTGCTATCCTTGTTAGTTTTTTAACATGGAAAAGGGGAACACAGCTTGCCCGTATGGGGAATTAGGCGTTGATTTTCTTTATAGACTTTTCATTGCTTACTGCTCCTGTTTCTTGTTTTTTTAACACGGAAACGGGGAAGACGGAATTAGACGTTGACTTGCTTTATAGACTTCTTGGCGTCACTGCTTCCTGCCACTGCCTTCTGCCACTACTTCCTGCCACTACTCTTTCTCCCAATTTATCGCTGCTTTATCCACAATGTACCACCGACCGTCAATTTTCATCATATTGAAATAGTCGGTGTAGAGTCGGTCAGCTAGTTCAATCTGACATTTGGCGGAAGCAATTTCTCTAGTAATGTCGATGTAAAGAATACGTGTTTTAGCAGCTCTCGGTGGAGCAGGTTTGATAAAACCTAGATAAGTCTCTCGGTCGTAAACGGCGACCCCATCAATGCCGTCCGCTTTGATGTTTTTTAGTTGGCAAGTGGTGTGCATGGCTTGGCCAATTTTTTCGGATTGACAGTTGCGCCAGCCGTCAAAATAGAGTTCGATGGTTTGCCTAACGAGGGCTTCTTCTTGTAGGTCATTTTGGCCAATGGAGGACTTTTGATTCGTGGCGCAAGAAAATAAAAGGAAGGTAAAAAGTAATAGAATTAATGAGAATCGCATGGTTGTGTGTTGAAATGAATAAATTTTTTGTCAACACAAAAATGGTCGTAAAAGGATGGATTCAGCAAAAAAATAGGGGTTAGAGGAGTTTAGAATTATAATTTTAAACTGAAAATGGAGTTTTGGAGGGCGATTATCTTTAAAAATGATGCTTAGAAATGTGTAAAAAATAATTTAATAACAGTTTTCAAAAATGGTCAGTATTACAGACACTTTTAGATTTTGTCCCGATTTTTATCGGGATTATATTTTGACTTTCCTTTAGCTTCTAGTCTAGCGTTAATTTTCTCTCGAATGATGTCATCACTAGTAACTTGATTCTCCTCAATTTGCTTTAAGCCCAATTCAATCATTTTAGTTTCTTGTGCTAATAATTCATTATCGGAGATAGGTTCTTTTTTTAATACTTTAAAATAATTTCTTACAGTACGTAGGAACTCCGCATCATTGGTTTCGACTACTAGTCTTAGTAAGTCATTTTTAATTTCTAGGACACTCATGTTATAAAAAATTCAGCGTTTGATGGTGTAATTTTCTCTAAAAATAGTGGTTTTTTTATTTACTTAGCTCATGTTGCGGGCAATATGGATTAACTGGTAGCACAACCTTTAGGTTGTCCTGTTACAAGGTCTTTAGGCCTTGAACACAGTATTTAAGTACTGCCGACCTAAAGGTCGTCGAACCTAACAGGCTGAAGCCTGTGCTACCGATTTTCTGCAACTTGAATTACTTAATCAAATAGAGAAGGTAGTATCTGTCTTACTCGTCCCCCTTTGAAATTGCGCTGGAGTTACACCCTTTATTTTCTTAAAAGTAATAAAAAAGTTAGATTTAGAACTAAAGCCCACTTCGTAACCAACACCCTCCAATGAAAGATGCTGCGAATGACCCAATAATTGACAGGCTGCTTCAATGCGATGTTCGTTGATGTAGGTAGCAAAGCCTTTACCCAAATTGTCATTTAATAGCTGAGAGAGATGGTGAGGAGAAACGGCTAATTTTTCGGCTACGGTTTTCAACTTTAATTTAGGATTGGTATAAATTTTTTCTTGGGTCATCAATTCGTTTAAGCGTTCGGTTAGCTGTTTGGCTTCCGTCGTTTCAATTTTTTTATTTGCGTATTTTCGAATCGGCTTTTGCGTGGAAAAT
>JBCCQK010000766.1:0-2576 GCA_039024375.1 Bacteroidota bacterium
CGAACATTTGGCACAGCCCCGAGTGACCGATTTGGATTACACCATTGACATCTATCCAACGGAGCGAAAATTTTCCGTAGCCGCCGACATGACCGTTAAAAACAAAACTTCCAAAGCTATTCGTCAACTACATTTTACGGTCAGCCACGATTATCCACTGGATATAAATATTCCCAACGCAACTTTGCAAACGGAAGATGAGGTAGCGCAATATTACATCTATGATTTAGCAAAGCCGCTTCTTCCGCAAAAGGAATTAACGTTCAATGTAGCAGTAGCTTATCAATCTAAAGGGGTTGAAAACGAGGTAAGCAATATGGACATCGTACAGAATGGTACCTTTTTGAGCAATTTTAAACTGATGCCCACGATTGGTTACACCAGCGATAAAGAAATCACCGATGCCAAAAAACGGGAACAGTACGGTCTATCCGAACGTCAAGTACTAGCGACACCACACGCTAATTGTAGCCACACTTGTCAGAATTCTTACATCAGTTCAGATTCCGATTGGGTCAGAGTGGGCGCTACCATCAGCACCGAATTAGGCCAAACGGCCATTGCCCCCGGCAATCTACTCAGGCAATGGGAAGAAAATGGTCGAGCATACTACCGCTACGAACTGCAACAACCCGTTTTAAACTTTTACAGTTTCATCTCGGGCGTTTACGAAGTAGCTAGAGAACAATGGATAAATCCACAAGGGGAAGCAGTTGATTTAGAGGTGTATTACCACAAGGGACACGAATACAACATCGACAAGATGCTCGCTTCTCTGCGACATTCATTGGGATACAACTCCAAAAATTTCTTGCCTTATCCGCACCAACAAGCTCGTATCATTGAGTTTCCTCGCTACGCTAAATTTGCCCAAGCCTTTCCTGGCACAATGCCCTACTCCGAAGGCTACGGATTCATTTCTAACCTAAAAGAGAAAGACGCCATCGACATGACCTACTACGTTGTAGCGCACGAAATGGCGCACCAATGGTGGGCGCACCAAGTAATTGGCGCTAAGGTGCAAGGTGCAACGATGTTGTCCGAAACCTTCGCCCAATATTCGGCTTTAATGGTGATGCAAGAGCGCTACGGGAAGGACAAAATGAAGCAATTCATGCGCTACGAAATGGACTATTATCTACGAGGACGAGGTAGGGAAACGGGTCGAGAATTACCCCTAATTTACAATGAAAATCAAAGCTATATTCACTATCGAAAGGGTTCCGTCGTTATGTATGCCTTGCAAGATTATATCGGAGAAGCAAACGTCAATTTAGCCCTCAAACGATTTGCTGAGGATATGGCCTATCAAGAAGCACCTTACACCAATACCATTGAGTTCATGGATTATTTGACCGAAGTAACCCCCGACAGTTTACAGTACCTGCTGGATGATATGTTTAGAACGATTACATTATATTCGAACAAGACCCACAATGCTACCTACGAAAAGTTGTCCAATGGTCAATACGCCGTAACTATCGAAGTATCCGCAGAAAAATTTCGGGCAGATTCTCTAGGGCAAGAAACCAAAATTCCCGTTAATGATTTCATCAACATCGGTGTTTTTAGTCAAGAGAAGCGAGAAGGGGAAAAATATGGTCGCCCCATTTTAGTCGAACGCCATCGACTAATTTCGGCAGATACTTCCTTTACGTTGATAGTGGACGAACTGCCCTACGAAGCGGGAATTGACCCTAATTATTTGTTGATTGATAGACTTCCAGAGGATAATATTCGGAAACTGACACAGATAAATTGATTAGCTTAAAGTATATCTAAGGGAGGGTGGATTCCTCAAGTAAGTACTTAGACTAAGACAAGATTATTTTTAATTCTTTTTTGACAGAATTTCAAGATTGACATAATTCAGCTTACTGATAATCATAATCTTGTAAATCATGTTCATCCTGTCTAAAAAATCCGTTAAGGGAATTGACGGAATAGATGTCCTTTTTCTAAAGTGAGACACTAAAGATACGAGATTAAGCAGAAGCACTAGTAAAAGGCCAATACTAAAAGTTAGGACGATACGAATAGTGGTATTGCTATATTGATTAAAAGTGGGTTCTAAACCAAAAATGATGATGTACTGAATACAGAGATAAGCAAAGGTCGATAAGAATAGTTGTACGAAAAATCGTCGATAAACATCGGACTCCCAAGTGAGTTGTCTATCCAAAAAACTGTTTAGGTATTGAAACAAAAAAAGAGTTATAGCAACGTAAAAAGAGTTCACAGCGAAGGCCGTTAACGGAAATACGTAATTATTAGGGAATTGTAAACCTCGTTCGACAACGTCTAAATGAGAAAGAATCAACGCAGTAGTGAAAACAATACTCAAAGAGAAGGTGCGCTTTTCCAAAAAGTTGGGTGACAGAGCCTCCATTCAACGGTCATTTAGCTACCGTTCGGCTTATTTTAGCGGAAATGAACGGCGACAGCTAGTTAATTACGGGAATTTTGAATCATCACAAAATTAATTTAAAAATTATCAAGATGATTCGACTGAACAGTATTTTCTACCTTTTTATCGTTATAACTTGCCTATTTTTAGGCTGTGCATCTTCTAAAAA
>JBCCQK010000767.1:0-2574 GCA_039024375.1 Bacteroidota bacterium
GATAAAAAAATCCCGAACTAGAACAGTTCGGGATTGCTAATTTTAGGATATACGACCTTAAATCGGTCAAAAATTATGGGAATTTGTTGTACAATTTTTTGGGTCAATCTAGTCGATTAAAATAAATAGGCCGTTATCTACTTGCCCACTTCGATTCACTAAACGATACAAATAAGTACCAGCGGGCAAATCGCCTTTTCGAAATTCGTATTGCTGCGACTGAAAAGTCGTCTGTTCAATTACCTTTCCATCAACGTTAAAAATAGACAACTGATAGTCCGATACATCTATATCTTGCAGGGTGAACACCACCACATCGTTCGATGGATTTGGAAAAGCCGTTGCTAGATTTTCTTCTTTGAAAATAGAGATGGTCGATACTGACGTTTCCAAGAAGTCATCCATAATAGTGTGAAATACCTCGTTAGTCACTTCCGTAGCGGCTCTTCCCGCCGTAGTTATGGATGCTTTATTGGTGACGACACTACCCATCGGTAAATTGGCTCGGGGGGTAATACTAAACTTAATGTAGCCCGATGATTCTCGTGGGTTATTGATTCGAGCGGGTTCTACCGTCAACTTCAAAACGTCTTCTTCTAACGTGTAAGCGTAGGGGCGATTGGCCGCAACGGGTCGGAAAGTGGACACGTCCAGTAAGGCCGATAGCGAGTCGGTAATTTCTAGGGTTTGGTTCGAATTGGCGAAAAATAGCGTGTATTCGATAGGCGTATTCGGCTCGATAAAATGTCGGTCGGCGTACCCAATCGGACTAGATAACATTCGATTGCGATTGGTGAATCCAGCTAAAGTCTGGTAGTCCACGTCCACAAAGACATCATTATTTTCTTCGGGAAAGCGATTGGCAAATCCCGTACTAAATTGTCCGTTCGCATCTCGCCCACAGGCCTCAATGAACGCACTCGGCTTACTTGAGCCAGGGTGTCCTTTCTCTTGTGGCATCTGAATAAAGTACGAGGCCCCCGTTGCGTCTAGTGATACCGTTTTGCTACGCCCTTGCGCCAATTGTAGCGATTCGGAGCGGAAAATAACCCCATCTTCGATGACGATATACTCAAGCGGCTGCACCATATCACCGTCGCCAACGTTCTTAATTTCGAAAGTCACTTTGTTATCATTACATTGGCCATTCACTCGAAGACTAGCTCCCGACCACACCTCGTTGAGTGTTCCACAGATTTCGTTGGGAAAAATACGCGCTTCGTTCCGCAGCATTTCCATTTCGGACAAATCGCACGGTACGTTAACACTCATAAAAAAGCCACCGTTTTCGCCAATGGCCAAACTACCAACATCCAAGCGATACTGATTATTTCCAAGGTCAACTACATTTTCGTCGAGCGTTGTGACTTCCAAACGATAATCTAAATCCAACTCCACGTAAACGTTTTCGGCCGCTGCGGTTCCGTTATTAGCGTATTCCAAAAAATAGTAGGCAGATTCGCAGGGCCTGACGGGGAAGCTACTCAAATTTACTTCTAAAAAGGGACAAAATTCTCGAATCTGCACCCCGCTTCGAACGACTTCCGTCAAATCCAAATCGTCGGCATTGAAGTTAAACGTTGGTTCACAAAGGTCATAATAAGGGCTAGGTGCCAAAATCTCTACCTCATTTTCTCCGGGGAACAGGCGCAAGTTATAACTACCATCTGACTTCAAATTTCCACTTAGATGGTATTTTCCGTCCTGCTCGGACAAGACGTTCCATCCACGCCAACCGTTTGTAAAAGTCGATTCGGTTTCGTTTGTTTGGAAAGTACAATCTTCGCTGGTGTCTAAGTACAATTGACCTTGCATAGCGGGAGCAAGATTCTCTCCCGTTTCACAATTCGTAAAGTTGAAAATTACGTCGCAGCCCGTTTCGTCACAGACAGCCACTTCGATGGCAGTAGGGTCGTCGGTAAATTGGAACGGGTCGCCACTCTCCTTGATTTGCCGAAACTTGAGGGTAAATAAAGGGGCATCATCGTCGTAACTTACTCCCAACGCTGCACGGTCAAACCAAGCGACGGCGATAGCACCTTCTCCAACGTCGGGATTGAAGCTTCGGTCGGTAAAACCTTCAATATTTCCTCCCACAAATCCAATATATTCGTAAACATCATCGTCGTAAAGTAAGGAAAATTGGAAGGAAACAATGCCTTTGAACTCCTTAGCCGTTACGTCAAAAAACACTTCATCGGCTACGGCTTCGTCGCCTCGCAAATCGTAGCCTAAACAAAACTGCCCCAAGCCACTAACGACGGAAGTAAGAAGCGCAAAAAGCGTTAGTAAACTTTGGATAAAAATTCGGGATTGGGTAAAAATGTTCATTAGAAATAATTTTTTGCAAAAGTTTTGCGGTGGACAATCGGGTGATTTCAAGGGTAATTTTTTAGTGTCAATGTTCTGACAGCGGTCGTGTTTGTAATCTTGATACAAATTTGCAACATTAGCCAAGTTTTTTAAAAATCATTTTTATATATTTGTAAGTAGCTAACTTAATTTTTTACAGCATAAATATTTGAAAAACAAATTTTTATAAAAAATATTGTCGTCCTTTGAAGTCTAATCTCC
>JBCCQK010000768.1:0-2552 GCA_039024375.1 Bacteroidota bacterium
AAAAAGTACTATTTCTAATGAAAAGTCATCCAAAAATCCAAGTCAAACACTACTCATAGTATGATTTTAATTTTTTGTCGGAGCGAGTGCAAAATACTCAAAGACGTTAAAACCCGCTATCCCAACTGGATGTTGGCCGACCCTATGCAGTTTCTGCATTTGAGTTATTTAGAGTACTATAGAAAAGGAAAGATTGATGAAGCCATTGAGATTATGCAATTAGAACTGGAATATTATCTTGAGTACCTCTATGGCCATTACTGGTTGGGAAGATACTTTGAGGAAAAAGGAATGAAAGAAAAGGCATTGCAGGCTTACAAAAAAGCCCTTAGCTTGGATAAATCATTTGGGGAGGCAAAAGACAGGATAGAAGTGCTAAAAAAAGAATTGAAAGTGTACTAACCAACAAGTTTTATACAGCAGTGATAAGTATGTGCTACCCTAAGACTAAAAGGATAGTATAGCTATAAGTGAGGCATATTTAAAAGTATGCCTCACTTCCACTCTTAGAGACTGAAGCAGGCAATTTCATTCAATAACTCTATGCTTGGCTATGTAATCCGCCGCAATTTCTACTCCCGAACCCGCTCCCGTTGGTACTTTGATTTGACCATTTCGGACTTTAAAATCAGTGGTATCCGAATAGTAGGGTAGTTGTTTGTTAAATCCCTTAAATTCATGATACGGTCCCGCATTGGGAAGAGCCGAGACAAAGTGCATCATATATAAATAGCCCAGTCCCGAACCAGAAATATGAGGGACGCACGTTTTACCCACCGCTGCGGCTATGCGAGCCACTTTCATACTGCGAATCATCCCACCAAAGTAGAAAATATCGGGTTGTATGATGTCTAGGGCATCGTTGCCAATCAGCCAACGGAAGTTGCGCATACTCGGTTCTTGTTCGCCGCCCGCAATTGGAATTTGTAAGGCTTCTTTGACCACCTTGGTTTCTTCGTACCAATCAAAAGGCGTTGGTTCTTCGTAAAAATCTATTTGGTGGTCTTGCAATATTTTTCCAATTCGAATGGCTTCTTGTACATCGTAAGACCCGTTGGAATCTGCGTATATAGTCATGTCACCTTTAAAAGCCTGGCGTACCATGGGGATTAAATTCTCGGTGCGTCCCGTCGGATAATCTTTATTTTGAGACATTCTTCCGCCTACTTTAAACTTTATCGCTTTGGCTTGGCTTTCTTCGACGTTTTGTATAATCTTTTCCAAACTCTCCTCCGCCGATTTTCCTCGATGATTATTTGCCCGATAAACTCCAATTTCTGGGTGATGAATGTCTCCAATGAGTTGTCCAATGGGCTGATTGACGATTCTCCCTAGCATATCTAAAATGGCAAACTCCACCGTCGCTACGGGAACCCACAAGGCTAGGTTTTGAACTTTATAGTTGCTCTTATGAACGTAAACACCCTCTAGTATTGCTTCTAAATCTCTGGCATCTTTACCAATAAAATAGGGGGCGACTCTTTTTGTAAACACAGGGTAGAAATACTGCATTTGCATATTATTGGATACGGATAAACCTTCTGCTCCGTCTTTAGACCGCACTCGACATATATAATTGCCTTGGTACTCCAACAATTCCACCGATTCGATAATGACTGGTTCTTGGAATAGCTCCTCTTTCAAAACAGGCTGGGCAAAAGCGGCATCTATTTGGGCGTATTTATTAGCTATTGTTTGGTCAATTACCGTTTTTCCACCTGCACAGCCCAGGGATAGAATAGGAAGGGCGGCAAGCGTAGTATTTTTTAAAAACTGTCTTCTTTTATTTTTCATAGGACATAGTGATTAGGAAGGGCGGCAAGCGTAGTATTTTTTAAAAACTGTCTTCTTTTATTTTTCATAGGACATAGTGATTAGTTAATTAGCGGTATTGGATAAGATGCTGATTTACAAATTATTAGGATATTTTAGATAATCAGATTGAAAATTGATATAGTAATCTGTAATAATTTGTTTGAAATCCGTAGCTAATCTTAATCCGTAGCTTACTATTTTTTAGCTGCGGATTTTAGTTAGCTACGGATTTTTATCACTTTTTCATCTGACGCTCTATTTAGACAAACCGTTAAAAAACGAATGTGGAGGTGGCACAACTCGAAGAGTTATGTTACATTTAGTCAGTAATCGTAACGTAACTCTCCGAGTTGCGAAATTCATCGTCATTCCTTTTTTCTGCGATTGGCTATCGGAAGACGGTCTAATTTTATTACTCGGACCATCGAAGTAAATACAATATTGTATTAATTGCAACCTATTCGTTTTCTAATTGTCTCTAAAGTACAGTGAAAATAATTAAAACTACAATTAAGATAAATATTTAGTGAAAAGAGCCAATAATTAATAGAAAAATGATACATTTGTATTTTAACTACAAATAAGGTAAATATAGAATGAACCGAACACATTTAGGAGAATTGGAAGAAGTGGTCTTACTAACCGTCGCCGTTTTGCACGAAAATGCCTACGCTATTGCGATAATGGACGAGATGGAAGAGCGACTCAATCGAACCATTAGTATTGGTTCGTTGCAG
>JBCCQK010000769.1:0-2534 GCA_039024375.1 Bacteroidota bacterium
AGCTTTACCCATTATTTAGACTTTTTTGAATTTGCAATAATGTCAATGAACTAAAGATACAACTTCTTGGCTATTTATTGACCCCAACTTGCTGTCGAAAGACATTCCCGTTACCCCGTGATTTTAGCCTCTTTATTCAACTACCCTATTTTACTCGAACAGTTCCCAAAAACAGTTTCCAAAACTAAACAACCTTTACCAAACCCGCAATTTTAATTAACTTGCTCACCTATGACACAAATCAGCATTCGAACACTTGAAGTCGTCCAATATCGGAAACCCTTGCGAGAAGGCGGTTCTCTACCAGCCATCGTGCAAGCGGACGATAAGGAATTATATGTGCTAAAATTCAGAGGGGCAGGTCAAGGCACCAAAGCTTTGATTGCCGAATTGATTGGTGGTGAAATAGCACGGGCAATTGGCTTAAACATGCCAGAGTTGGTTTTTATGGAGTTAGACGATTCTTTTAGTAAGACAGAACCAGACGAAGAAATTCAAGATTTATTGAAATTTAGTGTAGGCTTGAATTTGGGCATGAAGTTTCTTTCTGGCGCTATTACTTACGACCCACTAGTATCCGTCGCAGACGCCAAAACGGCGGCCAAAGTGGTCTTACTAGATAGCATGATTAATAATATCGACCGAACTGCTAAGAACACCAACCTCCTCAATTGGAACAAAGAGTTATGGCTCATTGACCACGGAGCAAGTTTATATTTTCATCACAACTGGAACAATTGGCAAGCCTTTCTACCCCGCACTTTCCCGATGATAAAAAACCACGTACTGTTGGAAAGAGCAGAAAATTTGTTGGACATGGCCACCGAAATTCAAGACATGTTGACTACTGAAATGATTCAAAATATTGTCGAAATTATCCCCGAAGATTGGCTGCGGGACCCTAGTACGGAACTGACCGCCTCAGAAAAACGAACTGCCTACGTCGAATTCTTGACGACTAAATTAACCAACTTAGACTTACTCGCAAAAGAAGCCACTGATGCAAAATAGAATTGCTTACGAATATACCATTATTCGGGTCGTACCGAAAGTCGAACGGGAAGAATTTCTCAATGTAGGTGTCATCCTGTACGCCAGAAAAAAGCGGTTTTTAGACATTCGATACCACATTGACCACGAGCGATTAACAACTTTTTCGAAGGACATTGACGTTGATTTGATTGCTGATTATTTGAAGGCTTGGGAGTTGGTTTGTCGAGGTGGTGTGGCGGGCGGTAGCATTGGACAATTGGATATGCCCGTACGGTTTCGATGGCTTTCTGCTAATCGAAGTACGATTATTCAGGGGTCAAAATTGCATACGGGACTTTGCCACGACCCGAAAGAAGCGTTAGTTGATATATTTGAACGTTACGTTGTTTTATGAGAGGTGCCTAAACTTTATTGGACTTTATCTTAAATGGTTTTTAGTGGTTCCAGCACTTCGAGTGCTGGAACCACTTTCCTTGCGAAAAATTTCGGAATAAACCCTATTGCTTGGCAAAATATTCCCTCGGCGTCCGCCCCATCAACTTTTTAAAAGATTTATTAAAAGTCGTTTTAGAATTAAACCCCGCTTCTTGCGCCAACCCAAAGAAAGTCATATTATGAGCCTTGTCCGATTTGGCCAACTGAATAAATTCCATGATGCGGAAGTAATTGACGTATTCAAAGAAGTTCATCCCGATGCGTTCGTTGAGCAAACGAGCTAATTCGGGATTACTAATATCTAGCATATTTGCCAGTTCTGCTTTCAGCAATTTACTATTCAAATAGGGCTTTTTATCTTCCATTAGCTGGTCTAGTCTCCCCTTTAGTTGGTCCAAGTCCGTCGCCGATAATTTAGACTGTGTGTATTTGCGGACCGCCAACAACGGTTTTTGCCGAAATAATTCGGGTTCGCTCAAACAGTAGTAGGCGATGAATAGAATGATAAAGGCAATGCCTAGCCATATCGCTTGTCGGATTTCTCTCGAAATGAAGGCGACGTTCCATAGGCTTACTAAATAAATGATACTCCAAACGAATAGACAGGCCCCAATGGCTAACAAAAAGTTAAAGAAAAATTGCGTCTTTACGCTATAACTCAACTCGTCCAACAAACGCTTACGGAAGTGCAAAAATTGACGCACGCTCAGCCCCCAATAAGTTATATTGACGGCTAACCCTATTCCCGTTAGCCAACTGACGACTAGGAATAATTCTCCACTTCTCACCCTCGAATTAATGACCTCGTTAGAAGGAAGAATATAGTAAAAAGTGATGGTCAGAATGTAGAAAATACCAGGTAAATAATGAAGCAAATCACGACGAGTAGGTGCTTTTACCGTCAAACTAGACTTGGTAAAAAGGTAAACCGTTGAGCCAAACAACACAATAGCAAATTCGGACAGTGCAATTAGGCGGAAATTCTTCCCAAAAATTTCGGATAAATACAAAACTCTTCCACTTAGCCCAATCAGTAATACAAAAATCAAAAAGATTAGGTAGCGATTGATATTTTTTCGCCTAGTTGGAGAGAATAGATAAATCGC
>JBCCQK010000770.1:0-2506 GCA_039024375.1 Bacteroidota bacterium
CAGGTTAAATCGGCGCCTTTTTCCGTTATACTGCGTTATTTTTTTCTCAAAGAGCTACGGCTATTCTCAAAAAAAAATGCCTTGTCTAATGAAAAAATACACTCGATTAAACTATCAATTACTTATGACTTGAACCACTAGGTTTCGGGCCTATAAGTTGGTTACCGATAGTGATTAATTTTTAAATTTTAGACCAGCCCGCACAGTAGTCTGGCGGGTTTGTAATTTTAAATTTTAGATTTCACCGAAACCCTTTATCAATTTAATATCAAGACTTATGTTTACGCTGATTAAAGAAAATAAAATCAACGCTAATATTCCCGAAGCGGGGAGCATTTCTAATTCCATAGCCATTACCCGCAACGGTAGCGTGAAGGACTTGAAAGTAATGACCAATATTACCCATTCTTACATTGGTGACCTCGTTTTAAAGTTATCTGCTCCATCGGGAAAGGAAGTAACGTTAAGTAGTCGAGAAGGGGGGGCGGAAGACGGCCAAGGGAATGTCTTTTCGGGAGATATTGTGGCCGCACTAATTGGGGAACAAGCAATGGGTAATTGGACCTTGACCGCTACGGACAGTGCCAATCAGGATAGCGGAACTTTGGATTCTTGGAGTATTGAAATCGACTGCGAAGAATACAACAACCACAAAGCCGAAATATTCATCCCAGAAATTGGTAGCGAAAAAGTATTAATCAGTCAACAAAATTGCCGATTCGAAGGCCGCGTCCTAGACGCTATCGTTGATGTGGAAATTGAGCATCCTCTGATTGGCGATTTAATCGTTTCTCTCGTAGCTCCATCGGGTACAGAAGTAGTGTTACATAACCGAACGGGTGGCTCCCAAAATCATTTAAAGGCTCAATACGGTTCGGAAAATCTACAGGCCATCATGGGCGAAAAAACGGCGGGCATTTGGACTCTCAAAGTGCAAAATATGCACGCTTCAAATAATGGCGTATTGAAGCATTGGAAGATTAAATTCCACTACGAGCCAGAAGACGACTTAAAAGTGGTGGAAGGCATTGGACCCAAAATTGAGGAACTTATGAAGAGTGCAGGCATTTACAGCTACGTTTCTTTGGCCACCACTTCTCCCGAAAGAATCGAAGAAATTCTCGCTGCGGGTGGTGACCGTTTTAAAATGCACGACCCAGGTACGTGGCCAGCACAATCTTCTTTGGCCGCTCAAGGAAGATGGGAGGAATTAAATGCGCTGAAGGAAGAATTAGATGGTGGAAAGTAATAAGAAGTAGGTATTAGGTTGTATTTTGCTTGACTAATTACTAGTTACCAACAACTCCAATTTATTGTTATTTAACTAAACGCTGTATGGTAATAATCGAAGATAAGTTAGTTAGTGATGATATCTTCAATAAACAATTTATCTGTAACTTGAGCGCCTGCAAGGGTGCTTGTTGTTGGGAAGGCGATTACGGTGCTCCATTAGAAAATGCTGAACTAGAGACGCTAGATAATATCTACGAATCTATCAAACCTTTTTTATCTACTGCGGGCATTGAGGCGATTGAAAAGAATGGAAAATATACCTATTACAAAGGAGAAGGAGTGGATGAATGGGGTACAACACTGCTCGATAACGCTGCCTGTGCGTATATGACGCTAGAAAATGGAACGGCCAAATGTGGCATTGAAGCGGCCTACAATGCTGGTGTGACGAATTTTAAGAAACCGATTTCTTGCCACCTCTACCCCATCCGAGTAAGTGCTAATAAGGAGACGGGCTTCGAAGCCCTAAATTATGACATGTGGGACATCTGTTCGGCCGCTTGTACTTTGGGAGAAAAAGAGCAAGTCCCTGTCTATCAGTTTCTTAAAGAAGCTATTATTCGGAAGTACGGAGAAGATTTTTACGCCCAGATGGAAGGTGCTGCGGCATTTTTAGAGGAAGGCAAAGAATAGAGGAGACGACTGATAGAACAGTGGCCTCCTTTATTGTTGCAAGGTGCGCTTTTTTCAGCAATATATGCTATTCTTCCTCATCGAGGAAGTTGTTAATCGCTTGTACCGCATTTGCAATTTTGGGGTATTCGATACTGTAGTGGATGAATTTACCATCCCGTTGGGTACCTACAAGGCCTGCCATGCGCAAAATTCTGAGGTGTTGAGACGTAATGGACTGCTCTAATTTGAGCGTGTTGTAGATTCTATTAACATTGATGGTACCGTTTTGGTCAATGAAAGATAAAATCTTTAGTCTTAACGGATGGGCGAGTGCCCTCAAAATTTCGGCAGAGGTCTGTAGTTTTTCATTATTGATGTTTACCCTAGCCTTTCTCATAGAACTTTTGGTTTAGTTGAAACAATTATTTACTTATAAGCAAATATGCCATTTTAAACCGATTTTTCAAAAAATATATACAAAAAAATGCTCTAAATCAACGGATTTAGAGCATTTTAGTTGCATCAGATTTGAAAATAACCTGAATTTGTCTTATGAGCTTGTCCTAAAGTGTATTGTTAGAAGGTAGAAAAAACATTC
>JBCCQK010000771.1:0-2492 GCA_039024375.1 Bacteroidota bacterium
GATAGTATGGTTTTATGGTTCTCTACAGGATTGGTAGAGAAACGTTTTTGAGTAACACCCGTTCTCACACCACTTTTCTAGTAAACTATCCCATAAAAAACTTTAACAAGATTTAGCCAACCTGTTTTTCTTCAGAAGATTACTAGTTTGGGGGCATTTCGAAAGGGTGTTACTCAAAAACGTTTCTCTACCAATCCTGTAGAGAACCATAAAACCATACTATCCATTTAATTTTGAGTTGTTAAAAATTCTATTCCCATGAGAGAACTACAGTCTTTAACCTTCTTCCTATTTTTTTTGACCTTATTTTTCACCAGCACCGAGGTTACTGCTCAACAGGTAACGTTCGATAATAACGAGCAGACGGAAAGTTCGATGGCAGGTAACCCGACTATAGCCAATTTTACCGTACCCGCAGGTTCTGATAGATTATTAGTCGTTGTTTTTTCGGCGGCCAATTCAGCTAGTACGCCCAGCACACCCACGGTCTCCTTTGGAACGGACAATCTAATGGAAGCGGTTTCGAGTGAGGATGGTGGCAGGAAGACAGTAACATTTTTCTTACCGCTTGGTGCCTTTTTTTCTTACTAAAAGTCGATTTCAAGCAATCGGCTTTTGTGAGTTTTATGGGTACGCTCTTATTCATTGCCCATCCCGTGCACACCGAAGTAGTTGCAAATATTAAAAGTCGAGACGAAATTTTAGCTTTTTTATTTTTGGTACTTGCCCTGAGCTTTTGGGGTAATTACGCTAGAAAACCACAAGCAAAAACCTTACTGCTGGCTTTACTGGCCTACACGGGTGCGTTATTTTCAAAAGAAAGTGCCGTCACTTTTTTAGCCATTTTTCCACTTACGTTCTATTTTTTCGAGCGGCAAAAATTGACCAAAGCGATAAAATATAGCCTACCTTTTTTCATTCCTACACTCTTCTTTTTGACTGTCCGATTTGCCGTTATCGGTACTTTGGGTAATAATGCACCACCCGACCAGTAGCATAATTTATTGGTAGGTACCAGTTCTTTAGGAGAACAGTGGGCTACGGCTATATTAATTATGGGAAAATATTTGGCGTTACTCATCGCCCCCATTACGCTTAATTCAGACGCAGGCTTTGGGACGATTGCGCTGACGAATTGGATGAATTGGCGAGTTTTATTAGCTTTTGGGATTCACTTTGGCCTATTAGTTTTTACAATAACTCACTTGAGAAAGCGCCATTTTCTGTCGTTTTGTATTCTTTTTTACTTCATTACCATAGTGTTAAACACTAATTTATTTTTAATTATCGGGTCGTCCTACGGAGAGCGTTTTTTGTTTACACCGAGTTTGGCATATTGCTTAGGAGTAGCCTTTCTTTTGGAGAATGGGTTTAGTAAAAAAACGAGTTTACCTCTAAAATCCTTCCCTCATTTTTTACAGCAATATCAAAAACCCTTAGTCCTAGGAGGTCTGGTGGCAATGCTTTTTTTCTTAAAAACAACGGAACGGAATAAGGCGTGGCAAAGTACTTTAACTTTGATGGAAACGGACGTAGAAGCACATCCCAATAGCGTACAGCTTCACTATAACTACGGCGTTGAATTATTAAAATCAACGCCATTGATAGTCAATCCTGTTGAAAAACAGCAACGAATTCAGCTCGCTCAAAATGCTCTGAAAAAAGTGATAGACCACTACCCTACCCACGGCGAAGCGCAAGGGCAATTGGGATTAGCTTACTACCTGTCAGGAAAACCAACCGAAGCCATGACGCACTACCAATTGGCGACTCAATACCGCAACAATAATCCGCTGGTCTATAATAATATGGGGATGTTGTTCTATATGCAACAAGATTTGGCGAAAGCCCAAAATGCGTACCAAAAAGCCATTTCCCTAGACCCCAATCTGGGAGAAGCCTACCGAAATTTAGCGGGTATTTTTTTAGTGCAAAAGGCCTACGACCAAGCCATTGACAACTACCAACAAGCCTTACGATTAGACCCGAACAATGCCGAAATTCATTATTTCATGGGGCGGGCCTATAAGGAAAGTGGAGACCTAAGAAAAGCAGAACCTTTATTGGCCAAGGCTTACGAAATGGACCCGACGCTAGAACGGCTTTGAGCAATGAAATGACGCTAAGGGAAATGTGAATTTATGTTTTAATTTAAGGAGTTTGAAAGCGATGCTTTGTCAGCATCTCTTTCTTTTTGGCGCTTGAAAAGCAGGAGATACTGGCAAAATCTATTGACACCCCACATCTTTTTGGGGATGAAAAGGTGCAGCGCACCGGTAACATTTGTATCGAAAGTTGGTCAAAATGCTCCAAAGGTGCAGCACACCGACCACATTCGTTAAAAGTAAGGTTCAATGTGAACGGTGCGTTGCACCTTTGAGACCCATTTTTAGCAGCAGATGATACAAATATTATCGGTACTCCGTACCTTTTTGCCCTAAAGTAAACTTGTGGGGTGTCGTTAGACTTTGCCAGTATCTCCTGCTTTTCAA
>JBCCQK010000772.1:0-2483 GCA_039024375.1 Bacteroidota bacterium
ACTGTTCAGTTCGTTAGCGATTTCTTGATGGGTAATTTGGAAGGTATGACTATTATTTATCCGTGCTTTACGTTGTAGATAATCTAATAATCGCTGGTCTAATTTTTGGAAAGAAATGGTCTCAATGTTGTGAATCAATTTATCAAAAGATTGCTGATAAGTCTCAAAAATAAAATTTTTCCAACTCGGGTATTTTTTAAGCCAAACCTCCATGTACTCAACCGGAATCATGATGAGTTCCGTATTATCTTCCGCTATGGCTTTGATTTCGCTTCTTTTGTGCCTTGTGCAGCAGGATAATGACATTGCACAGGTTTGTCCTGGTTGGACGTAGTATAGAAAGACTTCTTTCCCAGTTGCTTCGTCAGCCCGTAAAATTCGCAATCCACCCCTAATAACCAAAGGTATATCCGAAATTATACGCCCATAGTCCATCAACAAAGCACCCGATTCGAATGAAAAAACAATTCCATTATCGAGAATTTCTTGCCGAAGCGCTTGTTCGTCGAAAGTTGGGAATTGTGTTAATAGCGTCTTATTCAATAGCTTCATAATAACTTTTCTACATCAAAAATACGAAAGCGGTCGGACTCCTTCTACTTCCCCTAAAGAAATTCTTAGATTTGCACTCTAGTATAAAATTTCTTCATGTATGCAGCAATACGATTTCAAAGCGGGCGCCACTCTTTTAGTCAATAAGCCATTGAATTGGACTTCTTTCGACGTCGTTAACAAAATTCGATGGGCGTTGCGCAATAAATTACAGGTCAAAAAAATAAAAGTAGGCCATGCTGGAACGCTTGACCCCAAAGCCACGGGGTTACTGATTATCTGCACGGGTAAAGCCACTAAAACCATCGACAACTATCAAGGAATGGGTAAGACCTATTTGGGAACGCTCAAAATGGGCGCCACGACTCCTTCCTACGATAGTGAAACGGAAGAAGACCGAACCTATCCCACCGAACACTTAGATAAATTGCTACTGGATAAGACCAGAGAAGAATTTATTGGTAACATCGAACAGCTGCCGCCTATGTACTCCGCCATCAAGGTGGAAGGGCAACCGTTGTATAAAATGGCTCGAAAAGGGAAAAAAATAGAAGTAAAGCCCCGCCCTGTAAGTATCTACGAATTTGAATTTACTAGAGTCGAATTGCCCGAAATTGATTTCAAGGTCGCCTGTAGCAAAGGGACATATATCCGTTCTTTGGCTTACGATTTTGGTAAATTAGCGGGAAGCGGGGCTTATCTTACCCGATTAGTTAGAACGCAGATTGGGACGCATCAGCTAGAAGATGCTTGGCAATTGGAAAATTTAATTCAATTTATTGAGGCCGAATGGACACCCCCAAGCGAAGCAGTTTGACAGGACATATCCGTCGTGAATCAAGTCCTATCAAAAAATATATACTACTGTTTGATAGAAATGGATGGTCAGTATTTTACTGAATTTATACTTCATCCCTCCTACTTAATTATTTGTGATAATCCGCATTATGCGCTAAAGCACCTCCACAAGTGGCACAATTTCCCGCCGTTCCAGCACCACCTGCACAACCTGCGCTACAGATGTAATGCCACACTCCATCCGCATTTTGTGCTGGTTCGGTCGAATTGGGGTCTGTGAAGGTAATTTGAGATTCAGTTGTTTGAGTCGTCGTTGGCGTTGGTTGCGCTGCAGGATTTGGCGCTGCATTATTAGTATTATGATAAGCATCGTTATGGACGTAAGCATTGCCACAAACCGGACAATTTCCCGCAGCGTCACCACCACTTCCCGCACAGTTATTTGAACAAATATAATGTTTAACGCCCGATGCCCCACCGCTTGCTGGTGCGGGCGCTTGTTTCATATCAACAGCACCGTCAATGGGGTACTTCGGGGCGGGCTTACTTTCGTAACAACCTACCGCCATTAGCATTACGGCTAGTACGAACAGAAAGGAAGGAATGGATTTCATGTTATTATAATTTTTGTGATTTGTAAGCAAAATAAAAATACAGAGAGAATTTGCCGTTCTTGAACCTAGATTTTAAAATGATAGGCTATTGAACATTACGAAACTCCCTAACTTTTGTTGAACCTATTATTAATTAATTGTTACAGATACGTCGAAAATGTTTAAATTTCAATTATTTTTGACCTTACTACTATTCTTGTTTTCAGACAAATCCTGTTCCAAAATAATTATCAAAAACCCAATAAAATAGCTTTATGCTCTGCAGAATTAATCCTTCCAATATCGAATGGCGAAAAATTCGTCAAATAGCCGATATTCTTCGAGACGGTGGCATCATTATCTATCCAACGGACACGATTTACGGTTTGGGTTGCGATATTGAAAATCAAAAAGCCGTGGAACGGATTTGTCGATTGCGTAACTTGGATTACAAAACGGCCCATTTATCTTTTATTTGTAAAGACATTGGTCAAATATCCGAATATACAAAAACCATTGATAACCAAACTTTTAAAGTAC
>JBCCQK010000773.1:0-2481 GCA_039024375.1 Bacteroidota bacterium
AAAAATATCAGGTCAGTTCAAATCTGGACAGGACACCTTTTGTGTCTTGCGCTCCATTATCGATACTTTGAGAAAGAGAAAACTCAATATTTTAGAGTATTTAGCTCAAATTGTCGCTATTTAGATACCTGTGTAGTTACATGGATTCTACTATAAAATAAAATTCGCATAATGTTGTATTGTTACATTGCTACATTGCTATATTGCTGTGTGACAGTGTACTACAACAATATAGCAATAAAACAATATAACAATTCTACCAAAAGAAACTAAGCTTTCTCCTCTTCCACCTGCTGCTTTACTTCTGGCTTCATCTGCGGAAAGAACAGCACCTCTTGAATAGAACTTTGATTCGTCAGCATCATCGTTAGGCGGTCAATACCGATACCCAAACCAGAGGTCGGTGGCATACCGTATTCTAATGCTCTAAGAAAATCTTCATCCAAAACCATGGCCTCATCATCTCCTCTGGCAGCCAGTTTTAGCTGGTCTTCGAAACGCTCTCGCTGGTCAATGGGGTCGTTCAACTCCGAATAAGCATTGGCTATTTCCTTTCCATTGACGAATAACTCGAATCGTTCTACTAAACCCTCTTCTGTTCGATGCTTTTTGGCTAGAGGCGTCATTTCGATGGGATAATCGGTAATGTAAGTAGGCTGAATCAAGTGGTCTTCCACTTTTGCGCCAAAGATTTCATCGACCAATTTTCCTTTCCCCATGGAAGCATCCGTCTCAATATGCAATTGCTTACAAACTGCTCTCAACCCATCTTCGTCCATTTTCGATACGTCAATCCCTGTATATTCCTTAATGGAATCGTACATACTTAATCGACGGTAGGGTGTAGTAAAGTCAATTGTATTTTCTCCCACTTGGGCAATTAGCGTTCCGTTGACCTCTTGGGCAATGTGGGCAATACAATTCTCGACCATTTCCATCATCCAGATGTAATCCTTGTAGGCCACGTAGATTTCCATCGAAGTAAATTCTGGATTATGCGTACGGTCCATCCCTTCGTTGCGGAACATTTTACCAATTTCGTAAACGCCGTCGAATCCGCCGACAATCAATCTTTTCAAGTATAGTTCGTTTGCAATCCGCATGTATAACGGCATATCCAACGTATTATGGTGCGTGGCGAAAGGTCTAGCCGCTGCGCCACCGTGGATAGGCTGTAAAATGGGCGTTTCTACTTCCAACCAACCTTTGGCATCGAAAAAGGCCCGCATGGATTTGATGACTTTGGAACGCTTCAAAAATAGCTCCTTCACTTTTGGATTGACCGTCAAATCTACGTAGCGTTGGCGATAGCGTAATTCGGGGTCCGTAAAAGCATCGTGGACGTTTCCTTGCTTGTCCACCTTAACCACGGGAAGCGGTTTTAACGACTTGCCTAAGAAATTAAGTTCCTGCACGTGAACGGAGACTTCGCCCGTTTGCGAAGAAAACAAGTAGCCTTTTACACCAATAAAATCTCCAATGTGCAGCTGCTTGACCAACGCGTTGATGCGCTTCTGCTCTTCCTCCGTTTCTCCAATAGCTCCTTTTTTGATGTATAATTGCATTCGACCTTCCGAATCTTGCAACTTGGCAAAAGGCCCTCTTTGACCCATAAACCGACCCGCAATATGTACTTCCGGAAACACTTTGGGACGATAATCTCCCAAGGCAGCTACCCGCAATCCTCCAACAAATTCTTCCAGCGTAGTAGCATCGTGTGTGATTCCCGCATCAAATTCAATGTCGTCCGTCAGCCCCAAATCTGCATCAAGCAGAGCAGTATATCTAAACTTATTCTTTGTCAAAATCTCGGCGGCTTGTTTGGCTTTCACTTCTCCAATTCCTTTCAATTTTTCGATTTCTTTTACCAAGTTGGCAAAAAAATCGGCAGACGTAAATTCCGTCGTTTTAAAATTAACCTTAACCTCGGGTGCTGGAAAGGGATTGATGCCCAAATCTTTAATTTTTTGTAAAGACTCTCGTCGTACCAACTCCTGTTCGCTTAAATGATTTGACATGATTTTATATATGAAATGAAAAAGAAGGAGAATGCTTCCCCAAAAGCCGCAAAAATAGCGGTATTTAGAAAAACTTACGAAGGATGCTAAAAGTTTCTTTATCTACCCGCTGTCACAAAAAAAAGCAGCAGCCCTAACTAAAGTTATTGCTGCTGCTTTGCCCAATTCCCGCCACATAGGAATTGGATTTAAAAAGCTTATTTCTCTTAGGTACTAATTGTAGTTAGTAAAGCAATCAAATCTCTAAGGAAAAGTTGATTGATTATTACTGCCCACCAGCGCACAATCCTAATATTGGGCAGTGCAACTTAATTGGGAGTGAGGTAAGATGTAGATGCTACTACTTTCACAAAAGACTAAAAAGTAGCCTTTCGGGGAACTAGTGGTTCAAGAATTAAGTAATTGACAGTTTAATCGAGTGTATTTTTTTGTTAGGCAAGGCATTTATTTTTTCAATAGCCGT
>JBCCQK010000774.1:0-2463 GCA_039024375.1 Bacteroidota bacterium
ATACTTCCGATTTTACAACTTTGAGCGCAAGCATCAATCTTTGAATCGGATACCTCCTGCTGAACATTATTTCGGAACTAAAACTTATTTCTTACCAACTAAATATTCAACTTCCGTGGTTTAATTTTGGGGGTAACCTTACATTAACGCAAATAGTTTTCAAACAAACGTTTTCTAGTCGTTAATTTTGGGAAGGCGGTGACGAAGTAATTTTCCAATGTGGCTACCTCTACCTCGATGGGTTCGTAGGGAAGTAGGTAGCCGTTTTCGTCGAATTGTAGTTTTGTAATAGGCATGATTTGGGTAGTTTTTTTCTCATATTAAGCAGGAAGATACTACTTTTAGGGAGCAGGAAAAATATAACCTACCCATCTGACGGCTTCTTTTTCCTTTTATCCTCGTTAAAAAAAGTTAACCGTAGCGAAGGCTATGCTTAATTTTTTTGCCTCGCTAAAAGAAAAAATAAGCTCGTCATTTTGGGTAGCTTATTTATTACCTGCTCCCTTAAGCAAAAAAGGAATAATGGAAGGCATTATTTTTATGGGCATACAAGCGAGTGGTAAGTCCACTTTATGCTCACAAGGGATTTTTCTAGTCAAGTGGAAAAATGATGGATTTTTCTTATTTTTGGGCACAACGGTGAAAACTGTGGGTGAAGAAAATTTTTTATAAAAATTTTCTTCACCCACATAGGAGGGCGTGTGGGTTGGAAATAAAAATTTTAAATTTTTATTTCCAACCCACACTTTTTACCGTAGTGCCTATTTTTGTTTAAAATACTGATTATGTCAAAAGCACTTTTTCAGCCAGATGTACTCGCATCTGTTCTATCCAAACTAAAGACCTCCGAATTAGAGTACTTTCGTAAGTTAGTAGAGGGGATACTGAATAGTCGGAAAAAGAAAGAAAAAAAAGATAAAGAGAAGGAGCTACTACTGAAACTAAATCAAACGGTGCTTGACCAAGAAAAACACGAAAGGATTCTAGTTTTATCACCCCAAGTCGAATTAGAGACTATTTCTTCTGATGAGCAAAAAGAACTAGATGTATTATTGACCGAATCGGAGCAACTTAGAAACCAGCGGGTAGCCATTATGATTGAGTTGGCGCATTTGAAATCAGTTTCTCTACCTACGATTATGCAAGAATTGGGCTTAAAACCATTACAGCGTGTCTAGTAAATACATCCCCGTTAGCATAAAGCGATTGGTCGAAAAAAGAGCTAATAGTTACTGTGAATATTGTTATGCTACCGCTAATTTTTCTCCGAGTTATTTTGAGTTTGACCATGTTATGCCTTCTAGTGTTGGTGGAGCAACGACCGCCGAAAATCTAGCCTTGAGCTGTGGGAAATGTAACAATAGAAAGTCTAATCTGATGGAATACATCGACCCATTCACTAATGAATTGGTCAAACTTTTTCATCCGAGGAAAGATTTATGGACAGACCATTTTACTTGGAGTGAGGATAGCACAATAGTCATTGGTTTGACTCCAAGTGGACGAGCAACTACGCTGTTATTACAAATTAATCGACCATCTAACGTAAATTTGAGGCGTTTATTAGCTAAAGAAGGCTGGCATCCACCTAATAGCTATCCGCTTGATTAATGCACTTATGAAAAAAATAGCCATCCTCATTTTCGACAACGTAGAAGTCCTCGATTTCGCAGGGCCATTTGAAGTATTTTCTGTCACCCGAGACGACGACGGAAATCAACTCTACGACGTACAACTAATTGCCCAAGAAATTCGGGTCGTCAAAGCCAGAAATAATTTCCAAGTCATCCCCAATCTGGATATTTCTACCAAAGAAAAATTTGATATGGTATTAGTCCCTGGCGGCTACGGCACGCGCACCGAAATGCACAATGAAGTAATTAAAGACTGGGTCAAAAAGCAATTCGGCGAAGTCGAATTATTGTTATCTGTCTGCACGGGCTCGTTGGTCTTGGCAACTTGTGGTTTATTAGACAATCAATCCGCTACGACCCACCACGGGGCTTTTGATGAATTGGCCGCCGCTGCCCCCAACACCGAAATTATCAAAGGTACCAAATACGTGGACAATGGAAAAATCATTACTTCGGGCGGTATTTCGGCGGGCATTGAGATGGCTTTGCACGTGGTGGCTAAGCAGCATGGGATTGAACAGGCTCGGAAAACGGCTGATTATATGGAGTATACTTGGCAAGAATAATGGATACTAGTTTTTTGTTTAGCTTTAAAGATATGTTTGACCAAGCATCAAAAAAGCGTAAAATTGAGTTAATAGAAATAGATGCGTTTAATTTACTGATTCGCTATGTAGTTGGCTCGATTTCCTACAAAGAAATAAAGATGTATTTGAGATTTTTGGGAAATTTTGGATTGAGAACAGATAAAGAATTATTAGCTTATATCCAGCTTAAAGCTACTCATGAGGCGTACATTCAATCAAATGGAAAATCAGAAGAAGAGAGA
>JBCCQK010000775.1:0-2459 GCA_039024375.1 Bacteroidota bacterium
ACTACTTACGCATTTCAGAAGGCGTTTTTCCAAATTGTTCCGAAAAAGCCCTCGTAAAATGCGCCTGCGTCTTAAACCCCACTTCCGCAGCAATTTGTCCAATACTAAAATTGGTGGTTTGCAGCATCGTCTTGGCCATTCGAAGACGAACCGCTTTAATGTATTGGGCAGTAGATTGATTGGTTAATGCTTTGAGTTTACGATACAGTTGGGTGGAACTCATGGCCATTGCTCGGGCGAGGTGGGGCGCTCGAAATAGTTCGTTTTGCGCATTTTCTTTGATGGTCATATTGAGCCGTTGCAGGAATTGAGCTTCTTGATTAGTTACTTGCCCACCGTGGGAATTGGGCAGTAGCGTTAGATTTAGTTGTAACTGTTTTTTAAACTGGAGAAAATTGTCCAACTGTAGCTGCAAAGTCCGTTCGTCGAACGGTTTGGTGAGGTAAGCGACGGCGCCTTTAGCAAAACCTTCTTGTCTATCCGCTTCGGTTACTTTTGCGGTGAGGAAGACGATAGGAATGTGACTCGTCCGAACATCCTTTCTCAGTTGTTCACACAATTCGTAGCCATCCATTTCGGGCATCATCACATCGCTTAGAATTAGGTCGGGAACGTGTGCAATGGCCATTTCACATCCTTCTTTTCCGTTTCTAGCGTCCAATATTTGATAGTTATCTTGTAAATAAGACCGAAGGTAGTAGCAGACATCGGCATTATCTTCGACCACCAATAGAACGGGTAAAGGTTCGGTTAGTGTTTCTTGGGTAGGACTTGAAATGGCTTCGGACGGAATAGATTTATATAGAATATCGCTATTGGCTTCTCCTATTCTAGCAATATCCGTTTTGTTCACGATAGGGACTGCTTTCGATGCCTCCTTTCGAATAGGTAAAAAAACGGTGAAGGTGCTTCCATTTTGCTCTTCGCTACGCACGTGGATAAAACCGTCCAATAATTCCACCATTTCTTTGACCAATGCAAGCCCCACTCCTGTTCCTTCTTTTTGCAAAAGTCCAGCCTTATCCGCTCGATAAAAGCGGTCGAAAATATGGGGTAACGCATCCGAAGCAATACCGCTACCCGTGTCTTTAATCGTCCATTTTAAAAAGTTGGTTGTTCCCGTATTTTCAAAGATTTCTGATTGTCCGTCAAGTCCTACTATTCTTTCGTTTGAATGACTTTCTGGGTTAAAAACAGTTTTAAGAATATCTCTGGCTACGGTTTCAACAGTCAACTGAACGTGACCGTAGGATGGTGTAAATTTGAGCGCATTCCCAATCAAATTCGACGCAATCGTTTTCATGATATTGGAGTCAGCGTCCATCCACAATTCGTCCATTAAGGCGTGAAAAGATAAAGTTATTTTTTGGTCGATGGCCGTCGCTTGGAAAGCATTGGTTAAGTAACTGAGGTATTTTACAATTTCCAGTTGAGTATAATTAACTTGAAATTGCCTGGCCTCCACTTTGGATAAATCTAGTAGCTGATTGACTAGTTGTAAGATATTATCCGCATTGGACTGAATCAGTCCCGTCCGTTTTTCTAGGTCCTTTTTAGGATTTTTCTGGATTTCTTGGGCGAGACCACGAATGACGGTCAACGGCGTTCGAAATTCGTGGGTAATGTTGGTAAAAAAGCGGGACTTAAGTTGATTCAATTCTTTTAAGTTCTCCGATTCTTGTTGCTTTAGTTGCAGGTTAACTTGTGCTCGATTTTTTTCTTCTTCAATCAGTTTCGCTTTGTACCCCAAAGCCATCGACAAAATAAGGAGTTGCAGCACTAGCCCGATTTGCGAAAAAGAATACGCAACATCCCAACCTCTCCACGTTTGGGGTACATTGCCATAGGTGAGTAGTGAGCCAACTAACGTCAACAAAACAATACAGAGCGTTCCTGCACCAAAGAGGCGAGTCAATTTATTGCTAGACCGCAAAACGGGCACTAACATCACCAGAAATACGGATAACAAAAAAGGTCGAAATATCTTATCCATTCGGTAAGCAAGATTTTGTCCTACCCCGTAAATGGCTATCCTTTCCGCCAAAAAATAGACCAACATGATTACCAAAACCCCCCGTAATATTTTATCTAACCTAGGAAAATACCGCTCGGTTTGTAGGAAAACAATTCCAAATAATGCGTAAAAAAAGTAGATGGGCAAAATAAACGGCGTGTGCGCTGTCTGGAGAAAAGCCCAATCGGGAAGTAATTGGAAGTAGCCATTTTCCAAACTAAACTGCCGCAAACACAGCAAAAAGAAACTTAACACGTAGAGGGCAAATAATAAAAAAGTAACATCTCGATAATTGAAATATTGTCCAATGGTTACCAAAAAAATGAATAGCAAAATACCAAAAAAGATGCCCTGCGTACCAAAATATAAGTACAGCCACTTGTCTTTCGCACTAATCAAAAGGGACTCTTTGAAAATAACTGGCTGGATGTGTTTTGGATGCAAG
>JBCCQK010000776.1:0-2453 GCA_039024375.1 Bacteroidota bacterium
CCAGATATTTATGTGGATGGAAAAAAATTTGATTTCCCACTGGAATTATTGGATAAAGATAAAATTGAATCCGTCAATGTGATTAAAGGCAAAAAGGCCATACAAGAATACCAAGCAAAGAATGGTGTAGTGCTAATAACTACCAAAAAATCTAGTAAAAAAATGACGGAATCCGACTACAAAGAGGTAAAGGATGCTATCAATAAAAGTCCGAAGGTTATTATAGACGGAAAAGAGTCTGACCGAGCAACACTTGAGAAACTTTCTCCAGATGATATTGAAAGTATCAATGTGGTCAAAGGGGAACAAGCAATGAAGAAATATAACGCAGCTAATGGTGTTGTTATTATTGTAACTAAGAAGGGTAAAAAAGAGTAAAACATACCCCTTAGCACTCATTTTTTTACCACAAAGATGTGGAGAACACAAAGCACACAGTGTTCTTTTTCAAATGCAGATTTGACCAGTCGTTCTTTAGAAGCCTAGTGCAGTGCTTCAACAGTTTTATACTATTCCGAATTAATACTTCTGGGACGTTTCAAACGAAGCTTTAAACTCAAGAGGAAAATCACGGGGGCGCTCGAAGCGACCCCGTGATAAAATCTCGGTAAACGTAATTTATAGTGTAATAGTCACTAATCAACTAATTACCAATCCCCACCCTAGTACATTTTTTCAACCATTAACTTTTTAGCAATCGGCTTCTGATTATCCACTTGAATGAGGACTTGATAAAAACCGCTAACAATGTTATCTAGTGTCAGTTCAACGTGTTGCGTAGTCACTTCCTCTATTTCCTTCGTTTGTAGCACCTGCCCAAAATTGTTGATAATTTGAATGGACAAGGCTTTGCCCGTGAACGGTTTTACGTTGAACGTTAGCTGGTTTTGCGCTGGATTGGGATACATAGATAGGTTCTCCAAATCGGCATGGAATTGAATGGTTTTCAATTCCGTATAATCGTAGGAACCGTCAATGTATACTTGCTTGATGCGGTAGTAGTTATTACCCAATTGGGGCGTTTCATCCATTGTCTGATAGGTTTCTAGGTCTCCGTGAGCCGCCAAATTTTCGACTCTGGCTAGTTCCGAGAACTGAATACCGTCCGTTGACCTCTCTACGACGTAGTAATCGTTCTTGTAGGTAGTATTGGTGACCCACTGCAACCCTACTTGTCGCTGTGCTTGGTAGGCGGAGAAAGCTAGTTTAGCATTACGACTAGTCGCCGCACCGGTACAGCATCCGCCAAATAGAGACACGTCGTCTATTTCCCAAACGTTTTCTCTACCTGTATTGGTAAAGTCGTAGGCTAAAATCTCCACTTCGAGCGTCGTATTACCCGAGAAGCACAAGTGCGCATCAGACAAATCAATCCGTTCTAGCGAAAATTTTTGCGTAGTGGAGAAATCTATTTTACGGAATATTTGCTGCCCATTGGCCAAAATACGCACACCGTATCTTTTTGGAAAATCCACTGCTCGGGGTGTACCACGGGAAACTTGCACCGTGGGAGCTGCTTTTTCGTAAAATCTCAACTCTGTCAAACAACCCTTCTTTCCGCTACCTGGTTGTAAGGTAACGGTAGTCCGGAACGCAAAATCGCTATTATCAACGAAGTTTTGCGAATTATTTTCGGGATAAGGTACACAGACCGCTCCATCTACTCTGCCGTTAAATCCATCCGTACAAGAGTGTAAACCTTGGCGACGGAATATTTTCGTAGCGCTAACATCAGCACAGCCACCTTTTTGAATACTACTCGGGGTAAATTCATCGTAACTAGCTTGTGAACTGATATTACCGCTCACAGAGAAGCAAGTATTTAGATTCCACTCGACTAGCTTACTACCCGGGCAAATCTGCTTATCAACTACATCGAAGATAGCACCGTTGACGTCCAAGGAAGCGCAGATACTTCCCCCCCCCTTGAATCAAGAGGCTATTCACGTCAAAACCTGTGGTAACGCCAGGTACGACAATGCTCAAATCGAGTGTAGCTGGATTGAAGACTAAGGTGTGAATCCGGAATCTTCCAGGTGCATTGACCATAAATCTAGGTTCCGTGTTGGTACCTTGAATCACTAGGTTATCCGTCGAGGTCAAGACGTACAGTATCTGAAAACCGCTAGGCACTGTTGGCTGCTGGCCAATCGTTGCTCGAAGCATGGCTGTTCCGTCACTAATTTCGGGGGCGTTGTTCACGGGATTCAGTGTACCTGCCGCCGCTTTGCAGTCGGTACCACCACCGCCGCCACCCGTGACGACCACTTTAAATTCGGCAAAACAGTAGGGATTAAACGATTGCGACTTGATGGTGTATTCTCCCGCCGTTAGGCCCGTAACCGTCTGCGAACCGCCGCAGTTTTGGTCACAAATTTCTACCAAACCATAACCAGTTGCAATCGTTTAATCCCTACTGTTTTGCCGAATTTAAAGTGGTCGTCACGGGTGGC
>JBCCQK010000777.1:0-2398 GCA_039024375.1 Bacteroidota bacterium
ATAAAAAGGAAAACGACGATAAAAAAATCTGGAAAAATCTGGAAAAATCGGGTGCCGTATTAATAGATGTCAATCGAATCAGTCAACTTATCAAATAACCAAACCATCACCAGCTACTAAACCTACAATCAAAATCCTGTAAATCTTGAAAGCCTGTCTAAAAATTCAAATAATTCTGTCTATCCATCTCTTCTCATTTTCGAATACTCAAAGCAAAATATGCCTGTAAAATACCCACAGAGTAGAACCTCTGACCAAGTAGATGTTTATCACGACGTAGCAGTGGCCGACCCTTACCGTTGGTTAGAAGACGACACCGCACCCGAAGTAGAGGCTTGGGTCAAGGCTCAAAACGAAGTCACGGAAACGTACTTATCAAAAATACCCTTTCGGGAAAAGATTGCCGAACGCTACACGGAATTATTCGACTTTCCGAAAATGTACAGTCCCATGAAAGTGGGCGATTTTTACTTTTTTTATAAAAATGATGGCCTACAAAATCAAGCGGTCATTTATAGACAAAAAGGAATTGATGGCTCACCTGAGGTATTCATCGACCCCAATCAACTGTCGGATAATGGAACCGTAGCTATTACTTTACTGTCCAGTTCGAAGGACAATAAATATTTGGCTTACGCCGAATCGAAAGCGGGGTCAGATTGGCAGGATATAAAAATCCGAGAAGTGGCAACGGGAAAATTATTGTCCGATACGATTCAATGGGTCAAGTTTTCGGGTGCAGCGTGGTACGGGAATGGCTTTTTTTACAGTCGGTTTCCCCCCGCAGCGGCGGGCGAAGAACTGAGTGGTCAAAACTTATACCATTCGGTTTACTACCACGAGATGGGGACCAATCAAGCGGATGATAAACTCATTTTTAAAGACGATAATAAACCCAAGCCCAATCATTATGCTTCCGTCACCGAAGATGGTAAATATTTGATTATCTATGCCGCATTGGGAACGGATGGTTTCGAATTGTTGTACAAAGACTTATCAGAAACCGATAGTACATTCATCACCTTATTTTCGGGCTACGACCACAAAAATACCGTTGTTCAACATTTAGATGGCCATTTTCTCGTGCATACGGATGTAGCGGCACCCAAGTACCGTCTGGTGCGGATTGATTTACAACAGCCCGAACCCGAAAATTGGCAAGAAGTCATTCCCGAATCGGATTTTTTATTGCAAAAAGTAACGAAAGGCGGCGGTAAAATCTTTGCCGAATATTTGGAAAATGCGACAAGTCGGGTCTATCAATACGACGTGGACGGAACGAATCAACTAGCGATTAATTTGCCCGGTCTAGGCTCCATTTTGGGCTTTTCGGGCAAAGCAACGGACCAACAACTTTTTTATTCGTTTACTTCTTTTTTGAGTCCAGGAACTATTTTTTTATACGATATTGCTGCACAAACCTCATCGGTCTTCTTCGAAATTCCCTTAAAAATTAACCCAGCCGAATACGTTGAAAAACAAGTTTTTTACACCAGCAAAGACGGAACAAAAGTATCCATGTTTTTGGTTCATAAAAAAGGCATTGCTTTAGACGGCCACAACCCCACTTTTTTGTACGGCTACGGTGGATTCAATATCAGCATGACGCCTAGTTTTAGCGCCTCAAGATTTATTTTATTGGAAAACGGTGGTGTTTTTGCTATGCCCAATCTACGCGGTGGTGGTGCTTACGGAGAAGCGTGGCATCGGGACGGAATGTTGTTAAACAAGCAAAATGTATTCGATGATTTTATTGCGGCGGCCGAATTTCTAATCTCAGAAAAATATACTTCTTCTAAGAAGTTAGCCATTGCGGGCGGTTCGAACGGAGGATTATTGGTAGGAGCCTGTATGACCCAACGACCAGAATTGTTTCAAGTAGCTTTTCCTGCGGTTGGTGTACTGGATATGCTGAGGTATCACCTGTTCACCATCGGTTATGCTTGGGCGGTAGAGTACGGTTCGAGTGATGAAAAAGTACATTTTGAAAATCTGCTTCGCTATTCTCCACTGCACAATTTGCAGACGGCCATCAAGTACCCTTCAACTATGATTACTACCGCTGACCACGACGATAGGGTAGTGCCTGCGCACTCTTTTAAGTTTGCGGCAGCGTTGCAACGTGCGCACAGTGGAGAGAATCCCGTACTCATTTCCATTGCCACAGATGCTGGGCACGGCGCAGGGAAACCCACATCAAAGATTATTGAAGAACAGACCAATCAGTGGGCTTTTTTCTTTCACGAAACGAATAGTTGGGTAGTGGAATAGTTGAAATACGCTACTGGGTTTGACGGGTATTGGATAGTTTAGTGAATTTTTAATACAAAAAATTATAATGTGTTTATCTATTTGTTAGCTTTGACGGTGTAAATTAGGCGTCTCCACTTTCCATTTC
>JBCCQK010000778.1:0-2371 GCA_039024375.1 Bacteroidota bacterium
CAAATTTTTCCGTTCGATACGGAAAAATTTGTGGGGAACGTCTAGTTTAGCGAGTTTTATAAGAAAGCCCTTGTAGAGATTATTAGGGAATGTAAAATTTAAAATGATAAATTTAAAATCTAAAATACTGATAATAAACAAGTTAAATATTAAAGCGTAAGTGATAAATGCAGGCCAGAACCGCTGTCCGCAAGCATTCAGACGGGCTTGATACATCAGTTTACTTAAATAATTAAACCTAGGGATTAACGGGTAGAAAAAGGTCAAATCGGCTCCCTTTTCCCAATTCACTAAAAATTTGAATAGTACCTTGGTGTAATTCTACCACTTTTTTGACGTAGGCCAATCCTAGTCCAAACCCTTTTTGGTTATGCACATCTCCCGTTCCCACTCGCTGAAATTTATCAAAAACGACCGTTTGTTCTGATTGAGCGATTCCTATTCCGTTATCTTTAAACAGTAGGGAAATACCTTTTTCTTTGACATTACAGACGATACGTAGCTGAGGGGATTCTTGCGTATATTTTAACGCATTGTCGATGATATTGCGAAAGGCGTTACTTAGATGGAATTTGTCCCCCCAAACCACTATTTTTTCGGGTAAATCTACTTGGATATCGGCTCCTTGCCTATCCATTTGTATCGCCATGTCTTCAATTACCTCCTTTAACAATTGACAGAGACACAACTCTTCCTTGGCCAAGGCGTACTCCTTCTGTTCAATCTGCGCCAAATGCAATACGCGTTCAATTTGATGGATGAGTTTATTGGCTTCTTTTTTTGTTATTTTCACAAAGGAATTATCTCGCAATTGCGGCATCTTTTTGGACAAAAGACTATTGGCTAGAATGATATTCGTCAACGGCGTTTTAAATTCGTGCGCCATGTTGTTAAAAAAATCTTTGTTCCGTTCGCCTATTTTCTTTTGTTGAATTAAATAGTAAGTTGCTAAGGCAAAAACGGTGCTGACAAAAAACAAAATCAATATGGCGGACCCAATCATAAAGCCCATTTTTTGCAGCATATATTGGGTCTGATGCGGAAAAGTGAGATGTAAAAGTCGGTCATTATAGCCAGAAATGACACCCATCGAACAGCAACTTGCCGCCTCCTCTCGAACACAACTGTTCTTTTTATCCAAAATCTGCATTTCGTAGGGCTGATGAATGTCGTAAAACGCTAAAGCGTGGTCAAGTGCT
This sequence comes from Bacteroidota bacterium, assembly GCA_039024375.1. GTDB lineage: Bacteria > Bacteroidota > Bacteroidia > Chitinophagales > Saprospiraceae > JAFMDF01. Next base: position 1,200 of record JBCCQK010000778.1, read on the forward strand.
TTTCGAACTTCCAATTGTTTCGTCCTAGGAGGAAGCGTCGTCAATTGATTAACGGTGAGTATCGACATTAAATCGGGCGCCTCCCCCGCAATACACGTTTTGGGACCATCGCTCAAATCGGTCACGGCCATGCACATCGCCATTGATACCTTTTGGTCAAACTGCTCTTCTATTAGTTTTTTGGAATGTAGTAACCATTGTGCTTGTAGCAATATTAAAAAAACTAGTGCTAGTGTAGCACCCGCAATTACGGCATTAACTTTATTCCATTGAAGAAACTTCATACAGTGGAAAAATTACAACAAATAAAACAAGGACGGCAATCGCTTAACAGGTATTTAACAAGTGTATAACAGGTGGGCAACAGCTTTGGCGAGGGATTGCGAATACCTTTGTCGGTGTTCGGAAGGCTCTAACGCCGAAGGGTACAACTGATTATTCCACCCAAATTGTGGATTATAATATATGCTTTCTAAGCAGGCGATAATACTTTGCTAGTATCTCCTGCTTTTCAGGCGCCTAAAAAAAAAAGAGATGCTGACAAAGCATCGCTTTCTAACCGTTATTCCACAACTTGAATTATTTACTAACCGTTTAAACTTTTCCAAAATGGATTGTAATTATTGTAAACGCTATCTAAAGTTTCTACTGCCAATGGTAGTTCTGTTTTTGTCATTCGGGACTCTACAAGCACAAACGACTCAGAAATGTGACCTATCGAAATGTGCGCCCGAAGAAAGAGCGGCTTGTGCTAAAAAATGCGCACGCACCAGCGATTTCTCAATGACTAGTTTGGTCAGTTTACTCTTTGAATCAAAAGCGGAAACCTCCACTCAAACCAATTGTCAACCAGCAGCTTGTCAGAAAAAAAGTGCCGAATCAGCGCAATTAGTGAGTAGTACTTCCAATGACGCAGCTAGTTACGGGAATAGTCTTGCCGAACCAGTCGCTGCTTCCGAATCAGCAGTCCCCAAAAAACCGTGCTGTAAAAAAGGTACGACTACGTGCGATAAAAAGATGACCTCGCTGTAAAAACAGGAAAAGGGATTATGCCACAAAGCATAATCCCCATCATATAATTTGTCTAATAGAATTTTGGATAATAACAGTTGTTCAAATAAACCTTTAACAGGGGTTGTTGTAAAAAGCCTTTTTTTGTAAAAAATAATTAA
>JBCCQK010000779.1:0-2324 GCA_039024375.1 Bacteroidota bacterium
AAAATACTTAGGAATATTTTTCTTTTTAGTATCGTCAAATTTATATTTGAGTACGATAGCGCTGCACTTATGGGAATACGAAACAATCAGTTCCGAAGATATTAAAGTACCCTACGATATTGGTATCGTGCTGGGCCCCTTTGTGGATGACGCTAGAAACATGGCGATTCGTTCGGAAGCGGTTCGGTTTACTCAGTCGGTACATTTGTATAAAACCAATAAATTCCACAAATTTTTGTTAGCTGGAAATGATAAATCAGAACTGACTCGACAGCATTTAATCAATTTGTGCGTACCGCCAGAAGATATTTTGGTAGAAGATAAATCCAATAATACGTACGAGAATGCGCTACTGTCTAAGCGTTTGTTAGCCCAAAAAGGAGCAGTACCCAATAAAATTCTATTGATAACTTCGGCGGTTCACATGCGTAGGGCAAAAGCCTGTTTCGAAAAAGTTGGGTTAAACGTAACGCCTTTTAGTGTGGATTATAGGACCTCGGTTTCTAAGACTTGGGGACTTTCATTCTCCGATATTATTCCCAACGATGCCGCATTTGATAAGTGGAGAAGGGTTATTTACGAGTGGGGCTGTACGGTTTACTTTAAGATGGAAGGGTATATTTAAGTTCCTTAGAAATTATTTTCTGCGTATTTCCCGACTTTCGGGACAGGTTGTGGCAAAAAATTCTTTTAAGAGATTGGTGAATTAGAGGACAGAAGCCAGACCACCTGCCCGAATGCTCGGGCGGGCGGGTTTTATTGTCAGAAGTCGGATTTTTGACGTTGGCAGGTCTCAAATCTTAAAGACGTAGGCGGTCTGACTTCTGTCGTAGTAGTGACTATGCTGATTTAGAGGTTTTGAGATTACATAAATAGGGGGCAAACATTGACTCTTTATCAACGTACAAAGAAGTGAGTTTAGTTACCGAACCACTCAAATTCAAAAAATAAAAGGGTCTCATAAATAACGTAGTTATCATTCACAATGAATGATGAATTAGCTTACCCGTATGGGATAACTTTGATACTTTGGAAGACGAATGTTTTCAATTTTCTACACATTAAAATCATTCATCATTTATCACTCATCACTCATTTGACGAAGACATGAACACAACCGAATTGCAAAAATGACCATTTTCCCCCGACCTCTTCTTGGAATGCCCCTGTGCGTTATCGTCCTGTTAGCTTGTCAAAAAAAAGAGATTCCGCCATTACTTACCTTGTCTATTCAGACCGAAAACGAGTTGGATACGCTTGAAAAAAAGGCGATTGCGGTATCGTACGAAGCGCCCATTGATGGCTATAAAAAATATGCGGCTAGGGCTAAATTATTATCTCATTCCAATCAATCGAAAAAGTCATCTTTTGATATTGAATTAGAGAAGAAAGCGGTTTTGGGAGAGGTGGCGGAGGAAGATGATTGGGTATTGTTGGCGGTAGATGATATTGCTGCTTACGTTCAACACGAATGGTGTAAAACGTTGTTACATCGAATAAATACGGCCAACCTAATTCCTAGAGGTGCATTCGTTCAAGTCAACTTTAATGCGAATGATTTAGGACTGTACTATTTACAGGAGGAAATAAACGGGGGGAAATTAGATGTTAAAAAACGGGACCCACTAAGCATTATTCTAAAAAATCCACCTTTTTTCCAACAATACCGAACCGATGAAGCCAGTCAGACGGATAATTATTACCAACAGATTTTTCCTAAAAAATCACCACAAAACTTAGCCCAGTACATGAGCCGTTTGGAAGATTTTTTGTGGACAAGCAGCGATGAAACCTTCGAAAAAGAGGTAACCCAATGGTTCGATTTGGATAATGTTATGGATTGGCACCTATTGCAATTACTGCTCACGAACGGAAAAAAGACGCCGCAAAGTAGCTTTTTGTATAAAACCTCTACGGAAGCGCCCTTCCGAATTGCGCTCACCGATTATCCATTACCGCTTTTTTTACCAAAAAAAATTACTAAAGAAAACATCACTTTCGACCTGCCTAACCACATTCTATTAAAACGGCTACTACAAACCAATGCTAGGAGGTACCGACAGGGGCTCAAAAATCGCTGGAAATTAATTATCGAAGAACAATTATTCACCGAAGAATGGATAAATCAATTTTTTGAAAAACAACTTTCGCCGAGTCTTTGGGAAGCAGTCAAGAAAGATAAAAGCCATCAAAACCATTCAAAAGAGTGGACATTGGTAGAAAAGGAGTTATTGGATATCAAAAATTTTCTCAAACTAAAGCGGTCAATGATGGATACTTTTTTAGAAAAATACTAGTTTTTAGCAGAAATAGCGTCACTTAAT
>JBCCQK010000780.1:0-2310 GCA_039024375.1 Bacteroidota bacterium
CATTTCAGAAATTTTAACTTTCTGATTGTTAGTACTTTTAGATTTTGTCCCGATTTTTTTATCGGTATTAAATTTCACATTTCTTAATCTCAAAATCGTTTACCCTAATTGATTGACCCTTTATTTTCAGTTTACACGCTAATTAAACACTCTACATGGTATTGACAAAAGCGAAAATTATTGAACAAAAATCCGCCAAGGAAAACTTTTTAAGCAACTACCGCCAAAAAAAACCTTCGTTGAAAGCATTGCTGGATTACATTCAAGTGCTGTACGACTGTGGCGGACCAACCGAAGCCGAATACGAAGCACTCAACGATGCGCTAAACTTTTATCGCAGGGAAATTCCCGACGAAGAATGGAAAAAGGCAAGTGAAACAGTTGCCAACATATTCGGCGAGGATTTCAAAAATTCGATTGCGGGTCACGCTTACTGCAAGCCTTACGGCTATCCGGGAGATTTTGAAGTTATTGACAAAATGTATCTCGAAGTTGTTTCGGATAATCCCCAATTAAAAAAATGGGACCTGTTCTACCACCAACACGCTGCCGCCACTGCTGTTCGCAATCGAAAGACCTTTTTTAAAAAAGTGTTAAAGCAGAAATACGAACTAGCCAAAGACGGGCTCGAAATTTTAGACGTAGCAAGTGGGCCGTGTAGAGATTTGTTAGAGTTTTTTGAAGAAACGGGCAGCAAAAACGTACACGTCGATTGCGTGGAAGCAGACATACAAGCTATTCTGCACGCTACCAAAATCAACCATCGCTTTTTACCTTACTTAACGTTCCACAACAAAAATATTTTCCGATTCATTTCCGATAAAAAATACGACGTCATTTGGTCCGCAGGACTATTTGATTATTTCAATGACCGTACCTTTACCCGCCTACTGGCTCGGTTGTTCAAAAATGTAAAGCCCAGTGGGGAGTTAATCGTCGGTAACTTTGCGGTCGGCAATCCAACGGAGGGGTATATGGAACTATTCACGGGTTGGTATTTATATCACCGAAGCCCCGAACAGTTAATCCAATTGGCGCAAGACGCAGGCATTGAAGACAAAAGTCGCATCACAATTGACCAAGAAGAAGTTGGGGTCAATTTGTTCATGCGCATTCAATTTTAAAAACATCATCGATACATTTATAAATTGTGGACGCACAATTCTATAAGTAGAAATTGTTTCGATTCTGGAGAGTCGAGTTACGTTTATATTTTTCGAAAAGTAAAATAAAGCCCTATCAAAATGAGCGGAACACTCAACCACTGACCCGTTGATAGCACTCCCAACGCATCCCCAAAACCACCCTGTTCTTTCTTAAAAAATTCTAGCAAGAACCGAGCTGACCATAATAGAACGGTAAAAATACCAAGCAATCGACCCGATTTGTGCTTAATATCCGTTGTCCAATACAGACGATGTAATACAAAGAAGATGATTAAATAAGCCATCGCTTCGTACAATTGTACAGGGTGCCGAGGAAGCGGGTCCACTCGTTCAAAGATGAAGGCCCAGGGCAGGTCAGTAGGATGCCCCAAAATTTCGGAATTCATCAAATTACCAAGGCGGATGAAGCAACCAACTAGGATAACGGGACCTCCGATGCGGTCTAGCAACCAAATCAACGGTTTCTTTAGCACCCATTTGCAATAGGCCCATTGGGCAATCAACACGCCAATTAAACCTCCGTGGCTAGCTAAGCCCGTGTAGCCCGTAAATTGGAACTCAGGTTCAAATCGGACGGGTAGAATCATTTCTAGCAGATGGTCTTGAAAATAGTCCCATTCGTAAAATAAGCAATGACCAATTCGAGCGCCAAACACCGTCCCCATAATAAGATACAGCAATAAAGTATCGAGGGTCTCTACATCTGCCTTATCCGCTTCGTACATACGCTTGACCAAGTAGTAGCCAATGATGAATCCAAGTAAGAAAGCTAAACTATACCAACGAGGGGCAAAGTTGCCAATATTAAAAATTGCGGGGTCGGGATTCCAACGGATAACTAAAGTAAGCATAGTCATATTAATAGAAATGAATTAGTCGATGTGGTTTCTTCGGTGGATGGTACACGGTGAACGGCCTAGGCTATCAATAAATTGATAGTTTTGAGATAAAACGAAAGTTTCGTAATCAGCATATCGCTTAACTAAGGAACGACGCACAAATAAGTTTTGCGTTTGAAAGGTTTCTTTTTACTTTATACTTCTCGAAAAAATCAGTCATTTATCCCGATAAACTCCTAATTTTTCCGCTCGTCTAAAGCAAAAATAATTCCTTTCAAAATGTAAAAGTTATTTATCCCTCGTTC
>JBCCQK010000781.1:0-2278 GCA_039024375.1 Bacteroidota bacterium
AAAGTTCCCTATACTCCCCAATCATCTTCTACCCTCTCTTCATTTTTTTAACTTTTTCTGCGTACTTGCCCAATAAAAAAAGGAACTAGAAAGCAGTTTACTTCCTAGTTCCTATTTTCTTTTTTTGTAGGCTATTGTAATAAGTCAACCAAATGGAACGATAATGAATAGATAGTTAAATAGTAGGTTTTCTTTGTTAATACATTACCCGTTCGTCAATTGGCTGCTTTAACCAACTTATCTTTCAACTTACTCATTTTCGACGGATTCGCTCTTTGTGTTTGATAAGTTGTTTTTTCATGGCACTGACTACGTTATCAATAGCCGCTTCGAATGTCTTGTGTGTGGCCTTGGTGATGAGGGTGTTGCCCGGTACTTTCACCCGAACTTCTAAAATTTTGTCTTTGATTCTTCCCGAATTTTCCAGCTTCAGAACCACTTCGGCACCGAGAATACGGTCGAAGAACTGTTCTAATTTTTGCAATTTTTTCTGAATTAAAAAAACCAATTTCTGGTCCGCTGAAAAATGAATAGCTCTAGTTTGTACTAACATAGCTAAAAATTTTGGGTGTGAAAAAATATTTATATGACGGTTTTCGGTGGACGATTGACGGCAAACGGTTCAACCTTTATGGCTACACGGTTTACTTTTTAACAACCGCTCCCTCAACAAAACCGCTTATCATGTTCAAATCATTCCTTGGCTTTTGGGTGTGCTTGCTGATACACTTGCTTTAGTCTTTCGATGGAGTTATGCGTGTAAACTTGCGTGGCGGCAAGACTACTGTGACCTAATAACTCCTTGATGGCGTTTAAATCGGCGCCGTTGTTAGACAAGTGAGTGGCAAAAGAATGCCGCAGCACGTGTGGACTCCGTTGGTCTTCGGTCGTTACGAGCGACAAATACTTTTTAACAATCGAATACACTTTCTTAGGATACATCTTTTTTCCCCGTTCCGTCAAGAATAAAACATTAAAAAGTTCTTGTGGAAAAGTAGCATTTCTAATTACTTGATATTCCTTCAACAGACGGCTCAATTGATGACTGATGGGAACTAACCGTTCTTTGTTTCCTTTGCCTAGTACCTTAATGGTCAAATTTTCCAAATCGACGTCTTTCTCCGTCAAGTTGATGAGCTCCGACCGACGAAGGCCCGTTTGGTACAATACTTCCAAAAGGGTTTTATCCCTAATACCTTTGAAGTCACTACCAAATTCTACTTGGTCGAACATGAACTCGAGGCGCTCTTCGGGCACCACAATGGGTAAGCGTTTTCCCACTTTAGGGGCGATTACTTTCTGCATTGGGTCATTGGAAACGACAGCACGTTTGCGGAGAAATTGAAAATAAGATTTGAGGGTGGATAATTTTCGATTGACGGAACGAGCCGATACACTTTGCTCAAATAAGTGGACAATCCACGCTCGTATCTGAAAGTGGTCAATGTCCGAATCTTCCGTAATTTCGTAGGTAGCTTTTAAGAAGTCTCTAAATTGAACTAAATCGGTTTCATAAGCAGTAATCGTATGTTCGGAAAATCTTTTTTCAAATCGTATGTAGGCAAAAAAATTAGTTATCCTCATTTATCCTCGTTGTTTTCCACATAGTCCATTTTCTCAATACTCATCCCCACGATTTCCTTCATCAAATGAACTATACGTTGCAGCAGTTTCTGTTATTTTAGTTTGCTAATGTTTGTTTTACTTCCGCAAAATTTTCAAAGCTGTATAGCTAAGAAAAGTATTAGATTATTCTGCATTTAACATTAACTAAAAATAAATGTAACACAAAAAGGGTATAATGACAAATTTTTTTTAAAATATTTTAAATAAATGTAACAAACGAAAGAAACTGCTTATTCGTATATTTCGTTCTCTAATTTTTCGGATGACCTTTTTTGTAGTAAGATAAAAATAAATTTACATTTTTCAGAGTCGGAAATTTATTTTTATCGCATTCCTTTGAAAAACAGTTATATCTTTTTTTATGAAAAAAGAACGAAAAGACCATCAATTTATCAAAAAACCGTACTACGAAGGTGGTATCTCGGCTATGCGTATGTTCATCAAGAAGCACTTGGTTTATCCAGAAATCGCCAAGAAGAGACAAATAGAAGGAACTGTTTATCTACGCTATACTATTAATCAAAAAGGGGAAGTGATTGATTCAAAGGTGATAAGAGGAATAGGTCACGGATGCGACGAAGAAGCAACTCGGTTAGTACGATTACTGAAATTTAAGGTTCCAAAGAATAGACGTCCAAAGTTATTATTTCAC
>JBCCQK010000782.1:0-2259 GCA_039024375.1 Bacteroidota bacterium
CTCTGGAAACTTTTTACATTTAGTAAGTATTGCCAAAGACTGTGATAACGACACTTTATTAGTAAAGGTAAATCCCGTTGGTCCAGTCTGCCACACAGGGGCTGATACCTGCTTCGATGAAATCAACCGGACGGATAACTTTATATTACATTTGGAAAAAGTGATTCAAGACCGTCGGGACAATCCTTCGGAAAAATCTTATACGACTTCTTTATTTAAAAAAGGTATCAATAAAGTAGCCCAAAAAGTTGGGGAAGAAGCCGTCGAATTGGTCATCGAAGCGAAAGATAACGATAAAGACCTTTTTATGGGCGAGGCGGCGGACTTAATGTACCATTATCTAGTGCTGTTGGCCGCCAAAAGTTATACGCTGGAAGAAGTGATTGAAGTCTTAAAATCAAGGCATCAATAGTAGATTTCCTGCAATTAGCAAAAGACGGAGCGAAAGAACCTAAACATTCGCTCCGTTTTTTTATTTCACTTTTTAAATTTAGATGAATCTAAAAAATATTTTTTACCATTCTAATTAATGCTTATATTTACACATTATATAGTGATTAGTAACTCGTGACTAGTTCGGTAAAGTACTAGTTCTCCGACTCTACCTTACTTCAAAATAGTCACAACTACAACTTAAAGTACTTAGATACTTACCCTTGGCAAGTCTAACAGTTATGGAAAATATACTAGATATTTTACAACAAGAATGGGCCATTCGAGCCCTGCTAGCATCCTCTATGGTGGGATTGATGTGCGGTGTTCTGGGCTGCTTTATTGTATTGCGCAATATGGCATTGATTGGAGACGCTTTAGCACACGCTATCCTGCCGGGGGTTGTGGTGGCGTTTGTGATTGTTGGCTACAGCACCATTGGCTTTTTTACGGGTTCCGTGATAGCGGGTTTACTAACCGCAGTGGGCATTACGTGGATTCAACACAACGTCAAGACCAAAAACGATGCGGCGATTGGCATTGTTTTTACGGCCATGTTTGCCATTGGCGTTATCGGTATCTCGAGCGTATCCCGAGAAGGAGTGCATTTAGATTTAAAAGATTTCCTTTTTGGAAATGTACTGGGTGTTTCCAACGAAGATTTGTACTTGACGGCGGGCGTTACCTTCTACGTCATTGCATCAATCGTTGTATTTTATAGATATTTATTTGCCACCACTTTTCAAGAGGTAATGGCTCAAACAATGGGAATTTCCGTCAAACGCATCCACTATTTTTTGATGTTAATGCTATCTTTCGCAGTAGTTGCTTCTTTGGGGACGGTAGGGGTAATCCTCGTCGTAGCGATGCTAATTACGCCCGCCTCTACCGCCTTATTGCTTTCCGACCGATTAGAGAAAGTTCTGGTTATTGCTGGGATAGTTGGATTTCTATCTGCTATTATCGGTTTGATTCTGGCTATTATTTTAGATGCGCCTCCCGGGCCGTCCATAGCCGTAGTGGCTACCTTATTTTATTTGGTTGCTGTTTTCTTTTCTCCCAAAAAAGGGATGGTTTTCAGCTATTTTCAAAAACGAAAGCTACAACGTAAAATTAACGTGGAAGATATTTTAAAAGAAGGCTTAAAATTGGAGCGGCAAGGAGATTTTAACAGAAAAAATTTGCAAAAAAAGTTAGGGCTTTCTTCGACAGTTCTTCAGCGATACCTCAGACAATTAACTACTCAGAAATTACTGGAAACGGATAAGGAGAAAGTAAAATTGACTCCTAAAGGTCAAGAGGAGGCACTTCGACTCGTACGTGCTCATCGGCTTTGGGAAACCTATCTAGTGAATCGAATCGGTTTATCTACGGAGCAAATCCACGAAGATGCGGAGAAATACGAGCACCTCTTATCCGAGGAAATATTGGATGAGGTGGATGCCACACTCGGCTTTCCAAAGGAAGACCCACACGGTTCACCGATTCCTTCTAAATTGGGTTTTCCCGATTTTCCGCTCAGCAGTTTGAAGGTAAACGAATTGGCCATCATTGCCAACCAACAAATTAACGAAACGATTACGACCCAACTGTGGAAACTGGGGATTCTACCCAAAAGTCGTTTTAAAATAGAGCGAAAAAACAAGGAGATGGTGCAAATTGAAGTCAATGGTCAGAATATTACAATTCCAAGAGTATTGGCCCAAAAGGTAAACGTTGACAGTATCGTAAATGCTTGACCGTCTTTTTATCCTCGTTCGTCGGAAAAAAAACCTAACTCAATTTTTCCCAATCGTTTCAACTAAGGTCCTCTTCTATCTTTGTTAA
>JBCCQK010000783.1:0-2222 GCA_039024375.1 Bacteroidota bacterium
AAGCTGACGATTGCGCCATTTAAATAAAACATAAAGTAATAGAAAACTAGTACAAAATAATAAGACAATAAACCACCATTGGGCGTAAAAAGGTTTTAATACGTGTAAGGGAAAATCCAACGCTTTGGCAGCCTCCTGTCCCAATTCGTTCTCTACTTGGAAAGTTAATTGATACTTACCGTAGGGCAGTCCAGCTAGTAATAATTGATTCCCTTCTAAAGCTACCCAATCTTTATTTAATGAAGAGATTTTGTATCTAAAATGGTGCTTATCGGGTTGTGCATAGTCAAGCAACGCCAAATCCAGTCGAACAATTGATTGATGCGGCTCTATGATTACTTGCTGTTGTTGTTGAAATTCACGAAGTTTACTTTGGTACATGCCCGTTTCGATGTCTAGCACTTGACAATCCGTTACCTTAAAAGAGGTACGAGTTGTTCCCTGAAAGTCATTAGGATGGAAGGAGATAATTCCATAATTGCTGGCAAAGAAAATCTGACCATCTGCTCCCATAGCGGCAGCATCTACATAAGTGTTGTGAAGTACTGCCGTTTGTTCAACCTTCGAAATACGCTCCTTTTGGGTATTCAATTTGAATAAACCGTTTCGACTACTTATCCAAATGTTTTGACGCTTATCAGCTATGGAGAAATTAGCAATACCAATTTTCCCATTACTGTAATGGTTAAATACTGTAAATTCTTTACGTTGATACTCTAACTTACCAAATCCATAACCATAAGAAGCCACCCAAAGTGTACCTTCTGGCATTGCTAAAACATGTAGAGGTTTGGGGGAAATGGACGGTTCAGTTGGTTTGATGGCGCTAAATTCCTGTACGATTCCTTGGTCAGGCTGATATAAAAATATAGCGGTTTCGGTAGCAATAAAAATGCCTTCGGCTGTCTCCACAAAAAAGTGTACCAAAGCGTTATCAATGGCACTAAATGTTGAATTACCTTGAAGAAAAAACTGTTGGGTTTGTTCTACTTTGTAAATCCCTCTTCCTTTTGTTCCTATCCAAAAATTTGCTTTACTATCTTTAAAAAAGGCAGTCGGGATGACATTGTTCGCTCCTGTCGGTGATAATTGGGTTTGCTGCCAACTTCGAGTGGTCTTTTGTAGCGAAAAAACAGAAAGTGAGGTAGTGGTTTCATTTTCAACTAATAAATCTAGAGTTGTTGGTGAGGCGGTAAAGCATCGAACTATTTTGTAAGGTGCCTTTGGTGTCCATCTGGTGAACTTATTTGTAGCCGCATTTATTGAATATAGATTTTGGTTACCTAGCCAGACTAAACTACTATCCGTCGGAAGTGGTTCATCAAAAGTAAAAGACCGCTCCAAAATCTGATAATCCCCACCTTTAAAAGTGGCCGATTTTACTAATTTTTTTTCTTGTGCAATAAAGAATAAGCCATTTTGTACCGTAGCCAACCAGATATTACCCTGTTTGTCAAAAATGGGTTGGTGAAAAATAATATTCGGATAGGTTTCAAATAGTTCCTTACCAAGACCACCTATTTTTTGTTTGTCCTGATTTAAGATAAGTAGCTGTTCATTAGTAATTACTAAATACTTTTGGTGTAGTGTGTCGTACAAAAAGGTAGAGAAAACTTCCGTTTGGTTAAATAAGTGGCCTCCCAAAAAGTCTGAAATAGATTGTTGTTTCAATGGGGCGTTTCTTGATAATTGGAATAGTACCTTATCCGTCACTTTACCCCATAAAGCCGTCATCAAAAAGCCGGATTGCTTGGTTGATTTCACTAAAGTAGTTGCATGAGGAATGGTCTGGATTAATCGACCCGTTTCATTTAGCCAAACTGTTTGAGGGGTCTTATCCACGTCTTGCAGTAAGAAGATGGCATCTTCTCCTTCTGCTTGTACCAAAAAATTGTTTTGTGGTGCTTCGGATTTATAGATAACCGTAGCATTAAAAGATGTATCAATTTTAAACAGTTGTTGTGTTTGATTTTTATTTGCCCACAGGTAAATGTTCTCATCGTTGAAGGAGTAGAATCCTATATCCCAACCTACTAAATTAGGCACTTTTGATTCGAGTGACGTAACCTGATTGGTCCCTAAATCAAAAATATCTAGGTAAAAGTTATTTTCTTTTTCCACTCTTATCCAGAGTCGATTTTTTATAAATTTGTGTAAACAAAAAATATAATTGGGTATAATTGCGTCCAAAAAACCAAAATTTTTTTAAATATTTGCAAAAA
>JBCCQK010000784.1:0-2196 GCA_039024375.1 Bacteroidota bacterium
CCTACGAGTCGCTTTTTAGTCGAAGAGCGAGAAAATACGCTAGTATGGGGTTGAAAGAAAAGCAATTATCCGAAACGGACTATAGAGATTTGATTTTGGAAGAATATACCTTTCTAAAAAGGCCCGTGATTTTAATTGACGATGCCATTTTTGTGGGGAATAGTAAAAAAGTGGTGGCGGCGGCCAAGGCAAAGTTGGGACTATAAGAAAGAGGTAACTACTCACCACCTTGTATTGCAAATACTTAGACGAAGTAAAATCGTCAATGCTATTGCTCGAAATTGTCAATGCTCGTACTCGAAAAAAACTTTATGGACTTTATGAACTGTGTGAACTTTATGGTGAAAAATGATGCTAAGCAGTTACAGAAAAAGTTAAAAAGGTTTTAAAACAATTTTTCTGATAATCTAGTTTCGGGTATAAACGTTACTTTGGCTGAATCAAAGCTTTTTATATTTTTTTGACCCTAAAGCAATTATTTGAAAAATAACGACTTATGAAGAATTTGCTCCGTTTTGTTATCATCTTTTTACTGACCACATTGGCCTTTTTTGCGGGAACTTCTTGGAAAATTAATCAAGAATCAAATACGCAAAAAGAGGTTGTTCCTACAGAAAGCCCAACTAAGTTTACCGAAGAAATCGTAGCGCCTGTACGGGCAACAGAACCCGCAATGGGACTCAACAATTCCGAAAAAAATACGATTGCTTTATTCGAAAGAGCAACGCCTTCCGTTGTGTTCATCACTACTTCCGAAATCCGCACCAATTACTACACGAGGGTGCAAAAGGAATATCAGAGTGGAAGTGGGTCGGGATTTATCTGGGACGAATCGGGGCATATCATTACCAATTTTCACGTCATTCAAGGAGCGGACAGAGCGAGAGTCACCCTTTCTGACCAAACTTCCTATCGAGCAAAAGTGGTAGGGTACGCTAAGGAAAAAGACCTTGCGGTGTTGAAAATTGATGCTCCCGTCGAGAAGCTACGACCGTTGCGAGTCGGAAATTCCTATAACTTGAAAGTGGGTCAAAACGTGTACGCTATCGGTAATCCGTTTGGCTTAGACCAGACTTTGACGACGGGTATCGTCAGTGCGTTAGGACGAGAAATTAACTCCGTAGCGGGGATTCCGATTCGGGATGTGATTCAGTCCGATGCGGCGATTAATCCTGGGAACTCTGGCGGGCCACTGCTTAACTCTTCGGGAGAATTGATTGGGGTAAATACGGCTATTTACAGTCCCTCGGGCGCTAGTGCGGGTATCGGTTTTTCCATCCCCGTAGATGTGGTCAAATGGGTCGTACCAGATTTAATCAAATACGGCAAAATGCAGCGACCGACGCTCGGGATTGAACTAGCCGCACAGCGTATCACCGAGCAATTGGGGGTTAAAGGGGTCTTAGTACTCAACGTATTTGAACGAAGTGCTGCCGACCGAGCGGGTATTCAGCCTACCTATCGAGATGCCAACGGTCGGCTACAATTGGGAGACATTATTGTGGCGGTCAACGATGATGCCGTTGAGAATCAAAACGACTTAATTTTTGCGTTGGAAAATTATCGAGCAGGGGAGGAGGTGACGATTTTGGTGGAGCGAGACGAACAGCGGGTTCGTTTGCCGTTGGTGCTAGACCCTTCAAGATAACCAAGAATACGCTATCTTTGAGACGGGCAGCATTGCCCTCCATTCAAATAGCTCGTTTCTGATACTATGAAAAGTTATCCATTAGGCATACAGACTTTCAGTGAAATTATTGAGCGGAATCTACTATACATCGATAAAACGGAGGAGATTTATAAATTGCTCAATGGAAAGTACTACTTCTACGCCCGCCCTCGACGTTTTGGCAAATCGCTGATGCTTTCCACTATTAAATCCATTTACGAAGGAAAAAAAGAACTATTCGAAGGGCTCTGGATAGCCGATAAATGGGATTGGTCGATAAAGAGGCCTGTGATACATATTGGCTTTAGTGGAATAGGTCATCGAGAGCTTGGTTTGGAAAAAGCCATTGATAAAGAATTAGATGTAATTGCTAAAAAATATACTGTTTCCTTAAAGGAAGTTGGTTACGTTAGAAAGTTTAAAGAACTAATTCAAACCGTTGCACAAAAAGAAAAAAATGTAATCTTACTAATCGACGAATACGATAAGCCAATTATTGACTATTTAGGAAAAGAGGTGGAAAAAGC
>JBCCQK010000785.1:0-2145 GCA_039024375.1 Bacteroidota bacterium
AAGAACACATCCGTCATCAAATTATTCGGGTCAATATCACTGTTGTTGTCGGTGTTGCTATCACCAAATCCCGTTCGTAAGGTAGCCTCTAGTCCTCCTACCGAACCGAAAGTAATCTTATACGAACCCGAAGGTACGTCTTGGAATAGATAGTTACCATTAGCGTCGGTGGTTGTCGAAGCGACTCTGGTACCGTTGGGATTTTGTAATTCCACGAAGACCCCGCTGATGCCGGGTTCATTAGGTTCTCGCAGCCCATTTCGATTCAAATCATTAAAGACTAAATCTCCCACGTTCGCCAATCTTGGCGGTTCGAAGAATCCAGCATCAATGGTTTGATTATTTTCCTGTGCACTCAATCTGAACACATCGGTCATATCACCATCATTGGGGTTATTATCGTTATTATTATCCACGTTATTGTCCCCAAAACCTGTCCTTGGAGAAGCATTGAAGCCATTGGGCCGGTTAAACATTATTTTGTAGTCGCCAGGCCGAATATCGTTGAACTGATAAATACCACTATTATTGGTTCGAGTCGTCGCTTCCACGCTGCCGTTAGGTCGCTGAAGTTTGACTTCTACGTTGGCAATACCAGGCTCGTTAGCTTCTCGGAAACCGTTTTGGTTCAAATCGTTAAAAACCAAATTACCGACTCGGGCACAACCATCTGCAACGTTGACGGTAGCCGTAGCTTTACAGCCCTCACAATCCTCGACGTTGACAGTGTACACGCCGACTTGATTGACGTTGATTTGGCGAGTGGTAGCGATAAAGCCACTAGGACCAGACCAACGGAAAGTGACGTTAGAGTTGGATGGCTTATTGCAGCAACCACCAAAAATTTCTACATCGTCTATTTCCCAAATATTGTCTCTTCCCGTGTTGGTAAAATCAAATGGTAAAATTTCAATCGTAAAAGTAGTTCTAGTATCAACGCAGATGTCCGCACTGGATAAATCAATATTTTCCAACGTGAAATCTTGCGTCGTTGAGAAATTAGTGCGCTTGAACACTTCTTGTCCTCCCGCCAGGATACGTACGCCGTACTTTCGGGGAAAATCTACTCGACGAGGATTTCCTCGAGATACCTGTATGGTTGATGCTGCTTTTTCGAAGAATCTTAATCCCGTTAGACAGCCGTGCTGATTATTACTTGGGGTCAACGTAACGGTGGTACGAAAAGCAAATCGACTATTGTCCACAAAGGAATTCAATCCTTCAGGATACTGGGCACAGACCGCTCCGTCCGCTCGGCCGTCAAATCCATCTACACAAGAATGCCGACCTTCTTGACGAATAAAGTCTGTAGCTTGAACGTTTGTACAGCCACCCTGCTGAACAATTCTCGGGTCAAATTCGGAGTAATCGGTAATGGAGGCTTCGTTACCCGAGACCGAAAAGCATTGATTGAGGTCCCATTTGACCAACTGTACTCCATTTACTTGACAGTCTTCAAAACAAGTGGCTTGACCGCTTATATTGGCCGTCAAGGTAATCGTCTCCTTACACAGTGTTCTATCGGGGCCCGCATCGACACGCAGGGTACAAAAATCTGGGCTGTCCTCGTTTAATTCTGTAGAAGTGGTGCTGGTAAAAGCGGGGAAAGTGCTCCCCAATAGAAAGCAAAATAGGATGAATGGAGTAACACCAGACATCCGTTTACTTCTCCAATAGAAATAATTTTTACGCATCGTTCAAAGTTTTAATTTTATCTATAATAATTTTACGACCCGAATCTTTTCCTTCAACTAATAATCGATTGAATATTGTGGAAACCAGAAAATCAGCTCGACTAGCAGTTTAAGTAGTTTAAAATGAAATAGATACCGTAGATAGAATAAGAAGGAATAGCTGGATGAATTGGGGGGGGGTAAAGGGAGTAAAAACTATATTTTATGTTCCTAAAAGCTAAATGTACTCAACTACAAGTCTGTTCCTTTTAAAAAAAGATTTTGGCTATTCAACGGGGGTATTTTTCAGTAAAAATTTTCAATTTTTACCGAAAAAATCTACCCTTTCTATGGGAAAGAAAAGAGAAAAATAAAAATTTTTATTTCCTCTTACCCCGATACGGTGAATAGCTGTAAAGATTTTTAGAGTTAATGATGTTTTTGTAGCTAGTAAGTGGTGTGTAAAGTGAGG
>JBCCQK010000786.1:0-2138 GCA_039024375.1 Bacteroidota bacterium
CTACTTTTCTTATGTGTATTATATCGTTCATCTTTACGGGAATAATAAAATTGTATTGATTTTCTGCTCGAACATCTAAAGAAATTAGCGAAAACCAGCCCGAATGCTCAGGCGGGCGAGTCTGTCAAATCCGTTCAATCAGTGTTGAATGAAATTTAAATTTATAGGCTTTAAAATCTTTAATTTATTTTTACTCATTTGATAATTTCTGATTAGTTAAAATTTAACAAATATGTGGTTCGATACTGTTAGTTAACCAAAATTATGAACTAAAATACCTATCTCCAAAGTACCTAAGCAGGCGATACTTTGCCAGTATCTCCTGCTTTTCAACAAGATAAAAGAAAGAGATGCTGGCAAAGCATCGCTTTCTAGCCTTAAATTACTTGGGTGAAAATGGTAACCCCGGTTTTGAAAAATTCGAACTCGCATCATCAACCACCAACACCCAATCCTGCCCTTTCCCCGACGAAGGCGGCGTCGCCGTCCATCGATTACTTTTTTGAATACTTTCACTTTTAAAAGCGGCGCCCGTTCTAGTGTCGTACCACCATATATCCAAATTGTCCCCCGTCAGCGTGCTCAAATCCAATTCGGTAGGTTGGCCCGTAGGGAAATAAACCATGGCGTAACTGCCGTTTTGGTCTTTGGTAGCAATGACGTAGGATTCGTCGTCTTGCTGTGCGGTAACCACCATTTCTTGAAAAGGAATGCGGCTTAAAAAAGGACGAGAAAGCATTAGATTTTTAAGGTGTTTGACTTGGTTGGCCATGGGTAGGTCGAGTGCTTTGGGCCACGGCCGAAGCGGTTGGTTGATGCCCTTACGGTCGTTGGTAAACATTTGCCAAACGGCGTGGCAGCCGTAGGTTTGGCCAAAGCCGCCCGCAAACACGTGCCAGTACATGACTCGTCGAATATCTTCGGGAATGCTGTGCCCATTTTCTTTGGCGTTGAAACAATGCGGATGGTCTTCGTACAAGGGTTCGCCGTCCAAAACGGGTTTGGTAGGCGTCAAGCTGTAATCGTGGCGAATGAGTTGATAGCTTCCACGATTGGGGCAATGCCCTGTTTGGTGCATATTAAAATCCAGCCATTCGTCTTGGTGAAACCACGTAGAAGACCCACCTAAGTCTTTGGGTTGGGGATGAAAAGTCATCAGGGCTTTGTCATTTCCCCCAACTGCTTCCGCAATCCCTTCGGCCATTTTGCGCCAAACCTCCACGTCCTCAGAATCGGGTCGTGGATTACGGTCGCCACCGATAACCCAAATAATATGGGTGCGATTTTTGTAACGGTTACCTATCCATTGTCCAAACACTTTAGCGTTATTCGGTGTGAAGACTTCGGGGCCAACTCCCCAAGAATGTTTAAATAGCTTATCTCCCCAAGTGGGTAACAGCGCCACGTAAATTCCTAATTCTGCCGCTCGATTGATAATAAAATCAACATGTTCGAAATATTTGGGATTAGGCTGAGTTGGGTCGTTATCAATCAATGGTTTTTCACCGTAAGGATTGGGTGTATTCAAGCCATCAATTTCCGCTAAGGCTACTGCTTGGATAACGTTAAAGCCTTGACTCGCTCTTTTTTGTAAGTACATTTCCGCTTCCTCTCGGTCACAACGGTGGAACAGTTCCCAAGCCGTATCGGCCATCCAAAAGAACGGAGTTCCATCCGATTGTACTAAAAACCGTTGGTTGTCCGAAACTTTCAAAGCGGGTAGGGGAGTGGATTGGCAAAACGAAAGTAGCGGCAGGCAAATGCTGATAACAAAAAGGGTAAATCTCATATTGTTGGAATTACATTTTTAAAGAGGGAAATATAGGAAAAATTTTGGACGTGTAAATGGGGCATAAGACCGTCTAATTTTTCAGTTGGATGAAAGTCAGTCATCGGTAGCTATCTATAAAGTTGATGATAGTCAGGATGGTTTGATTGTTCCTAAGGAAGCATTCAATGCAGGTCTGGAGACCTGCGGATATTGGTATCAAGTCTGGAGACCATAGCCGTCAGGTTAAGAACAAAGGTGGACGGTGCGACGCACCTAATTGAAGAGCCGAGTTGAACTGCCCGATACAAAGGTGGTCGTCCCGATGGGACTTTTAGCGTCAAGATGCGTAGCATCGACTACATTTGTA
>JBCCQK010000787.1:0-2138 GCA_039024375.1 Bacteroidota bacterium
CTTCCGATAAATTTTGTGCTAATTTAACTGTCATTATATCTCTGGTTAATTAATTCAATAATATTTAGCTGGTCAAAGCCAATTTCTTCTAATATTTCTGTAAAAATATCGCTACACCATTCTCGTTCTTCTGTATCTAGATGAGGAAAAAATTTGTCTTCCAGTGCAGAAATCAGCTTATTTATATTACTATTGCTTAATTTCCCACTTTTATTCACTAAACCTAATAAACCGTCTAAATAATTTTCTGTTAGAAGACGCATTTTTTGAATCACGGCATCATTAGAAATCTGTAATCCTCTGATTTCCCATTCTTCTAAAGAAAAGTATTCTTTTTTCTTTAGTTCCAATAATTTTTCCATCACAATCATTTTATCTAAACATTTTATTCCCTGGAGGTAGGTTAAAATTTCTAAAAACATAACTCCAAATTTTCATTTTTTCTACTAGTTTGATTTGAGGAATAGTACCATAGAATTCAGGAACCATTCGGACACCTGGGCCAATATTATTCAGATATCTCGTAGTGTATCTTTGTCCTTTAGATGTTTCTCCTATCTTCCATATTTCTCCGCTATTTAGATAAGTCTGCCCAACTGGTCCTCTACTTCCCCAAGACATTGTCGGATAGTAACCGTCTGCCGTTGCTCTAAGTGTATATTGAAAACCTACTCCACTTCCATAGTTTCGTGTAACTGTCTTTGAAATATCATCGGCCCATTCTTTGATAAGTTTTCTATTGTCATATAAAGTTAATGCAGTTGCGCCCACCATAACAAATGGAATCGCTACATCATCAACAACCCCAATTCCAGTAGCATCATCTGCGAGTAAACCAGCACTCAGCGTCAAGCCAAAAGTAAAACTAGCTCCATCCCAATTATTCTGCTTCGCATTTTCATAATGATAAATAGAAACACCAACACCACCATTAGGCGGGTCATTACCAGCAGCATTTCCAATTCCATACTCTGATTGTACGCTTGCCCAAGAAACTTCGTTGCCATCTTCGTCTTCATACCGTTCTGTGTTCCAATTGTAACTAGAGCCTAGTCCCATAAAATCAATAAACTTTACAGGATTATTATCAGCATAAGCATAGGGAGATTGATAGGTATAGATATGGGTCAAAGGGTCAATACTCAAGAAAGTTGGTACATCCCCTTTTGTGTAAAACCTCGCCCCAAAATCCATCCATCCCAAACCAAAGTCAAAAGTCTGTTCCTTAAAATTGTACAATTTTTTTGTGAAACGATTCTGTACAAAATCCCCCTTCATCTCTAATCCAAAGGGGTATTGCTGGTGCTGTGAAAGGAGTTTGGCCACCCCATTTCCATCATCTTCAAAAACTACCTGCGTGGACATCAGATGGTTTTTGAGGTAGTAAACGTACTTATCAAACACCCCACCATTGAATGTCAACTTTGCATCTTTCAGGTAAATACGAGCAAGCGTATCTTGTTCGTATTCGATACTTCCACCTATGTAATCCAGTTTGCCAATTTCAACGTCATTTCTTTTAGTGAGTTGTTGTAATTTACCACCGCTTCCATCTCGCAGCCATTCGATAGTATTGCCATTTGCCCAAGTTACTTTGTACGGCTGATTCAAGTAATTGAACGCCACGTTAGTAATGTTATTTTGCGGGTCATTGATTCGATTTCCATTCGCATCATACAAATAACTATCCGTCGAACGCTGCACAAACCCGTCCGTCTCAAAACCACTCTGTGGGCAATCGGCAATCTTTGCCACGAAGTTCGTTCCCGCTTTCGCATGAAAGCCCGCTTTCAGCGTAATTTCCGTCCCCGCTTGGTAGGTAATATCCGCATTTTCGTTGACCACGTTATCCGCTTGTAACTCGGTCGCTACGGCGTGCATTTGCGTATTGTCCAACGCTTGATGGATGACTTTGTTGTCGGGACAGGGCGCATTATCCGTTATCGTTTGGATTTTATTGGAGTTGTTGCTTGTCGGCGTAAACTGCATCAGGTCAATCACCTGCGGTAAAAAATTGAGACCATCGCTATAAACGCCACGCCGCTTAATGGAAGTGAAATTTCCTCTCTGGTCGTACCCATATTCCGTCCCGTAAGCATTATTATTCAAGCTGTACTTCGCCTCCGTCAAACGGTCCA
>JBCCQK010000788.1:0-2118 GCA_039024375.1 Bacteroidota bacterium
GTGTTTGACTTGGATTTTTGGATGACTTTTCATTAGAAATAGTACTTTTTTACCTAAAAAATCACCTTAAATCAAGAATAAATCTATCAACATATTATGAAAAATATTTTTTGTCGGGGCGAGTGGTATTTTGTAAGCTTCTTTCATATTCCCTTCACGGATGATGTCAAAATAATCTTGTTCAGACGGAGAAGTAAACTTGCCTTGCCCCTGATAAACTCGCCTTAGTAATTCATAATCTTTAGCATCAGATTGGTCATTTTTCATAGCCAACTGCATACATTTTTCCGCTTCCTTCCACCTTTTTTCCGTAATAAGTTTTTGGGAAAGATTTAATAATTCTCCTTTGTAAATGGGGGTATCATCTAAGTGCTTCGAGCAGATTCAAAATCAGCCGATAGTACATTTTCTACAAAAGGATGCTCAAAAATCAATCCTTCACCCGAAATCCATTTATCGTATTCCATCGTCTTGGCGACGTATTCGGCGTGCAAATTTCCTTTAATCTTTGCCACCAAATGTAGAGCCCCGTCAATACCTGCGGAGATACCCGCCGTAGTGACCACCCGACCATTATCTATAAATCGTACGTCGCTTTTAACGATACTTTTAGGGGCTGTTAGGCATACTGTCCATTTCATCCCCCATTCTGTCCACTTCAACCTATTCAACACCATAAATAACACCTTATCCTTCCATTTTTGTAGTGGTTATTTTAATCAGCAACTAATCATTTACAAGATGAAGTATTTTTTAACAATAGGTCTTTGGATAGGGATGACGCTAGTTACGACGCCTTTAATTAGCCAAACTGTTTTCACCAGTCTAGAGGATGTGTTGGCCTACAGCGAAACAACCAACTTAGATGTCGTGGCCAATAACATCCAATTGGAAAGCAGCAAAAAGCTGGAGCGAGTATCAAAAATCGGACGCTTTGACCCTAAAATCCAATTCCCCATTACTTACACTAATAATACGACCGTTCCCGTCAACTTGCTACCCGCAGAAGCCTTTGGTGGAGAGCCAGGAACGTTTCGGGAGGTACAATTTGGACAGCAGTACAACCTTAATTTTACGCAAAGTTTAGAGGTATCTTTATACAATCCAGTCGGTTGGATGGATTATTCGTTGGCCAAATTGAATACTAAAATTACTGAAAACAATAGCCGACTGACTATCCAGCAGTTGCACCAAAGTATAGCAGATAATTACTACCACATTATCAATTTACAAAAGCAGCAAGCCAGTGCAGAAAAGAATTTACAAACAGCGGACTCTCTGTTAATCATTACTAAAAATAAATACGATAACGGTTTGGCACGACAACAGGAGGTCAATAACGCACAAGTGAATCGCCTTACCTTAGCGCAGCAATTAGACCAAATTGCTTATTCAATGACGGATGCCTATTATAATTTAAAAGTGCTGTTACATTTACCCGATTCCGAAACCGTTGAAATCAATGAAGTTCCACCGACGGATGCTACCATTCCAATGGCAGCCCCCAACCCATTGATGCGCAGCAATTTACTATTGCAACAGGAATACGCTCAACAGGATTATTTAAAAACCCAAAAAGCGTTTTTGCCCACCGTTTCCTTCGTAGCGGGCAATACTTTTCAAGCGAACGGCAACGATTTTTACGCAGTGAATGGCGATTGGTTAACGAACAATTATTTAGGCGTTCGCGTGGGTTTTAATCTGCCGAACAAACAGACTTTAACGAATCGAGAAGTAGCTAAATTAAATAAAGAATTGGCGGATAATAATTTTAGAAAAAATCAAGCAACTCTAGCGGCGGAGGCCGAAAAGTTGAATAATAACTACCAAAAAGCCATTGCCCAATACGAATCTACCTTAAAAATTGGAACTATTAACCGAGATTCCTACGATAAAAATGTGAATCTCTATCGAGAAGGATTAGTCGATTTGTCGGTGGTTTTGGATAGTTATACGGCGGTGGTTAATTCGGATTACAATGAGAACTCCGCTTGGTCACAAGTGCAATTGGCGAAAGCTAAAATCTTTATCAATAATAAATCTTATTGAGTGATGTTAAAGGTGGGGTTGTGTAAAAAGGGTATAAATAATTTTTAGTAAAATGTGTAATTAATCAAA
>JBCCQK010000789.1:0-2116 GCA_039024375.1 Bacteroidota bacterium
ATTGGAAGCTAAAAAAGAGGAATTATACGACCAAGGAACCAATCAAATAAAGGTATATCCGATTTCGAAATAAAATGAATCAATTGAGTGTATTACAAATTAGTGGAATTTTTATTTGAAGGTATTTTTTATCAATAGTTAAATGGTTACATGGTTGTATTGCTATATTGTTGTGTAGCCATATAGCAATACAACCATATAAAAACATGACCTATTTGATTTTTACCAAAATACAATCCACTGGAATCAACTAGTAATATGCTCACCATCATCCATAAATTATGACAAAATTCAAAATAATTTTTTCTCTGTTCTTTTTACTAAACGTAGTCAGTACATTTGGGCAAAAAGTAGTAATTGATAAAGTAATCAGCAAAATTGGGGGAGAATTAATCCTTCTGTCTGAACTGGAAGAGCAATATGCCTACGCCTTAGCACAGCAACAAGGTAATCTACCAGAAGATGCTAGATGCGTCATATTAGAGCAGTTACTATCCCAAAAACTTTTGCTCAATCAAGCCAAACTGGATAGTGTAGTGGTAAGTGACGATGAAGTAGAGTCCCAGATGAACGCCCGATTTGAGCGGATTTTGCAAATGATGGGAGGCGATACGGAACAGTTTACCGCCTTCTATGGGGAGTCTATTCCTAAAGCAAAAGAGACTATGCGAAACGAGTTGAAAAATAAACTATTGACCGACCGAATGCAATCTCAAGTACTCAATTCTACGACGGTAACTCCCTCTGAGGTCAAGGCCTTTTTCAACAAAATTCCCAAGGACAGTTTACCTTATTTTAATTCGGAAGTAGAAATTCGGGAAATCGTTATGGCACCAGAGGTCAATGCCGAACAGGACAGACTGGCTAGAGAGAAATTGGAAGAACTTCGGCAGCGAATCATGGAAGGTGGAGAAGACTTTGCCGATTTGGCCCGAAAGTTTTCGGACGACCCCGGTTCGGCTCGGCAAGGCGGTAACTTAGGAATGACGAAAAGAGGTAGCTTCGTGCCAGAGTTCGAAGCGGCGGCATATAATTTGGAGGAATTGGGCTACTCAAAAGTAATTAAATCCGAATTTGGCTACCACTTTATTCAATTGCTAGAACGTCGAGGAAATGCTATTAATACGCGCCACATCTTAATTAAACCCAAAATTACGGACGAAGATTTAGACTTAACAGTTGCCAAGTTGGATTCCGTACGAAATCTAGTCGCATCCGATTCGATTAGTTTCTCCTTAGCTGTTAAACGGTATTCGAATGATAAAGTACAAAGTTTTAATAACGATGGGTTAATTGTCAATCCGCAAACACAAAATGCGATTTTTGAAGTAGGTGATTTAGAGCCCGATATTTACTTTACCATTGACACGATGGAGGTAGGAGATATTTCATCTCCTATCGAATACTTGGACCCTCGAGGGGAAAAGTTCTTTCGAATCATTATGCTACAATCCCGAACAGACCCACACAAAGCTAGTTTGGAAACAGACTATTCCAAAATCCAAACGGCAGCCGTCAATGAGAAAAAATCGCAGTTTATTGAAAACTGGGTGGAAGAAAAAATTGATGCTACATTCATTAATATCGAAAATACTTACCGAGGTTGTCCTAATCTTAACAGGTGGATAAAAGATGATGGGTTGAAACCTTAAAATTAAGGTTGATTTTTCCATAAAGTAGCGACAAAAATCTCCCGCACTTAAAAATAAATGCGGGAGATTTTTTGTTTGACTTGGGAGAGTTGTCTTGCAGCTATCCCGTAGCGATAAAAGTAATTCGACTCTTTCGAGTCGAGACCCATTCTAAATTCCTACCGTAATGCCACCTAAAAAGCATTATTCAATCTTCTTAAAACTAAACCTACTAATTTTTTTGTGCGAAATTACAACTGATTTTCAATTAGTTATAAAGGTGTGGTGAAAAATAGTTATCTAAAATGCTTGTTTTATGTTTAAAACACACCTACCTTTGCACAGCTTTTTGAAAAAGTAGCCTTTCGGGGCATTTTTTATTATTAAAATGTTCTTTGACAAACTATTTTATGTTTGTTTAAAAGAACGTATTAAAATTGATTTAGCGTGAATACATTAAGTTATAAAACGCAGTCGGCTAAAAA
>JBCCQK010000790.1:0-2044 GCA_039024375.1 Bacteroidota bacterium
CCGCTATGCTACGTTATTTTTTTCTTAAAGAGCGACGGCTATTCTCAAAAAAAATGCCTTGCCTAGCGAAAAAATACGCTCGATTAAACTATCAGTTACTTAGGACTTGAACCACTAGAAGCCCTATTCATTCTATCAATCTCTCACGAATCTGGCACGAGCCAAGTGTACCTAAAAGGCTTTCTTATAAAAATCGAACTATCGCATAAATGTTGATTATGACAATTTATTGCTCAACAATCATTTGATACATTTTCAGCGTTTCTTCAGCCATCCTACGCTTCGAAAACCTTTCCGTCGTTTCCTTTCCATGCTGAATAAATCGCTGACGTGTTTCCGAGTCCTTTAGAAGGTGAACAACCTTCCTCGCCAACTCCTCAGCCGCCCCAATAGGCACTAAAAAACCATTCACCCCGTCCTCAATAATTTCTGGAACACCACCAGCGGCAGTGGCCACTACAGGAACGCCACTCGCCAACGCATCTAGGACAGCAGTCCCTAAACCTTCTTCTTTGCTAGTGAATAAAAAAACGTCTATTTCAAGTAGAATTTGAGAAATATCCGTTCGAAAGCCTGTTAAGATAATATCTTTTTCCAGTTCTTTTTGGGCAATATAGTTGCTAATATTTGCCGCTTCTCCCCCATCAGCGCCAATAATTAAAAATTTCAAAGATGGATTTTTGTGGAGTAAAACAGCAGCAGTATCAACGAAGGTGTAGTAATCTTTGTGGGCCGCCAACGCCGCAACGTTGGCAATGATGGGAACCTTGCTTGGAATGAGGTATTGATTTCGTAGGATATTAGCATTTGAAAACTGGAATTTTTCTATATCAATTCCACTGTGAATGACTATTAATTTCTCTTTATCCGAAATAGCGGGCGCTAGAACTTCTTGTACTTTGCGAGAAACGGAGATGATTTTTTTGATGGCAGGGTGGTTGTACTTGCGGATAGACAACCAATTATTTTTGACGGGAAAGTCTACTCTACGGCTCAATACAAATGGGTTTTTTACACCCAAAAAAGTACTCATAAACGCAAAGGTATGCGCATGCGCATCGTGTAAATGCACCAAGTCAATAGACTGCTGTTGAATGATTTTTTTAAGTTGAAAGGCAACGATGGGATTAACTGAGAAGCGTTTTTGGTAGGTAAAGTGAGGAATATTATTTTGTAGGCAATGAGCCGCCAAAGCACTTTTTTGAACACAGAAAATCCATTGTTTGATGCCTTTAGCAGCTAACTCTTCGTAGAGGTAAGCTATTTGTTGCTCGCCACCTCGCCAAGACAAAGCAGAAGAAAAATGTAAAATTTTCATACAAAGCAAAGCTACAGTAAATAAGAATTTCGTAGCCTACCTACTTGAATCAAATTTCAAAATTTTCGGGCTTATCCAAAATATCCCAAGTATGGTCAGACAGCAGTTTGACCGTTGCTTTAAATTCCAATGGGCTTTTTCTACCCCATTCACCCGGCGCAACCATGGAGACTAAATATTTTCCGTTTTCCCTTTGGTATAAATGGTACGTTTTACCAATTAAAGGTTTAAAACTGATTTCGGCTTGATATATACTTTCGGAGATTTCGACCCGCTCTTTTATTTTATTAGCTTGCTCGGCAAGCAAATTAATTTGCTCTCGGATTTGGTCCAGCTGCATTTCCGTCTGTTCGTACATCGCCCCAACGGCTAATCCTTTGACCTTCCCTTTATCAATGGGCTTAATAACCGCACCACCAACTGTATGCGCATAAGGTAGCAAATGCGGATTTTCGGCGATTTTATCTTTGTCGATGGGATTAACGAATGTTTCTTTTTCTTTAGACATGATTGGTAGATTATAATGAGTCTTTCGGTTTAACGAGAGCACAGGACTTCCATTCTTTCCGTACGGACACGTTTGTACAATTTCTCGTTAATACAATCCTTGTATTGTAGAATGGAAAACCCCCAAAATTGTTGCAATAAATAAGAAGTGCTTTCCAAATTATCTCATTAAAAATTAGTTACTGCTTAGTACTATTTTTTACCATAAAGTTCATAAAG
>JBCCQK010000791.1:0-1951 GCA_039024375.1 Bacteroidota bacterium
TTGCTGGAACCACTTTCTCTACGAAAAATTTCAGAATAAACACGAACTGATATTAAAAGATTTTCTTGTAAAGGAATAGTGAAAAAATAAATTTACATTTTTAAAATTTTAACTTTCTGATTGTCAGTACTTTTAGATTTTGAATTTGTAATTTTAAATTTTACATTTTCTCAAGGTATGCAAATTGTTAAAAATAATAAGACGGCGTTGGTTTTTGGAGGTAGTGGACTAGTTGGAAGCTACTGTTTAAAATCCCTACTGAAGAACGACAGCTATACCAAAGTACTAAGTTTTGGACGGTCTCTGCTGCCCGTCAAGCACGAAAAGTTGGTGCAATACATCATCGACTTTGATGAAATGGAAGCCGATGCCAAGAAAATGAAAGGAGATGATGTGTTCATCTGTCTAGGAACAACGCGGGCTAAAGCGGGGAAAGATGGTTTCATCAAAGTTGATTTTGACTACTGTTTCCACGCTGCCAAATTTGCTGCTATGAATGGCGCTAACCAACTATTGTTAGTATCCTCCGTGGGAGCCGACAAAGATTCCTTTTTCCTGTATCCAAAAGTCAAAGGCCAGTTGGAGGAAGCCGTCAAAAGATTACCCTTTTGGGCCATCCACATTTTACAACCCAGCTTGCTATTGGGAAATCGAAATGAGGTTCGTATCGGTGAACAGATTGCTGCCAAAATCTCCACGACTTTTAGTCGTTTTACGGATGGCTTACTAGGGATTTATACGCCTATTCAAGCGGAAACGGTCGGCCAAGCAATGGTCAGACTGGCGCAAACCATCGAAGGGGGAGTCCACACGCATACCTCAGCCGAATTGATTAGGATGGTGGAGGAAAAGCGGTTAATTGGATAGTATTTTAATTTACACTTGCTTCACTTTCGCTCTGAAATCATCTCGATAAGTACGACCAATGGGAATCTGCTTCCCTTTAACGATTAAAAAATCGTGTTCTATCCGTTCAACTTTATCCATCGAAATAATAAAACTGCGGTGCACTCGGCAAAAAGAAACGGGTAATTGCGGGGTTAATTTACTGAGCGTCGTTCGTTGCAAAAAGCGTTTTTCGGCCGTGTGGAAGACAACATAATTTTCGTCTTTTTCTAAATAAAAAATATCTTTACAATCCAATATATGGGTTACAGGACCGCTTTTGAGTAAAAAAGTAGTCGCCTCCGCTGGTTTTTCTACTACTTATTTTAATTTTTTTACGGGTTCTTTTTTATTGGAGACTTTCTCTTTTTGAGTAAGCACAGAAAATTGTCGATGGAATTGTAGGAATTGCACAAGCGTCGCCAATCCAATAATCCCTAACAGAACGAAAGCATTTCTCAGTAATGGAATTTCGTTAAAAAACGTGTAGGTTAGTTTCGTTTCTGCCAAAATCCGATTAATTAATTCCGAACCAATCAGCCAACGGTCGAGTAGGGTAGTGACGACGAACAGAAGGGCGAAGCTAAGACCAAATCGTACGTATTGTTTTTTCTGAAAAATATATTGAGGAAGCAGGTAATAAATGGTCGCATAAGTAGCCGCCATTATTAGCGGGAGGCGTACCAAATTAAACCACACAAAATGCCAGCCGAAAAGCCCATCGTAGTCGTAAATAGTACTCGTCCAAAAAAGAATAATTGTCCAAAAAAGGAGATGTTTAAGCAATCGAACCATGTGCGGAATCTGATAATTTATCCAATCACAATACAACGGGTTTTCTCCGCTAAATCAAAGAAATCCCTCGACATTAACCTTCAAAAAAGGGTCATTCCCTTCATTTCTGTCTATTTTCCGTCTTTGTCGCTCAATTCTATGGATATTCGCCAAAGAAGTCAAATGCTATTTCACTAGAATTGATTCCGAATAGGTCTAGTGGTTGCAGCCCATAGAGTGGGGGGGCCCCATTTATTTAGAAAAAAAAAAAAAAAAAAAAAAAAAAAAAAAA
>JBCCQK010000792.1:0-1889 GCA_039024375.1 Bacteroidota bacterium
ACAACTTTTGGGATTCCCGCTTTTATCAATAAAGAGATAATGCCCATCGGGACGGAATTACGCCTATTAGCCATCGAAAAGAAATATGAAAATGGAGAATTGGACATCAAAACCCAAGGTGTTGGTGTGTTCAAAACGAAAGAGTTTTACTCTGTGGCACCGGGCAAACTCTACCCTGGGGCAGATATTACTCGATTGACCCAAACGGACGATTCAGACCTCATTCTGAACGAACGCATTTTGACCAAGATTGAGGAATTGTTCGCCATTTTAAAAATGAATAAAAAGACGCCTAAAAGCCCCTCCATGTTTCGGGTGTACGACGTGGCGCATTACATCGGCTTGAACATTCAACAAGAGTATGGACTCTTGACCATACCAACAGAATTAGAACGCCAGCAGTTTGTGATTAAGCACTTGGAAAAGCTCATTCCAATGGTTAAAAACATGGAAGAAAGTAAGCGCAGGGCGCAGTTAAACGGTCACTTTAAAAACGTAAAACCACCAAAGTTTTAGAATAAAGCCCCTATCCGACCTCAATGAGAAAACACCATGAAAGTCAATAATCCCCACAATAACCTTTTTGAAAAGGTAATGGAGTTGCCCGATGCTGCCGTTGCATTGGTCAAACACTTTTTCCCCAAAGACATCGTTGAATCCTTAGATTTAACTTCTTTTCGACAACAGCCGACTAGTTATATCACTGAAGAATTAGCTCCTTATTTTTCGGATATTATCTACGCTTGTAAAAAAAAGGACGAAGAGGTATTTATCAGCATTTTGTTCGAACATAAAAGCAAGTATGAGCTGCCCGATTTGCAGCTTCTTTCCTACACAGTTAACGGGTATAAAAAGCAAGAAAATAAGTGGAAAGCGGCCAAAAAGAAGGAAAAAAATCGAAAGAGAAAGAAATTTATCCCCACTTTGATATTACCCGTTCTTTTGTACCACGGAAGAGAAAAATGGCAAAACAAAACATTCTTGGACCTATTTTCCTCATCTCTTGCTACTTTTGATAAATATGTGCCGTCGATAGAATATGTCCTCGTCAACCTCCAAGACCATACAGATGTTGAAATTGAACGTATAGACATCGAAATACTCAAAACGATGCTCCTACTTTTCAAGCATAAAAATGACAAAAAATATGTATTGAGGAATTTTGATAAATTTTTTATATTTGTTCAACAGCACCCAGAAGGTAGAGTGACTACGACTTACCTTCGAATGTTCATTTTGTATATTTTTCAAACATTTGACTTACAAAAAGAAGAGATTGAAGAAGTCATACCGTCACTTCCAATTTCTGCAAAAAAAGAGTTTATGACCACTTATGATATTGCTGTAAACGAAGGATTAGTTAAGGGCAAGATTGAAGGCAAGATTGAAGGCAAGATAAAAGGAAAATTAGAGATGCTCGTTGGACTCCTCCTAAATATGCCTCAAATTTCTACAGATTTACTTAGTGAACTCACTAAGTTTCCCAAAATTCGTATTGCCAAACTAAGAAAAGCGCTCGCTGATAATAGGCTAGAGGATTGGACAAAAGGGATAAAAGCCCTTTTTAAAAAAGTGCCTAATTTAACTGAAAAAGAAAATAAGGAAATTATGGACAGTGCTTTGACTTATTGGCAACGCTTAACGAAGAAAAACGAGTAATAATAGGCGCTTAGAAACGAAAAATGAAATACACCCGATTTTTTGGGTTTACTAGCCAAATCGGTTACTTTTGTCCCTCTTTGCAGTGAAGTACTCACTCAATGAAAATTACCTATATAAGTACCTAACCACAAATAATCGACACATTTTATGATGGACTCTTTTTCAATTCTACTTCGTTAAAAATTATCTCCGTAGCGATGCTATGTAGAGAATTTTTACCTTGTAGA
>JBCCQK010000793.1:0-1792 GCA_039024375.1 Bacteroidota bacterium
ATGGAACAATGGAAAAATTGAGAAAACAAGCAGTATGAACCAAACACAAATTTCCATCTTCAAAATTTTATCTCGATTATTTAACGGTACTGAGCTATATCAACAAGGTGGTATTTTCATATCAGAGACAGATATGAGAACGGGCGAACATCAACTGAGACGTCCCGATTTGGCGATTTATTCTAAAGAGCAAGAAGAGAAAATGATTAACGGGGAGAACCAAGTCGCTCCTTGGGTCGGCGAAGTCATTTCTCCCACCGATAACATCAATCGAGTTCAAAGAAAGATGCACGAATATTTTGTGGCGGGCGTAAAAGTCGTTTGGCATATTTTCCCCGATTTTGAAGAGGTGTACGTTTACACAGCACCCAATCAAGTAACAATTTGCGATGGGGAGCGAATTTGCAATGGACAACCCGCTTTAGAAGACTTTGAAATTAGCGCCGCCGATATTTTTGCTTATAAAAAACTATTGAAAACCCAAGAGTAATTGCCCACTACACCTACATCTGCCCTTCAACAATTCGTTCAAAAGAATTATAACAAAAACCTTGCTCAATTAGCCTTCAAAAAAAAACTAGTCGAGGGCTACGATAATCGCTTTGTTCTACAACAGCTGCACGGTAAACGGAAAGCGAAAAATAAACTTCCGTTTCTTTTCAATCAGCCCGAAGTCGTCTATCCCGCAACAGTATCCGTTGAGCAGAGTTCTTCGGAAAGAACAGCCGCATGGAAGGCTAATCTAGTTGATGGTGATGCTTTATTAGATATGACGGGGGGCTTTGGTGTCGATACCTATCACTTTGCTCAAAAAATAAAACAAGTTCACTATGTTGAAAAAAATCTAGATTTATTCCACGTTGTCCTGCATAATTTTAAGGTATTAAATGCAAATAACATTACGCTTCGGAATGAAGACTCGCTGAATTTTCTAAGGAATACGCAACAAATTTTTGATTGGATTTATTTGGACCCTGCTCGTCGAGATGATGTTGGTAGCCGAAAAATAGGCTTAGTAGGCTACTTCCCAAATGTGCTAGTAATCAATGATTTATTAAATGAGAAAGCTAAAAAAGTGTTATTGAAAGTTTCTCCGATGCTGGATATTCAACAGGCGATTGTACAACTGCAAAATGTAAGGCGAGTAATTGTTTTGGCGGTGCAAAATGAAGTAAAGGAATTGTTATTGATATTGGATGCAAAAGAAGATTCGGTTACAGAAAGGATTACTCTTGAAACCGTCAACTTATTAAAAAAGGAAACTGAGATTCACTACCAAAGTGTTGTCAACCGAGACTTGTCAAACCTAAATTACAGTGTTCCAAAAAAATACCTCTACGAACCCAACGCTGCTATTTTAAAAGCGGGCCTTTTCAACGAAGTGGCCATTG
Source organism: Bacteroidota bacterium (assembly GCA_039024375.1). Taxonomy (GTDB): domain Bacteria; phylum Bacteroidota; class Bacteroidia; order Chitinophagales; family Saprospiraceae; genus JAFMDF01. The sequence goes on from JBCCQK010000793.1 coordinate 1,392, forward strand.
ATTTCAACCTAGCGAAATTGCATCCCAATACGCATTTATACACTTCCGACCAATTGGACGCTAATTTTCCAGGACGGATTTTTGTTTGTAATGCCGTTGAAAATTTTAATAAAAAAACAGTACTTCCGCATTTAAATAAAAAGAAAGCAAACATTACGACTCGAAACTTTCCGTATTCGGTAGCTCAAATCAAGAAGAAATTGGGGATTAAAGATGGTGGAAATACCTATTTGTTTGCGGCTACTTTACCAGATGATAAATTGGGTATTTTAGTTTGTGAAAAAGAAATAAATTAAAAAAAGCTACCATTGCGTCAACAGTAGCTTTCTTAAAAACTCACGATATTAAATTTATTCTTAACTATTTAGAATAGAGAGCAGAGACCATTCCGATAAACCAGC